>JBAVQS010000133.1:0-21291 GCA_049694275.1 Anaerolineae bacterium | reverse complement strand
CGCCGACGGGGACCGCCAGATAAGTGGATGTTTTGCTCATAGTATGGACTATATATCACTTTGCGCTTGGCGGCGCAAGTTGTATCAGCTTTGCAAGGCCGTAAGCGGTTGGGAGATCGCGGTCCCTGTACACAAGCGCGCGGCCGATCACGAGCACCGCGTTAATGAGGAACTATTTTTCGACATGATTCAGCAGGGAGGCGCTGACGAGCTGATCTTCTGGTTGAAACTGGCGAACGAACACAGAAATGACGCAAAGCGAGCAAGGCGCTCGGCAGCCTCGTAAGTATCTAGTACTCCATCACATTGATCCTGCACAGTTGTCATTCCGAGCGTAGCGAGGAATCTCGCTAGCGCCAAGAAGATGTCTCGCTTCGCTCGACATGACAAAATGATTGTGACAGGCTACGAGTCAATCAAATTGAGCAATTCGGCTTGGGCTCAACGGCTCCGACCCGTTGAGCTGAGAGTGGAGTCCCATCCTCACCACCTCATGAAACTCCCGAATTGAACGGGAGTTTTTTTGTTTTTCCGTCCGGTGCTATAATCCAATTGACCTGTTCGCGCGAGCGTGCTTGAGCACGCTTCCATTTTCAGCCGACGGTTTCAACCATTGGCTGGATGCGGCGCCGGGCCGCGCCCCCCGTTGCGGTTGAGCGTTGCCCTAACGCTATCTCGAATCTTGCATCCAGAGGCTACTATGAAGCTCAAGGACTGGAGAGATTTGGCTCTGGGCCTGGTTCTCATGAACCTTTACATGGGCCTCATCGAATTTGGAATTGTCCCGATCTATTTGGCTGTATATGGAACGGCCTTGCTTTGCTTTGGCTTTGCGGGAGGGGTCCTCGTTGCCACACCACCCGAACAGAGGAGGGCGAGGCAAGTGCTATTCATACTACCAATCCTTCTGGGCCTGATTTCGGCCGCAGGTGGCCTGGTCTATCAAATCCTCCTTTACACGGCAGCGCGCGAGGTAACTTCTCTGCCACGCTCTCTCCCTCCCCAATGGGACATTGGGCGCGTCCTCTCAGTCATTTTCCCCATGCTCATGTTGTCGGTGGCTGTCTCTATCGGTTATATTGTATCTACCATCAATCGCGCACGGAAGCAGAACGCGGCCCCACCGGTTCGACCTTATTGAGAGGAGATGGCATCATGGTCGCAAAACGGAAACCTATCTTATGGGTAATTGTCGCCTCGGTTTTGTGTGGCACTATGTGGCTGCTGCTACCATTCCGAAACATAGCGCTCTTTAACATTTATAGCGCTGCGCTCAATATCGTCTTTCTCTGGCTCATCTATTGGAGACCTCGCTTCTTTCCTCTCTGCTTGGCCCTCTTTATCTTTTTCCTCGAACTTGGATGGATGGTTGCGGAATATATCAGAGACCCCTTCCCCGCAACGCCTCCGGCCCCGGCAGCAATGATTGGCCTCCTCATGTTGGCCTCAACGGGCCTTGGGCTATTTGGCTATGCAATCATCCGCCGAGCCTCGGGGAAAGGTTATTGGAAATGGCTCTTGACGAGTGTCGCCCTTTCAGTTGGCATTCCGCTTGCAGTGGGGATTATGCTGCTGTGGCGGCATTGAGCCCCTCCGCCATTGAAATGCCAGTCTGAAAATAGAAACCCGATGAATCGGGTTGGAGAGAGGAGGAGTTTGCTTGAGCACGCTCTTTCTTTATCAGAGGGCAGTTTTACGGTGATGAGATCAACGTTTCGCCCGTACCGCCACTGGGCACCTCAATTTGCACAAATTATGGAGCTCGGGTATTGCCCATAGAGCGGCCAGGATAGGGGGCCTCCCGAGCGTTCCCGCCAGCAGCGGCGCACACAGCATTAGTTTACCTTGTTGAATCCTCGAATCAAAAGATGCGGAGGAATTGAGATGAAGAAGCCAAGCAAAGTAATAGCCACAATAGCCAGTCTTGCAATGGCTCTTATATTAATCCAATGCCGTACTCAGGCCCCTCAAACGCCCGTTGTGCAAACAATAGCGTTACCCCTCATAGACTTACACTTGGGCGTTTTAAGGTGATTTTTGCCCGGTTTTTAGGGCATTTTTCGACCGAAATGTTAAAAGTGTAAGTCTATGAGAGCGTTACCCTCTCCAGTTCCAGAACCTCTGATGACAGTGCCTTTGAGCACAAAAACGGTGGAAGCAAAGGTTGAATTGACACCTTCTCTTGATTCCGTGCTTGAAGCACATAGAATTCGTATTCACCGAAAATGGGATCGTAGCTACATCAGGACTCCACCCAAGCCACAGACCGATGAGAATTTTACCCTGGAGCGCGCTAACCAAGGTTTTAACGGAGAGGCAAGCTTCCATGTCGTGGTCCCTCGAGAATATCCGTCTGTTCGGGATGCGGTAGAGCAAATTTCAATTCCCGCTGAGGTCATGACTCAATACTTACAAATGATTGCGCGTATTCCACTTGAAGACAGTCCGTACACACCACCTCCTTTTGCTACGGATGGCGAGAGACTTGGTGTTGATATGTTTATTGAGTCGGATAACGAGACAATCATTCTATCCTGGGAATGGTATGATGAAAGCAAGGATTATCCTTGGCGGGTAACGACCAGTGGCAAGACTTTTCTGACCTCGGCTAATGTACCTATGCTCGCACTCAAGATGTTGGAACCGTATCTCAAAATGGATGTGTTGAGGAAGCTAACAGGTCCAGAATAGTCAATACCGTTGCGAGTTGTGATTTAGCGTTACGAGATGTAATAACTCATAATTGCTCAGTGATTCTAATCCTCTCGCCCTATGGGTTCAAATGGGATAGTGCCAACTGACTCTGGATCGGTTAATCGTGTTGGCCCTCCCAAGGGGTCCCGCCAGCATCGGCGCACGCCACGCTCACCACATCGACCGTGCTAGACCAAGTGCAGATATGCAAATTCAACCAGAAATAGTCCCCAAGCGGGTGAACCGTCAAGCGGATCGATTAGGCCGCGTAGGTGTCATAATGGGTCTGAAACTAGCAGTTGGGTTGTCAATCGCATACGCGATTCTATCCGTTTTCGGCTCCATGATTTTCACTTCGGGCTTTTCGGGAATCGTACCCACGTTGTTCGTTCTGATTGTCGGCTCACCCCTTATTATTTTATTTGGTGTCCTTCCGGCAATCCTATATGGGATGGTCACAGGGCGGATTATTGGGGTATTAGCGGCCCGGCTCGAAGCACATCTCTCCCGTTTGTCTTTTGCTATAATAAGTGTTGTCACATGTGCTTCCATAGCTGCTCTATCCCATATTCTTCTCGGGATAACGCCAAACTTTTCATTCAGACCTATGGACAACTTTTCTTGGTTCGGGGAATTTGACAGCTATCCAATTTTGATTGGATTCCCGACCCTCATTTACATATTGGCCGGTGGGTGGGCTGGATGGAAACTTTATAAACTATAAGAGTATCCAAGACCCAACGACTCCTAATCGTCAGGCTGAGGGTCCGAGGCAAGCATGAGTGAAGAACCACAGATGAACGATTTCAAGAGATTATTGGACGCCGTGACAGAAAGGCCCGCCGCGCAAAAGTTGGAATGGGATGTGCGGCCAAACCGCGCATTCCCGTTTATGCTCGCATTCTCAAAAGAGGTGCACAATGGCTACTCCAGTCCAAGCAGTCACATCAGAGTTGATGCAACCGGATAATCGCGACATCAAGCCCTACCCACCAAGCTTTATCGACCGGTTCATGGATTGGGTTGAGCAATTGCCCATCCCGTACTGGCTGGCGTATTTAGCGCTGTTTATCCTTCACGGCCTCTTTAACCACGTCTTTGATTGGGTGGACGGCTCGCTCCCTGCATTTGCGTTCAGGTCAGGTCATTTTACTTGGCCGCTATGGCTCTGGGCTCCGCTCGCCCTCATGACGTTTTTGGATTTGACGGCGCTGAAAGCCGTGTCCAACTTTGGCCCTCTGCTCGATCTCTCACCCGAAGGGTTACAGCGGCTGAAATACGAACTCACCACGATGCCCGCTCGCGGCGTAATTATCAGCGGTTTTGTTTTTACTTGCGTCTATGCGATTCTTATTTATCTACTTTACCCTACATATTTGGCAAAGGGATATGGAACACTCGGAACAATTCACATCATTCTTGATGGGTGGGTTGGTTACACGATAGGGACCGTCATTTTTTATCATACGATTCGACAATTGCGCCTCGTCCATACCACAGTCAAGTCGGTCAAACAGTTTAACCTGTTCCGGCTCGACCCGGTCTATGCTTTCTCGGTTCTCACGTCACGCACGGGCATGGCTCTCATATTTCTTTACGTTCTGACCCTGCTTGTCACTCCGATTGATTATTTTGCGAACCCTCTCGTATTTTTCATTCCACCGCTTATCATGCTTGTGCTGGCGCTGGCAGCGTTTGCGCTGCCGCTTTGGGTTGTGCATCAGCGTCTAGTCTCGGAAAAGCGCAGACTGTTGGCAGAACATGATCAGCGTGTCGAGTCAACGCTGGCGCGACTGCACGCGAATCTCGATAGTAACGAACTGGGTGGGCTGGATCAACTCGATCACGCTCTATCTGTACTGCGTGGCGAACATGATGTATTGATCAAGATACCTACCTGGCCTTGGCGAGCGGGCTTGTTTACCGGTTTTCTATCGGTCATCGTACTGCCGATGGTAATTTTCATTATCCAACTCGGAATTGGGCGCTGGCTAGGTAAATAAAGCAGTCAACGAGAAACAATTATGAAGGAGGAAGAAAAAAATGAAACCGTTAGCTCTCAGAGACACTCTTGCCGCTCGGCACAACCCGGGCGGCTTTTTGTTGACAAGGGGATGGCATGGGAAGCATTCCCGGTTAGCAAGTTAAATGCAAAATAGCCATGTATGCGTATAAAGAAATAGGCAGAAAATCTCTGCCGGAAAGGTCAAGGAGGTTCCATGCAAGATATATTGATCCGAATAGAGATGCAGGACTATGACGCTTGGCTGAAAACCCATTACGATCATGTGCAAGATCGCAAGTCGTATGGCATCACGGATGGTCCTGTTTATCGCGATGTCGATACTCCCCATGCGGCGCTGTTCCATCTTAAAGCGGAGAATCTGGACAGGGCAATGCAGTGGTTCGCTTCGGACACCTTCAAGCAGGCGACTAAACGGGCGACCGTCACCGGACGCGAGTTCTATCTCGCACAAAAACAGGAAGCCCATACGCCCTCCCACGCATGACCGCTTTTTCACGTCGCCAGTAATGATTTGTGCATTGCACAAGGCATGCTAATAGACCGTTACCTCGGCCCAACGCTCATGAGCGTTGGGCCGAGCATTTAGATCCCTCCCCACCTTCTCCCCTCCCTTAACAGGCTCTTAACAAACCCCTAAAGCCCTCCTAACCACAGCCTCAGCTTTATCCTGTATAGTAAACACAGATTCGGCAATCAACAGCAATTTAATCCATAGAACGGAGAAGGAAATAATGAGCAAAAAGATGGTTTGGGCAATCGCCGGGGTGCTAACGACAGTCATGTTGATGGCGAGCGGCGTCGTGGCTTTAGCGGTCCTCAGCCGGACCACATCGGCGGCCCCGCTCGGGCAGATCCAGGCGGCGCCGGCCGACCCCGCGCAGTTGCCGACAGAGGCCCCGGCGAGTGATTCGGGCGCGCAGGCGACCTTGTCCGCCGACGCGGCGGCGCAGATTGCGATGAAAGCCGCGCCGGGCGCCCAGTTGACCCGCACCCCCGAGCTTGTGAATTATAACGGGACCGTCGCGTATGAAGTACTGCTCGATCAGGGCACGGTGTATGTGGACGCCGGCAGCGGCAAGGTGCTGTCGAACAGCGTCCCACAGTTGACCAATGGGTCAGGGCGGTTTGGACGGCGGGGCGGCGAGGAATCCGAGCATCAATTCGGCGGCCAGAATCAGGGCCAGGGACTCGACGGTCTGTTTGGAGGCAATAACGATGACTAATCAACCCACTCCATCTCGATTAACACCCGGCACAAATATGACGAATATGACAAACACACAAACCAGAACGGCGGCGCCACGCGCCGCTTCATCCCGAAAAGAGGGCAAGGGTTGGAAGGTCATGATTATGGTCACGTCGCTGGTAGCGACCATCGGCGGGTGGGGAATGCTCGCCATCGACCAGGGCCAGACGGCTGCCCAGACCCCAATCGTCCAGGCGGCAAGCGTGCCGGCGACAACCACCCAGCGGACCACCAACAGTCGAACGACCCTCCGCCAGGTGACCGGCCAGTCGGTCCAGCCGCAGACCATCACCCGGACCCGCTCGTCGCGCTAGTGCATCAATTAGAGGTTGCTATGGAACGTCTCGAATTTCGCGCCATGGGTTGCCAGATGCTCGCCGTCGTCGATTCGGATGACCCGGCCGCCGCGGCGGCAGTGCGGCAGGTGAGCGAGTGGTTCGAGGAATGGGAACAGGCGCTGAGCCGCTTTCGCGCAGAGAGCGAGCTGAATCGGTTGAACCGCTCGGCCGGGCGCCCCTTTCAGGCGAGCGAAGTGCTGTGGCAGGTGGTCCAGGCCGCCCTCACGGCGGCGCAGGTCAGCGGCGGGATTGTAACCCCGGCTGTGCTCGATGCGCTGGAAACGGCGGGATACGACAAGAGCTTTGAGCTGATTCAGGACCCGCACACGGCGCACGGCGCGCCCCGACCGGTTGGCGATTGGCGAGCGATTCAAATGGACAAGACCCATCGCCGGATCAAGCTCCCCGAGGGGATGCGAATCGATCTCGGCGGAATCGCCAAGGGGTGGGCGGCGGACCAGGCGGTCAAGCGCCTGAGCAAGTTTGGCCCGGCCCTGGTCGACGCCGGAGGGGATGTCGCGGTAAGCGGCCCGATGGCGAACGGCGAAGGCTGGCCCATCGGCGTAGCTGATCCGGCAAACCCGGAAAGCAACCTGGCGACGCTCCAATTGCAATCGGGCGCGGTCGCAACCTCGGGTCGGGATTACCGGCGGTGGCAGGCGAACGGGCAGGCGCAGCACCATCTGATTGACCCGCGAACCGGAGCGCCGGCCGACACCGACGTGCTGACTGCAACGGTCATTGCGCCAAGCGCCGTCGAGGCCGAGATGGCCGCCAAGCTCACGCTCATCCGGGGGAGCCTGCCGGGCAAGCGCTGGTTGGACGAGCACCCGCGGACGGCCGGGCTCTTGTATCTCGACACCGGCGAAACGATTGCCAGCAATCGGCTCTCCAATTATCTGTATCGTGATTCCGTTTTCGTTTCTTTAGGATCATAAACATGTCAAGCAATAATCGTCAACCGGATAATATCGAAGCGGTCATCCCGCTCCCCACTGCACTATTCCTCCTTTTTGTCGTGTTCGCAGGCACGGTCGCGATGGTGCTGGCTTTGCCCGCCATGCTGCCCGGACTGCTCGACTCGTTCGTCGGCACTGCCCCGAAAGCGTTCTGGTATCTCGCGCGCGTCGCCGGCATCATCTCTTATGTGTTGATCTGGTTCTCGATTGCCATGGGCCTGCTCATCACCAACAAGTTTTCGCGCGTCTGGCCCGGCGGCCCGCTGGCCGTCGAGCTACACCAGTTCGCCAGCCTGGTCGGGCTCGCCTTTGCGCTGTTCCATGGCATCGTGCTCCTGGGCGATCAATACGTCAACTTTACCGCTCTGCAGCTCGTCATTCCCTTTGCGACCGCCAGCTACCGGCCGTTCTGGGTGGGGCTGGGTCAGCTCGCCTTTTACCTGATGATTCCGGTGACCTTTAGCTTTTACCTGCGCAAGCGGATCGGGTACAATCTCTGGCGGGTGCTCCACTATGGCAGCTTTGCGATTTACGCGCTGACGACCATCCACGGCCTGCTCTCGGGGACCGACACGGCCAACCCGTTCATCCTGGGGATGTATGCCGCCACCGGCGCCGCGGTCTTTTTCCTGACGATCTATCGCACGCTCAACATGGTCCAGCAGTCGCACGCCTGACGATTGACGAAAATCACTTGCGACCGTCAATGGGCAGTGTTATACTAGACAAGAATCATGGCTAATCCTGGCGCCGAGGCAACGATCCTCCTCATCGAGGATGAACTGGATGTGGCGCAACCGCTCGTGTTTGGCCTTCAGGGGGAAGGGTTCAAAACCCTGCACGCCGACCGGGGCGCGGCCGGCCTGGCGCTGGCTCGTCGCGAGCATCCCGATGTGATTCTGCTCGACGTGCGCCTGCCCGACACCGACGGCTTTACGCTGCTCAAGACGATTCGCGCCGAATCCACAACCCCGGTCATCATGGTCACGGCGCGCGGCCAGGAATTGGACCGGGTCATGGGATTGGAATTGGGGGCGGACGATTACATCGTCAAGCCCTTTTCTTTTCGCGAGCTGGTCGCCCGCGTCCGCGCCCTCCTTCGCCGCCGCCAGTTCAACCACGGCGACGCCCCTGCGCCGGCCGACCGGATGAGCATGGGCGACCTCGTGCTGGACCGCGCCGCGCGCCAGTTGTGGAAGCAGAACCGGCTCGTCGAGCTCTCGCCGCGTGAATTCGAGCTTTTGCTGGCGCTCATGGAGCACCCCGGCCAGGCGCTCTCGCGGCAGGAACTGCTCGACCGGGCCTGGGGACAGGACTGGGTCGGCGACCCGCGCACGCTCGACGTCCACATTCGCTGGCTGCGTGAAAAGATAGAACCGGATGCCGCAGTCCCCCTCTATATCCAGACGGTGCGCGGTCACGGCTACCGCTTTGCGGAGTTGAGGTGAACATGTCTCTGCTCCAGCGTCCCCTCCGCCTGTCCACCCGTATCCTCCTCACCTTTGTCACGCTGATGACATTCGGCCTCGGCAGTCTCATTGGCGTGACCGGCACGCGCCTGGCTACCCAGACCCGCTTGCAGCTCGAACAGGAGTTACAGCTTCAGGCCGAGACCGTCGCCAACGGCCTGCGCGACCCATTCCAGCGCTCGAACGCGAACCAGCCGGTCGAAGGCCGGTCCCTCGGCGCGCTGTTGAGCTCGTACGGTCAGGCGCTGGATGCGCGCGTGACCCTGCTGGATAACAATCGCCAGGTGATGCTCAGCTCCGACTCGCAGGTCCCGGTGCACGTACAAGCGCACTCGCCGGAACTGGAGGGCGCGCTCGGAGAGGGGCGCGAGGCCGATATTCGCCAGGACCCGACGAGCCAGGAAGAGCGAATGTTTGTGGCCGCGCCGGTCCGGGGCGATCACGGCGAGCAGTTCGGCTATATTCAGCTCTCGGTTGCGACCGCGCCCATCGACGCCCAGATCCGCCAGACCTGGCTGAACCTCATCGCCATCGGCGGGATCGTACTGCTGGCGACGATTCTGGCCAGCGTCCTGCTCGCGCGGCAGATCATCGCGCCGGTCGAGCGCCTGACGGCGACGAGCGAAAAGATTGCGGCCGGCCAGTTGAACGAGCGCGTCACGCCGGCCGGCCCGCGCGAGGTACTGCGGCTGGGAACGACGTTCAACGCAATGGCCGAGCGCGTCCAGGAGATGCTCGCCCAACAGCGCGACTTTGTCGACAACGCCGCGCACGAGCTGCGCACCCCGCTGACCGGATTGAGCCTGCGGCTCGAACTGCTCCAGGCGCAGGGCGACCAGGACCCGACCCTGCGGCATGACTATTTACAGCAAATGTCGCGCCAGATCACCGCCCTGCGGCGCATCGTCGATCATCTCCTCGCGCTGGCCGCCGCCGAATCGAACGCAAATGCCCCGCGCCGTCCCCTCGACCTGTCCCCACTCCTTTACGACCTGGCCGACGACCTGGGGACCGTAGCGCAGCAGGCGGGGGTCACGCTCACAGTGGAGGTGCCGGACCATTTGCCCAGGGTCGAGGCCAACCCGGAACAGATGAACATTGCCGTCCGCAACCTGCTCGATAACGCGATCAAGTACACGCCGGAGGGCGGGACCGTAACCTTGAGCGCGGGCGAAGAGGCCGGGCAGGTACAGGTCCGCGTTTCGGATACGGGCCAGGGCATTCCGCCGGACGCGCTCCCGCACATCTTTGAGCGCTTTTACCGGATCGAGCAAAACCACTCGACGCCGGCGAACGGCAGACGCGGGGCCGCGCCGGCGCGCTTGCAAGGGGGCGCCGGTCTCGGGCTGGCGCTCGTCCAGACGATTGTCAAAGCGCACGGCGGCGAGGTCACGGTCACGAGTCGCGTGAACGCGGGGAGCGTATTTGTCATGACCTTGCCGGTCGCGCAAGCGCGCCGGCCGCAGACAACCGATGGCCGCAAGGGAGAGCCCCTTTGAGTTTCAGCGCCTGCCCGATTGCGGTGGTCAATGCTCCGGTAGATCAAGTGTGGTCTTTACTGTCGGACCCGGCCGGTTATGCGCTCTGGTGGGATGCGCAAACGCGTTCCATCGCGCCGAAGGGCCCTGCGCAGGCCGGTCAGAAAATCGACGCGCAGTCCAAGGGACTTGGCAAGCAGTGGGACGTTCGCATCACCGTAGAAAGCGTGGACGAGAGCAAACATCAAATCGACCTGACGACACGCTTGCCATTGAACATTACCGTCCATAATCATATCGTTTGCGTTCCGGTCGATGGCGCAACCTGCCGCGTGACATTCGGCTGAGATTTTGAAATCTCCCCTGGATGGTGGAGATGGGCGCTCGAAAGCTTTGGCTCCAAGCAACTTGAAGAGGGCGTAGCAGATTCTTTGGCGCGGCTCAAGCGCGCGGCCGAAGAGCGCCGCTGACCCGGCCGCCCCCTATTTTATATCCGATAAAGAGAGTATAATTTTCCCCACGTTCTGTGCTGGAGGGGGAAAGATGACTGAATCGCTTCGCGTACTCTGCGTGATGGCGCATCCGGATGACGAGTCACTGGGGGTGGGGGGACTGCTTGCCAGATATGCCGCCGAAGGGGTAGAGACCTATCTCCTGACGGCGACGCATGGCGAGCGCGGGTGGAGCGGCGACCCGGCCGCCGACCCCGGCCTGGAAGAGATGGCGCGGATTCGTACGGTCGAGCTGCAAGGGGCGACGGCCAAACTGCGGCTGACGGCCTATGAAATCCTGAACTATATCGACGGCGACCTGGACCAGGCGCCGCCGGAACAGATCACCGCCGAGATTGCCGCCGCCATTCGCCGCTGGCGTCCCCAGGTCGTCGTCACCTTTGCGCCGGATGGCGCGTACGGGCATCCCGACCATATCGCCATCTCCCAGTTCACCACCGCGGCGCTCCTGCGCGCCCAGGACCCGGCGGTCACAGGCGCAGCCCCGTATCGCGTCTCCAAACTCTATTATTTCGTCAACACCAATCAGCAGACGGAAGCCTACCAGGCGCTGTTCGGTCAGGTTACCATGGAGGTGAACGGCGTGGCCCGCGGCATGATCACATGGCCGGACTGGGCCGTGACGACGCGCGTCGATACATATGACTATCGTCACATCGTCCTGCAAGCCATTCAATGTCACCAGTCGCAGATTGAAATGGCGACCGGCCTCGCGAACATATCGGATGAGATGCAAAAGAAAATGCTCGGCTGCCAGATGCTCTATCGCGCCATGAGCCTGGTCAACGGCGGCAGCGCGGTCGAGAAGGATATATTCAAAGGCATTCGCTGAGCCATTCGCCATCAAGTCTTTGGCGGAAGCAACCCGCGAGCAGGTATCCTGGGAATCAGGAATGGCACTTGTTGCTTGTATTGTTTGTAGGATTCGCCAAAACGCAGTTCCAGCTCTAGCTCTTCAAAGAACTTGAGACAGAGAATATGCGCGGGAATGATTCCCAAAAGAGCGTACAGCGTCAAGAGGGTTGAGCCCGATATGAAACCGACGCCCAGATAGAACAGATAATATCCGAGCGACATCGGATTCCGGGTGTAGCGGTACATATCAACTTGGACAATGCGCTTGGTCAGGCGGAATGCATTGGCCCCGCTTCCCACCGCGCGCAGTAATATATTGGAGCCCCCCAGAAAATACAGGCCCGGGATCGCGAGCAGAATGCCGGCGACGAGAAAAATGGGGTAGAAGGGGAGTGGACCGAAACCGACAAGTTCGTCCAGGTGGTTCAGGCCGGGGTAGAAAAGGGCGACGAGAAACGGCGGGCCTAACCCGGCAAAGAATAGAAAGTGCATCACGCGACTCGATTTTTCAGCGTTCACTTGAGAGGGATGCCTTCTGAGCCATACCCCCAATATTCCAACCCCCAGAACAAAGACCAATAACCCCAGTAACCCCACATAGAGCGTCAACATTCGGTACCTCCTCAATCACATCAAGACTTGTTTCTCACTCGCAGAGTGGGCTCGAATTTTCCCCACACCTGCGTGCTCGGGCAGTCGTGACAGACCGGGGCGAGCACGGCCCGGCGCGCGGCGGCGAACCGCCCCGGCAGCGCGATCAGGTCCTGGGCGGAGGTGAGTTGCGAGAGGGGAATGCCGTATTCCCCCGTCGTAAAACTACATGGGCTGGCCACGTCGAGAGTGTCGATATAGAGAAAATCCGCTCCCGGCCGGCAGTCGGCAACCGGGCATGCAGTCCCTTGAATTACGCGGCGCAGGTGTTCGACGTACTCTGTGCTCCCGCAAATCCGCAGGCCTCGCGCTTGCATCCGCTCCCGAATCCCCGGCAGTTCATCCCGCAGCCATGCGCTGTGCTCGGGGCCAAGCGCATGGTCCGGAAAGAACTCGGGGCGCTCCCTTCCCCCCAGCGCATTGAACGTCACCTCGTCCACCCCCAACTCGGCCAGCAACTCGCAGAGCGATTCAAAATCGGCGATTGTGTCGCGCATGAGGATCGTATTCACGCGAACAAGCAGCGCGCGGTCCTCTCCCTCTACCCGCTCCTTGAGCGCGCGTATTTCCCGGAGCAGTCGGCGATACAATCCCGGGGCCTGACGGCAGCGATCGTGAAACGCCTCTCCCCCATCGAGGCTCACTGTCACCTGGTCATAATCGGCGGTCAGCCGCGCCTGCACCTCGGGTGATTCCAGGCGCGTGCCATTCGTCGTCACCCCGAGGCGGAGATGGTAGGTTTCCTTGAACACGTGCGAGACCGACCAGAGGGGCGGCCAGAGGAGCGGCTCGCCGCCGAGCCAGCTTACCAGCACCGCTCGCCCGGTCGCAGCCTGATAGTCCGCAAGCACCTGCCCGAACGCCAGCACCTGCTCCGGGTCCGCCTGGCGGCGCGCCCACCGCTCTGTCCGGCTGTATCCGCAAAACGCGCATCCCAGATCGCAATAATCGGTGATGCGCCACACAACGGTAAGGGCATCAGCAAATGGAATTTGCCGTTGTATACTGAACCACCTTCCTCTCGAACGCCTCCACTCGCTCAATGTCCAGCCGCTGGTCGGGGCCAAAGAGCTTGAGCAAGGCCGCGCGCAGCGGCGCCTCGTCCACGGCCACGCCGCAGAGGCGGAGGGTGAGCGCGCCATCGGCGGCCTGGTGGAGGGTGTACTGGGCGAGCGGAAAGGGCGCGAGCGCGTGCGTCACGTCAATATTATTGATCGCCTGCCCATCGGTCCGGTAAAACACCGTCGGCGGGCGTCCTTCCAGTCCGGCGAGCGCCGGCTGCCGCCCGCGAAAAGCGAGGCTTGCATAATCGCCGGTGCGGTAGCGGAGCATGGGGAAATAGGGATTGATTCCGCCGGTGAGGGTAATCTCGCCGCGCACGCCGGGCGGCAGCGCCGCGCCCGACTCGTCGAGGATCTCCACATAGAGGCGATGGGGCAGAATCACCTGCGCGCCCTGAAACGCGACGGCGACCAGTCCCGTCTCGTTGGACGAATAGAGGTCGAGCACCGGGCAGTCGAATCGCGTTTCGAGCCGGGCGCGCAGGCCGGGCAGGAGCGCCATCGACGTGGAAAAAAGCGCTTTCGGGCGCGTCTGGAGCGGGAGCCGCGCCAGCTCCATGAACGAAATGGGGTCGCCCGAAAAGATCTCGGGATGACAGGCGTCGAGATAGCGCACGCGGTCATCCGGCTCGCGCCAGGCCGAGGGGTGAAGGTTGATCTTGGCGAACCCGGCTTCGTCGAGGTACGGCGTGACCGAGACGTAAGTGAAACACTCCTTCTGCCATCCAATCTGAAAGCACGCCACCTCCCCCCCGCCGCTCGTGAGCGCCAGGCCAAAGAAGGAGAGCGCCTTGTTCAACAGCGGCAGGTAACACCCCGCCGCGACCGGGTCCCACGGAACGATGATGCGGTGGCCGGTCGTCCCTGAAGTGGAATAGATAATCAGGTCGTCCAGCGGTAGCGGATCGGGAACGAACGACCAGGACTCGCGTGCGAGCGCCTCGCGGTCGGTGGTCGGAATCAGTGCGAACGCGTCCGGCGGCGCACCATAGCGGCGATAGAACGGAACCTCGCGATAACACCGCTCCACAAACTCGTTCACCCAGGCGGGCGGCGCACCGGGCGTCCACTCGACCGGCGTCGCGCGCAGCTCGGCGTCAAAGGCCCGCACGCGCGCCAGCCCCTCGGCGGTCAGCCGGTTCCCGCTCCGCGCCGTATAGCGCGGCGCGCTCGGATGCTCGCGCAAGAATTCCAGCATCTTGCGCCCCTGCCCGGTCAGCAGGGGAAAACGTTCCTCATCAGAAGGTTCTCTCACTCCCGGCTCCACTTGTCGGCGGACTCTTGTGCGCGCTGGCGGACCATCGCCTCGCGAATCGCCCGCGCCCGCTCTTCCGCCTCGCGCGCCGCCCAAATCACCCGCTGGCGTTCGACCGTGCTGATGGTCGTCAGCCGGTCCTGCGCCTGCGCCATCGTCTCGCCGGCGGGACGCAAGTCCAACCCCTTGAGGCAGAGCCGCGCCAGCTCTTCGCGGCGGTCGGGGTCGTTCACATATTTCGTCGCCGCGCCCACCGCCGCGAGCTCCTGCACCCCTTCCGTGAGAAAGCGAAATGCGCCGACGTTCAAGCCGGGGCGTGCGCGGAACCACGGATCAGCCAACAGCCACGCGGCGATCAGCGTGAGGCTCAGGCGATTCCGCTCGCGCGCCTCCTTCGGCCGGAACGGCGCGGCCTGCCCGGGATTGAGCGGCTGCGCCCCCATCCCGTACAGCACATCGTTCACCACCGCAGCCACATGCACGGTCCCATTCGACCCGATGCGCGGGTCCGCGAGAAAATCGGCCGGGCATTCCGCCAGCCGCCGCATCAGCGTTTGTAACGAGGGTCCTTCCTGTTCCATTTATTCCCCATATCTTCTAGCGGCAAACTGCCGTGCAAACTCCACCAACCCCGCCCAGTCCCGCACCCGGTAAATCTCCCAGCCCATCGCGTGCGCTCGCGCGAGCGCCGGGTCCTGTTCCCACTCTTTGTAGAGGTTCAGCGCCAGCGTGCCCCCGCCGCGGCCCCGGTCCAGCGCCATCTGCGCCATCTCCCAGCCGCTGTTCCCCTTTTCGTCCTTGTCGAACATCGTCGTCACCCCGTCATCCGAGATGACGAGAATGTGCGCCGGCCGGTCCGTCGTCTTGCGCGCCTGAAACGTATCGCGCAGGATGTGAATCGGAAATGCCGTCCCGCCGCCGATATAGCCGGTCAGAATCTGGAGCAGCTTGTGCTCGTCGCGGATAAAGCCCTTCGTCGTCTCGAACTGCCCCGTATCGCTCCACAGGGTCGCCTGCACGCGCGCCCCGGCCCGCAGGGCGGACAGCACGATGATCGCGCCGGCAAGGGTGAGATACGAAAGCTGGATTTGCGGGTTTGCCATCGAGCCGGAAGAATCGACATAGAGGTCCAGGTCGAACGGCTGGCGCTCCGGCTGTGTCCCCTCGCTCGTCCCCCACACCCGCTGAACGGTCGTCACGCCCGGCACAATGCGCGGGCTGACCATCACGCTCTGCGTCCAGTCGGCATCCTCCAGCGGTTGGCCGATATCCCACGGCTCTAATCCCTCGGGCAAGGAGTCGGACGTGGGAGGAAGGACGCGCGTCGGAAAGCGGATGAGATGCGGCTGCGCCCGTTCGCGATAATAACGCACCGCAATCTCGTGGTCGTCGAGGTCCAGTCCCAGCGCCTTCAAGAGCTCGCCGTATTCGAACGGCTGGCGCGACTGGCCGGTCGAGCCCCCCTGCTGGTCCCGCTCTTGCGGCTCGGCCCTGGCCTTTTCGGTCCCGTCCCCTTCGTCCACATCTGTGAGCGCAGGATCAAGCGAGGGATGGATCGCCCCCGCGTGCTCCCCCGGCTCGATCTCGACCAGCCCATCCGGCGCCCCGCCGGCGCCCGCCTTGCTCGTGTCGCGCCAGCCCCGGAGGAGCGATTCCATCGCCGCGCCGTTGTCCTCCATCAGGTAAGGCAGGCAGAGCGCGGCGAACCGTCCCGCCCCTTCAAGCCAATCGCGGGCAAAGACGCGAACCAGCCGCGCGCCGAGCTGCGCATCCCCCTGCATTCGCGCGTCGAGCGCGCCCGCGGCCAGCGTCCCCTGCTGCAGGCTCCACAGGATTTCGTACATCCGCATATAGAGCGTCCACATCCGGTTGCCCGAGTCGTGGACGAGGTGTTGGTACACCTCTGAGAGCTTGAGGCTGGCGCTCCGCTGCAGGCGGTCGTTGATGAGCAGGTCCGTATAGAGATTGCCGATGAGATTGGCGAGGTGCTCTCTCGTCGGCAGCGCCCAGCGCATCCGCGCAATCATCCGCGCATTGTCGTTCAGGTCGGCCGGGCAATAGACGTGATGGCCGATCTCGTGGCCCATGATTTCGAGCCCGTACGCATCCAGTTCGAGCCGGTCGACGAGCGCCAGGTTGATGACCACCGCCTGGTCGGTCAGCCGGATCATCGCAAAGCTCTCGGTCAGCCCCTCCCGCCGGGCCGCGTCGTCGCTCAGGCACCAGCGCGGCGCAGAGAGCCGGGTGAACTTGCTCCACAGCGCAAGCGCCTCCGGCCACCGGTGCTCCCAGGCTGCGCGCAAATCGTAAAGGTCAGCCGCCATTTTATCTTACGAAATTCCAACTATTTCCAGGTCAAAGCGCCTATAATGAACAGACGAATCTTCCTGATTTTTACTGATATCGTAGTCAAAGGAGTCTAAAATGAAGAATGGTCAATGCCCGAAATGTAATTCTTCAGACGTGTTCAAGAAAACCAGAGGGGTGCTGTTTGGAAATGGTGCGCTTACCGTTAGCACTGGCGAGTTGATTGGTTGGTCGGATTTTGAAAGTTACGTTTGTGTTAACTGTGGATACTTTGAGAATTACATCGTGGACCAAGCCAAACTACAAAAAGTCCAGAAAAAATGGACCCGAGTTGCATGAGTTGATGAGACTGGTCATGGTTCTTGCTTGCTCCAGTAATCTGTCCGGGAGGAAAACCCCCAGTGATTACAACTTGTGGGTCGTTTCCCGATCAAGCTCATCCCTGTTCAATCCGGTCCCGGCCCTGTTCCTTGGCCCGGTACAGCGCCTGGTCTGCGCGGTGAATCGTATCGTCGAGCGATTCGTCTTCCGGCCGCACAGGCGCGACCCCGGCGCTGATCGTGATCGGCAGTCCCGGACCGAGCGCGGGGATTTTTAACATCCGGGCCGCATGTGCGAGGCGGGCGATCGCAGTCGCCGCGGCATCCGGATTGACGCCCCGCAGGATAAATGCAAACTCATCTCCGCCGAGACGCGCATAGAAATCGGTGGAGCGCATCTGCGTCGCGATCAGGCGGGACAACTCTTTCAAAACCTGGTCGCCCACGGCGTGCCCGCAGGTATCGTTGATCTGTTTTAACCGGTCCAGGTCGAGGATCGCGATGCAAAAGGTGGACGCATGCCACCGGTAAGCGTTCCATTCCTGTTCGGCATGTTCATAGAAATCGCGCCGGTTGGGAATTCCCGTCAGCGAATCCGTTCGGGCGAGCGTTTCATACAAGTGGTGCGCCGCCTGCTCGCCTTTTTGATAGGAAAACGCGATGAGCTTGTAGTGATTGTTGCTGGCGACGACATTCATCCCGACGACGGTGAGCACCAGCAACATCAGGACGAACATGTAGGTATTGGGAAAAACAAACCAGGTCGAGTTGGTCAGGAGGGCGGTCAAAAACGCAAGGTAGATGATGGCGGCCGGAATGATCCGGAAGCGCAGCCGATTTTGGAGCAAGATAAAATCGGCGATGAAAAAGAGCAGGCAAAACAGGATATTTTCGAGGACACGCGGGGCTTGCAGGACCGTCGTGGTCAGGGCGAAAATGGCGGTGACCAGCCCCCAGCCAAACACCAGGCTTTCATAGGTTTTGACCTGCCCGTTGCGGCGGAGGAGGAAAACAATGCCGACGGAAAACGCCGCAAACAACAACTCCGCCAGGAGCGCCCCGTAGAAATTATTGCTCAATCCATAGTAAAAGTAATCGAGGTAGGCCATAGGCGGAATGAGAAAAACCGCCCCGCCAATCGTGATGGCCGCCAGTTCCGAATCCGCCTGGAGATAATACGCTTTGACCGTCTGATCCAGATCACGCAGGTCAAAAGCATTCCTTCGGATATAATGAGCGATTGCCGTCAAGAGATTGAGCATGTGCGCCATGCGCAGAACAGAATTCGCCGATCAAAGGTCAAGGTATTGACAATACGTGATATAATAGTGATATCAGGGATGAAATTCGGCTCCATGCCGTGTGAGCATTCGGCTCTTGTCGTTTGATCCTATATCCCTGAATGTTCCGGTAGAGCCGCTAATGTTAGCGGCTTTTTCTGCGTATAGTAGCAGCTTGTTTCTTTTCGGCCCTCGCCAGATTTTCCTTGACCCGGAACCTGACGATTTTACGGATCACGCCGAACGGAATCGGTTGATCCAGGGGGAACTGGACCGCGCCTCGGGAGCTTTTATAGGCCGCCAGTTCCTCTTTGAACTGCTCAATCCCGGTTGCCGTGGGATAGAACCCAATATGCTTTTTGAACGCCGCGAAATAAACCAGGTTGCCCTTGAGCGTAAAGGCCGGCATTCGATAACTGATCGTCTCTTGCGCGTCCGGCGCCGCTTTCCGAATCGTCAGCCGGACCTTTTCCAGAATTTCTTGCACATCCGGTGGAAAGCCCGCAATATATTCGTCGATCGTTTTTGGCGCAGGTTGATTGGGTATCATCGGATTTCCTTCATAGTCTCAGTAGATCACGAAATCGCTTGTCATTCTGAACCCGCGCTTTTGGCGGGTGAAGAATCTCGGTTTGCGCTAGCGAGATTTCGTGAAGTACTGGGTCTCTTTTTTTTCCGCTATCACGCCATTGATTATACAACCGCTTCATTCCCTTGCGCGGTCAAATCGCGGAGCAGGACGGCGAACGCCTTTTGATATTCGTCGTGCTCTTTCCACCGTGTAAAGTCGCCGATATGCCGCGTGCGCAGCCGCGCCGCCCAACCCGCCGGCTGATGCATTACGGCATCGTCGATCCGAATCGGAAAGAGGATGGTGCGGCCCTTTCGCTGCTCGTTGTCCAGCGCGAGCGTGAGCTCATAATCGACCCACGGACTTTTCAGTGAATTCTCCGAGAGGACCACCATCAGCTTGTCATAGAGCCGGATGGACTCGTCAATCTCCTTGACGATGGGCGCGCCGATGGGCATGTCCTTGGGCGCAAACCAGACCCGCACCCCTTTCGCTTGCAGGTCGGCGTGCAGCCGCTCCGCAAACTCCTGGTCCTTGCTGGAATAGCTGATAAAGGCAGAATAGAACTCGATTGGCTTGCCGACGAGGGAACGGGCGAAGGTGACCATAATATCGGGGACGCCGCAACCGCGCAAAAAGACTTCGGGGATGTTGCCGCCGGATTTGTAGAGAGTGTCAATGCCGATAGTGGAGGGGCCAAAGTGCTGCACGGTTTCTAGCCCTTTGACAGTGCGGAGGTCGACGTTGGCGATGACTGTGGGTTGATAAAATTCACGTCCCTGGATGACAGTCAGAGTTCCCAGCGTGGCGCGGCTAAAATCCGTATCGTCGAGGCAAGTGCTGGTAAAGTCCACCCCGGTGAGATGTGCCCAGCGGAGGTCTGCCCCGCGGAGGTCCGCCCCGCTGAGGTTCGCCCCGTCGAGGGCTGTCCCAATGAGGCTTGCCCCGCGGAGGTCTGCCCCGCTGAGGCGCCCCCAGCGGAAGATCGCCAGTTGGAGGTGGTGCGTCTCGGCGAGGCGCACCCCGTTGAGATTCGCCCCACTGAGGTCCGCCACGTACAAGTTCGCTCCGCGGAGGTTTGCCTCACGCAAGTCCACCCCGCCGAGGTGCGTCCCGGTGAGGTCCGCCTGGGACAAGTCCACCCCGCGGAGATTTGCCCCGGTGAGGTTCGCCAGGTAGAGGTCCACCCCGGCGAGGTTCGCCCCGGTGAAGTTCGCCCCGGCGAGGTCCGCCGCGCGGAGGTTAGGCAAAAAACCGTACTTATCCTTTCGCCTCTCCTCCAGCCAAGTGTTCCACTCGGTAAAGTCGTGCGCCTCGCTGCATTTCTTGAGGAGCGCGACCTGCTCTGCATCCATGTAGCGGTCTCCTTGTTACTGAGGGGGTCAACGGGCGTCAACAGGCGTCAGTAGGTGTCAACGGATGGCAAAGGAACAGCAAATGCAATTTGCCGACTGAACTTGAAAAGCGGCCTCAGCCGCTGCGATGTAGCCGTTGGTCGCTGAGGCGACCTTTCGCGTTCAGACGGGGAATTCCATTCCCTGATGCCCTGATGCCCGGCGCGTTCGCCAACAAAATCTTTACAATCCCCGGTCGCCGCTCGGACGCTGGCCCAGAGGTTGGAAACCCTCTGGCTAAAAAAGGGCACGGCGGCAAAAAAAACGGACCGCGCCGCCGCCGTTCCTTTTTTCCGATAGCCCCGCTTTTTTCAGCCGCGGGATTTGCAATCCCCGGTCGCCGCCGGATGGATGCCGCTTTGTCCGGGACGAACCCGCCGTTCCCCCTACAGCGCGACGACGACTCTCATGATTCAGCCCGATAAGCTTTTATCTCGGCTGCAATTTCCTCATCGGTGATGGTTCGCGCCTGGGGCAGGCCCTGCGTCTCTGCAAATAGTCGTTTCAGCGATTGAACACGCGCCGCGGTTTCGTCCTCATCGGCAATCACAACCACCTCGACCCGTTGACCCGGTCGAAAGGGGAGACCGGACAGGACGATGCGGTCCGGGTCCTGAATCGTGACATATCGCTTGTAGGCAATCATTTTTCGCTCCTCAACCAACAATAACCTGGAATCCAATATTATAGGGTTCGTTATCCATCACGCCATTGATTATACAACCGCTTCATTCCCTTGCGCGGTCAAATTGCGGGTGTCAACGGATAAAAGAAGCGGATAAACAGATAGTGGCGAGTTGGCGGCTTGTCCCTGAAATTTCGCGAATGACATGACGCTTCAATGACTCCTCTGACCCGACTATTGTCTATCTGTT
>JBAVQS010000132.1:0-35232 GCA_049694275.1 Anaerolineae bacterium | reverse complement strand
CTGTGGAGCGCATCAATGTAAGAGAGGAGCGGGCGCACAAAGGCGCGATAGGGCGAATCGACGACGACAAAACGGACGCCGGGCGCGTATTTCGCCGCCTTTTCCCTGATTTTGTCCGCACGTTCGTGGTTGACCGACACATGTACGACGACCGGCTCGGTGGAGAGCTTGCGCGCATAGGCGATGGCGCGCAGAGAGGCATAGTTGATGTCGTCGATTGGCACGAGCGCAATCTGGTCGATGTCGGTGGGCGGGAGCTGGCCGGGCGTGATGCGCAACTGGTCCGCCACGTGCAAATAATGAGCGTGAATCATCTTGAAAAAAGCGACGATGAGCGGGATGAGGATGATGACGACCCACGCGCCGAGAGCGAACTTTGTTATAGCGACGATGACGAGAATACTCGAGGTCAAGACCGCGTCGACGCCGTTAATGACGATACTCGTCTTCCAGCCGGGGCCACGCGTCTTCCACCAGTGAATCACCATCCCCGAATCGGACATGCTAAAGGCAAGGAACACGCCGACGGCATAGAGGTGAATCAGGCTGTCCACGTTCCCCTCAAAGATGACGACGAGCAGGGCCGAAATCGCCCCCAGCGCCATAATACCCGTCGAAAACGCCAGGCGGTCGCCGCGGAACAGGAACTGGTGCGGCATAAAGTTGTCGCGGGCCAGCACGGAGGAGAGGCGCGGGAAATCCGCAAAGGCGGTATTGGCGGCAATGATGAGAACGAACATGGTCGCAATCTGAAAGATATAGTAGGGGATGCCGACTCCCAGCACCGCTCCCGCGATTTGCGAGATGATCGTTTCGTCGTTATTGGGAACCAGGTTCATCTGCCAGGCCAGGAACGAAATACCCAGGAAAAAGACGCCGAGCAGGGTGGCCATGACCGTCAGCGTCGTCGCCGCGTTCTTGCTCTCAGGTTTCTTGAACACGGGCACACCGTTCGAGATGGCTTCCGTGCCGCTCATCGCGACCGCGCCGGCCGAAAAGGCGCGGAGGACGAGCCAGAGCGTGATGCCTTCATTGGCCTGTACGACCGGGGGCGTCGCCATGGGATGGAGATCGCCGGTGAACCATTTAAAGAGACCGACGAGCAGGAGTGCGCTCAGGGAAAAGATATAGAGATAGGTCGGCAGGGCAAAGATCGAGCCCGATTCGCGAATGCCGCGCAGGTTGCCGACCGTAATGAGCAGGATAAAGAACAGGCTCAGGATGACATCGACATTGAGAAACGGCGGCAGGTTCGACTGAAGGGCCTGAATCTGCGGGCCCAATCCCGAAGCGACCAACGCCGAGGTGACGTTGGCCGCGCCGGCGACGATCGACACCGCTACGGTCAGGACATAATCAATCAAGAGCGCCGCCGCCGCCACCAGCCCCGCCGTCTGCCCCAGGTTCTCGCGGCTCACGTTATACGAGCCGCCGCCGTGTGGATAGGCGTAGACCGTCTGGCGGTACGAGAAAGCGACCATGGAGAGGAGGAGACTGATCGCGATCGCGCAGGCAAAGGCAATGCCGAGCGCGCCATTCCCCGCTGAAATGAGAATGACGAGCGCGGCTTCGGTCGCATACGCGCTCGACGAGATGGCATCCGAACCAAAGACGGCGAGCGCCTTCCACTTGGGGAGCCGCTCGTGAACCTCTTGCGCGTTCGACAGAGGCGAGCCGATCAAAAAGCCTTTCATCCGCTTGTAGGCCGTTTCAAAGCCATTATCGGGCTGAATCGCCTCCGGGGTCGCTTCAAAATGCCCGGGCCCGACCCGGCGGAATAACTTGTTATACGGCTGGGTGGTCCGCACATAGACATCCCCCGGGCGAACGCCGTGCTTGACCTCGCGGACCGTCAATTCGGGATTGACCTCCGCCGGCGGGGCGAGCGGAACTCCTTCCGGTGAAATTCCCTCCTCGGGTTGTTCCGGTTCTGTATTTTCAGTGTTGTTGGTAATCATCCTCTCCTCAATTGGGTTTTTATTCTAGGTATCAAAGGCTGTGCGCAGCCGGTATCCCACGCCGGGCTCGGTAATGATATAGCGCGGCCGGGTCACATCCGGCTCGAGCTTGCGCCGCAGGTTGCTCACGTTGACGCGCAGCATGTGCATCTCGTCCTGGTAGCCGACGCCCCACACCTCGCGCAAGAGCTGGTGGTGCGTCAGGACTTTGCCGGCGTTCGCCACCAGCACGCGCAGCAGTTCGTATTCGGTCGGCGTAAGCTGCACCTCGCGCCCGCCGACGGTGACCAGGCGATGCGCCAGGTCCACGGTCAATCCATCCACGGTAAAGACCGGCTCCCCGGCGGCCTGGACGGTTCGCCGCAGGGCCGCGCGCAGTCGCGCCAGGAGTTCGCGCGAGCCAAAGGGCTTTGTCAAATAATCGTCCGCCCCCGCGTCCAGTGCGGCGACCTTGTCCTCCTCCGCGCCCCGGACGGAGAGGATGATGATAGGAATCTGGGTCCACTCGCGCAGGAGGCGCGTCACCTGCACGCCGTCCATATCCGGCAGTCCGAGGTCGAGCACGATCACATCGGGCCGATGCGCGACCGCGACATTACATGCTTCCTGTCCCGTGCCGGCCTCAAAGACGGTATACCCGTGCGCGGGCAAGAGCCCCTTGAGAAAGCGCCGGATCGCCGGTTCGTCGTCCACGATGAGCACGCGGGGTCCGGTCTCGTTCATTGCGCCGCCCCCCCCGGAAGCGCCATCGCGTGACGTGGCAACCGGATGCGGACTCGCGTGCCGCCGTCCGCTCGGTTCTCTGCGCGAATCGATCCGCCGTGCGCCTCCACAATCCCCTTGCAAATCGACAGCCCCATCCCCGTTCCGCCGACGCTGTTCGGGCGATGGACGCGATAAAACTTGTCGAACACGCGCGCCAGGTCTTCAGGCGGAATGCCGATCCCCCGGTCGGCCACGTCGATCTCGATGGCGTCCTCCGTCAGCCCCGCGCGTATCTCAATCGGCGCACCGGGCGGCGAGTACTTGTCCGCATTATCAATCAACTTGACCAGCACCTGGACGAGCAAGCCCAGGTCCAGGGCGACCAGCGGCATATCCTCCGGGATCTCGACCACAACCGGCCGCTGCCGCATCCGCGACCCGGCCTGCTCCAGCGCCGTGCTGATCAGGTCCTGCATGTCACACGGCTCCCATTCGACTTTGACCGCGCCGGCCTCGATACGCGTCATATCCAACAAATTGCCGACGAGCCGGTTGAGCCGGTCGGCCTCTTCGCGCGCCGTCTCGATCAGACTCTGGCGCGTCGCGTCGTCGAGCTGCGTGGGCTCGTCCTGCAGGCTCGTCAGGACCCCGGTAATCGAGACCAGCGGCGTCCGCAGGTCATGCGAGATCGAGTTGAGCAGGGCGCTCTGGAGCTTTTCGGTCGCCGCCAGGAGCTGCGCATTACGCGCCGTTTCCTGTAGCTGGGCGCGCTCGATGGCGAGCGCGGCCAGGCTGGCAAACGATTCGAGGATTCGATTTTGCTGCAGGTTCAATGCGCGGCGCGTCCCGGCCGGCGCGATCCCCATCACGCCGAGAATCCCCCGCGTGCTCTTGAGCGGCAGGTACCGGGCGCGCGCCCCCGGCAGGGCGCCGGTGTTGCGTCCAGCCGGTTCGCCGTGCTCAAAGGCCCATGTGGCAATCGCCATTTCATTCTTGTCCAGTTCCAGCTCCCGGCTCGCCGCCGAGACCTGCAAAGTTTTGTCCTCGCCGGACGGCAGCAGAATCACGACCTGGCGCTCAAAAGTCTGGCTGACGTTCTCGACGATCGCGCGCATGATCTCGTTCATGTTCGCAGCCACCGCCAGGTCGCGGCTGAGCGTGTAAAGAATAGAAACCTGTAATTCACGACGCTCGGCCGTCTCGACCTGTTCGTGTAACCGCGCCGTCAATTGAGTAATGACCAGCCCTACCACCAGCAGCCCGAAAAAGGTTAGCAGGTATTGCGTGTCGGACACGGCGAACGTGAGCCGCGGCGGAACGATAAAGAAATCAAACGCCAGCACGCTCAGCAAAGAGACAAGCACGGCTGGACCGCGGCCCAGATAGATCGACGCCATCACGACCGCGAGCAAATAGATGGTCACCAGGTTGGACGGCGAAATAAAAGGATTGACCAGGACGCCCGCCGCCGTTGCGAGAGTAATCAGCACAAACCCGGCAAGATAGCGCTGCCAGTCTGCCTGTGGCCGCCACCGGAGCGGGGTCAAACGCGCTTGCACAAAATCGGGCGTAAGGCGAATGCCGGCGAGATTGGCTGTGGGACTGGGATGATTCTGTTTTTCCATATGGGCACCGGACCGGGATACAAGTAGGGCATGAGCCCCCGAATCATTCTATCCCATCCGGCGCTCTAATTCCACTGCCCTTTTTGCTCCTCCGGTTGTACCGGGTCTGTCCGGCTGTGCGCGGGTGCGTAGGTAATGATGCGATATTCTCCACGCTCGCGCTTGTCCATCTGGGCAATGGCCCGCGCGTTCGCGCTCACCCAGAGAGCCATCAAGCCAAATATGAGCAAGAGAATGCCAAACTCGACGACCTCTTGCCCCAGGACGGAAACAATGAATTCATGAACGACAAAGAACAATCCGGCAAGCAGCAGCGCCAGCACATACAGCACCCACCAGGCAGGTTTTGAAGTCATAATCTTTCCTCGTCGCTCCTGCGTCTCATTCCGCATTGGGCTCTGGGGAACGCCCGCGGGCGTTCCCCATTGTTCAATTTATACCGGAACGAGTCACGTGCGGGACAAGAAACGGGGGGAAAGGGTCAAGAAAGTATCAAGATGGACCTCCGAAATCCCTCCATCCCGCCTTCATCATTGCTACACAATCCTGCGGCATAATCCTCATGTCAGTGAGCAAAAGTGGGCTCTACAATCAAAAGCGGTCATGGGGGAGCGAGACGCGTGCTCGCCCCCGTGACCCAACAGGAGGATGAACAATGAACGGCAGACATTTCATGGGGGCCGGACTGGTGGCGGCGGTGGTCTTGTTATGCGTAATCGCCGGCGTCGGCATGTCCGTGTATAATATGGGGGTGATGCAGGGGGTCATGGATGGGGGGCGCTATGCGCCCGCGCCGGTTGCGCCGGCCGTCCCTGCGCCCAGCACGGCCCCCGCGCCCTATCCATATTATGGCCCATCGTTTCGGCCCTTTGGCGGCGGATTCTTGAGTTTTATTGGACCGCTGATTGGGCTCGCGGTGCTCTTTACCCTGTTCCGCATGATATTCCGGTCGCACGGCGGGCATTGGCGCGGGCATCACGGCCGGGGTTGGGGTGAAGGGGGCGTCCCGCCCATGTTCGAAGAATGGCACCGCCGCGCGCACCAGGCCCCGCCGCAATCTCAGGGGCCTACGCAGCCGCCGTTCCAGCAGAACTGGGGTCCGACACCGCCGCCTTTTCCACAGCCGCCCACGCCGGGACCCAATCCCGAACGCTGAACAACAACGAGACCCGAGGGGTTTTCTCAAACCCCTCGGGTCTATCCCGATCTGATGAAAACGATTCTGGTTGTCGACGACGAGCCCAAGATTGTCCAGATTGCCCGCGACTATATCGAACACGCGGGCATGACCGTTTTGACGGCGTTTGATGGCAAGTCGGCGCTGGCGACGATCCGCGCGGCGAAACCGGACCTGGTGATTCTCGATCTCGGTTTGCCGGAGGTGGATGGGTTGGATGTCACGCGCGCGGTGCGCAAAGAGTCGAACATCCCGATCATTATGCTCACCGCGCGAACCGAAGAAACAGACAAGCTGGTGGGGTTGGAGCTCGGGGCGGACGACTATATGACGAAACCGTTCAGCCCCAAAGAGCTCGTCGCCCGCGTCCGCGCCGTCCTGCGCCGTTTTGAAAATGCGAACGCGGGGAACGAAACCATTCGCGCCGCGGACCTGACGCTCGACGTGCCGCGCATGCGCGTGCTGGCCGGCGACCGGCCGGTCGAATTGACCGCGACCGAGTTTCAACTGCTCGCCGCGCTTGCCCGCGAGCCCGGCCGCATCCTCTCCCGCGCTCAGTTGCTCGACGCGGTGCGCGGGATCGCCTTTGAATCCTACGAACGCGCGATCGACGCGCATATCAAAAATATTCGGCGCAAGCTCGAGCTCAACCCGCGCGAGCCGCGCTATATCCTGACCGTATACGGCGTCGGCTACAAGTTCGCCGACAAATAACATTTGTCATTGCGGGGCGCGAAGCAATTCCGGGTTACCAGGGAGATTGCTTCGTCACAAGCAACACTCCTCGCAATGACAGAACATCCCTATCTATGTTCCCCTGGAATTCTCACCGCCGGCGCCCCCCTCCGTGGTGGCCGCAAGACGAGCCCTGGCCTCCCGTTCGCCGTCACTGGCGCGGCCGCCGGCGTCTCTTGCTCGTCCCCGCCTTGCTCATGATTATCACGTCGCTGGGCGCGGCATTCTTTTTCGTTTTGCTATTCATGTTCCTGGAGACGGCTCAGGGGGGAGCAACGCTCTGGCCCGGCATTGTAATCAACATCCCGCGCCCGATTGGCCTGGTCCTGATCGCCGGCATCGCCGCCATCGTCTGGCTGATCGTGCGGGTCGTGAGCCGGATTGCCGCGCCGCTGGGGGACCTGGTCGAAGCGGCGGGGCGCGTCGCCGAAGGGGACTACTCGGCCCGGGTCGCCGAGCGCGGCACGGCGGAGGTGCGGATGCTGGCCCGCGCGTTCAACTCGATGGCGACGCGATTGCAAGAGACCGACGAGCAGCGACGCAACCTGCTCGCCGATGTCACGCACGAACTGCGGACCCCGTTGACCGTGGTGCAGGGAAACCTGGAGGGGATGGTTGATGGAATTTACCCGACGGATCGCGAGCACCTGGAGCCCATCCTGGACGAGACGCGCCTCCTTGCGCGATTGATCGAGGACCTGCGTACGCTGGCGCTCACCGAGAGCGGCTCGCTCAAGCTACAGCCGGAGGCGACCGACCTGGCGACGCTGGTTGGCGAAACGGTCGCTTCATTTCGCCCACAGGCGGAGACCGCAGGCGTCACCTTCCAGACCGATATCGACCCGCACCTGCCGACCATTTCAGTGGACCCGGCGCGCATCCGGGAGGTGCTGGCGAATCTATTGACCAACGCGCTGCACTATACCCAGCCGGGGGGCGTAATCCAGGTGCAGTGCACGGCTGAGCCGGAGCAGCGCCGGGTCGCGATTGACGTGAGCGATACCGGCCAGGGCATTCCGGCGCAAGAGCTACCGCATATCTTTGACCGGTTTTATAAATCGCGCGATTCGCGGGGGAGCGGGCTGGGGCTGGCCATTGCCCGAAACCTGGTGAACGTGCACGGCGGCGAGATCTCTGCCCGCAGCACGCCGGGGCAGGGCACGACCATTCGCTTT
Organism: Anaerolineae bacterium; assembly: GCA_049694275.1. GTDB lineage: Bacteria > Chloroflexota > Anaerolineae > UBA4142 > SHND01 > JBAVQS01. The sequence goes on along the minus strand of JBAVQS010000132.1, from coordinate 27,857 downwards.
ACGCTGCCGGTGTCCTCTTGACCTTGCGCCGGACTAGAGACCGGACCGGTTTGCGCGCGGCGATGCGGTACGCGCAGGTCAGTTCCCCTTTCACCTGGTGCTCGACCCGCTCAATATCCGCATCGAGCAGGCGGCGAAAGAGGTCCATCTCGTACCGGCAGGCGGACTGAAAGCGGCACGCGACGCGATAGATGGCGCAGTTCTGCTCCTTGAGCAGATAGCCCCCCTCCACCTTTTCCCATACCGCCATATACCCGTTCTCATCCTGGATGCGGGCCAGCTCGGCCACACGCCCGGCCAGGTCCTTGCCGCGCATGCGGGGCTCGTACTGCGCGACCAGTTGGTCCATCCGCCCGGCAAACAGCTCGTCGATCCGGCCCGCGCCCTCACGCGCCTGCACCGCGTCGAGCAACTGTGTGGCGAGCAGGTCATAGTTCCGCGGAAAGGTATCGTATCCCGCTTCGGTCAGTTGATACACATAGGCGGGGCGTCCGGCCGGCAGGCGCTGCAACTCGATGCGCACCAGGCCGTCCTTTTCCAGCGCCGTTAAATGGCGGCGGACTCCCATCGACGTAATATGGAGCTCGGCCGCGAGCTGCTGCGCGGTCATGCCGCCGGCCAGCCGGAGACGGCGCACAATATCGCGGCGCGTGCTTGGATTCTCGCTCTCGTTCATGGTACCTGCCATCTTAGCACACTTGGGTTAATTTGACAACTTTATAAACTTTTAAGTTGACAAAGTGGGGAAACCGGTTTAGAATGACGGCAGGTTCGAGCAGAAGGAGCGGGAGGGGACAATGGGAATGTTATCCGACAGGGTTGTTTTGATCACCGGCGCGTCGCGGGGCCTGGGACGCGCCCTCGCCCTCGCGTTTGCCCGGCAAGGGGCCCAACTGATTCTCAATTCGCGTCCGGCCAGCGCGCCGGCGTTGGCCGAGACGCAAGCGCAGGCGGCCCGGTTGGGAGCGCCTGTGGTGGCCGTCGCCGCCGACGTATCGGACCGAGCGGATGTCGAGCGCCTGGTCGCGGAGGGGCTGGCGCGCTTTGGACGCGTCGACGTGCTCATCAACAATGCCTCAGCCCTCGGTCCGACCCCCATGCCCTATTTGACCGATTACCCGATTGAAGATTTCGAGCAGGTCCTGCGCACCAATGTCGAGGCGCCCTTTTTGCTGACCCGCGCGCTCATCGGGCAGATGCTCGCGCGCAACCGGGGGGCGATTATCAACGTGAGCTCGGATGCCGGCGTCGTGGGGTATCCCGGCTGGGGCGCGTATGGCGTTTCCAAAGCGGCGCTGGACCATCTGACGCGGACGTGGGCGGCGGAGCTCGCCGGAACGCAGGTCTGCATCAACAGCGTGGATCCTGGCAGTATGGATACCGAGATGCACCGCGCGGCCGAGCCGGGCGAGGACCCGGCGCAGTGGGCCCGGCCCGAGCAGGTGACCGAGGTCTTTATTTATCTGGCCTCCGAAAAAGCAGCCGGCATCAGCGGCCAACGCTTTGAGGCGCAGGCATTTGACGGCGCCAAAAAGGTGAACCCATGAACCTCGATACGGCGCGGAGCACGCCGGCCATCCGGTTTAGCCTCCCGCCGGAACTGGAGGCGCACGTGCCGCCAGAATATCGCGGCCTGCGCCGCGACCAGGTGCGCTTGCTGGTCCTGCCCCGTGTGTGCGGTCCTTTCACGCATATCCGCTTTGACGCGCTCGGCGATTTTCTCCATCCGGGCGACCTGCTCGTCGTCAATAACAGCCGGACGATCCCCGGCCTCTTGCGCGCCCATGATCAATCCGGCGCAGCGATTGAGGTCCGCCTGGCACACCAGCGCGCCCAAGACCGCTGGGACGTGCTTTTGCTCAACGGCCGGACGCATGTTGGCCGGCCGGGAATGCTGCTTGATTTTGGCGGTGGCCTGCACGGCGAGGTCCAGGGAATCAACGCCGAGCTCCCCTTTTTGTGGCGCATCCGGTTCGACACATGCTGTCTCGAACTGATCGATCACATCTACCGTTTCGGCGAACCGGTGCGCTATACCTATGTCCGGGATGCGCTCCCCATTGATTTGTATCAGACCGTGTATGCCACCCGGCCAGGCTCTGTGGAAATGCCGTCGGCCGGCCGCGCCTTTACCTGGGAATTGCTGCTCCAGCTTCGCCGCCGGGGAATCGGGCTGGCTTCGCTCAGCCTGCACACCGGGCTCTCGTCCACCCGCGATGATGCAATCGACGCGACCCATCCCAACTATGACGAAGAGTTCCAACTGCCGGATGAGGCGGCGCGCGCGGTGAACGAAACCCACGCGCGCGGGGGGCGCGTCATTGCCGTCGGAACGACCGTGGTGCGCGTGCTTGAGACAGTGGCGCGGCCGGATGGGACTGTGCTGTCAGGAGAGGGACGAACGCGACTGCATATTGACGCGCATCACCGGCTGCGCGCCGTGGAGGGGTTGATTACCGGGCTGCATGAGCCAGAGGCGAGCCATCTCGACCTGTTGAGCGCGTTCGTCGATCCGGAGCGCCTGCAAGCCGCTTATCAGCAAGCGATCGAGCGGGGATATCTCTGGCACGAATTTGGGGACCTCAACCTGATCGCGCCGTGATTGCTTAGAGACCCCAGGGGTTTTAGAAACCCCTGGGGTCTCACCTGCGAATGAGTTTCTAAAACCGTCGGGGTCTTACACAAGCGCGACGGCCTGCCCTGCGGTGTAGCGATGGGTGGCCGGCCCATGCCGGACCGTCACACGACCGGCGCCGACCGCCTGCCACTGCTCCCCCTGCCCGACCAGCGCCGTATGCCCGTCCACGCCGATCAGGTAGGTATCGGCCGGCCGGTGACCAAAGATCAGGTTGACCATCATCTCGGGGAATTCGTTGTAATGCGGCGCGACGATGGCGTGAGGCACGAGCGCAAACGCCTCCTGCCATCGGTTCACCGACGGGACACCGAACCGTGAGTTAAACTCGGGCACATAGGCGCCCATAATCATCGCCCCGGCGCTGCACCCCGCCAGCATGCCGCCGCGCGCCAGCACCTCTTGCACGGCCGACCAAACGGCGCTCCCTGCCAAAGTCTGGTAGAGATAATCGGGCTTGCCGCCGGAGAAATAAACCAGGTTGGCCGCGCGCACCCGGTCCGCGTGCTCGGGGCTTTCACATCCGGCGCGGTCCAGCGCCATCACGCCCTCGACCTGCGCGCCCAGATTCGTAAAATGCTCGACCCCCATCCGCGCCCATCGCTCGGGCACGCCCGGACCATCCGGCGCCGAAGCGGTGGGCAGGACGACCACCCGCTTGCCCCCCGCGCTCGCCAGCAACTGACGGTCCACTTCATTCATCGTATCGAGAAATTCCCCGGCCCCGACCAGAGCCAATGTCCCTCTCATATCTCTCCCTGCACGATTCGTTATTTAAAGCCAATCATATCGTACGCCAGGTCCGGACTCTCCTTGGCGTTGACTTTGATTTGCGCGTCGGTCACATGGCCCGTTGCGTCAATCACAAAATGGCTGCGAATAATCCCCATGTGTTTGCGCCCCATGAATGATTTCTCGCCCCACGCCCCATACTTGTCCGCGACGGCATGGTCTGGATCAGAGAGGAGAATAAAGGGGAGGTTGTACTTGGTGCGGAATTTCTGATGGGAGCCCGCATCGTCGGGGCTGATTCCAATCACCACCCCGTTCTTGTCCTGAATGTCCACATAGCGGTCGCGGAACCCGCACGCCTGCGCGGTGCAGCCGGGCGTATCGTCCTTGGGATAAAAATAGAGAATGACCTTTTGTCCGCGAAAATCGGCCAACTTGACCGGTTTCCCCTGGTCGTCGTTCAATGTAAATTCGGGCGCCTTTTGCCCGACGAGGGAAAGTTCTGTCATTATGATCTGTCTCCTTGTAAGATTGTTACGCCTCCCGTCCGGGGAGCGCATGTGACCGTCGCTTGATGAATCTCTGTCGATCTTTCGCGTTTCTCGTGTTCCAAAACAAATCGGAATCGGGTGAAAGAGAGGACCGCCGGGTCAAAATGTGATCTACTGAGACTGACGATAGCGGTCGGTCAAGTGCGCGATGAATTCTTCTGTCATCTCCTCTAAACGCTGTCTGACAAGCTCTTGTGCGAGATCCTTGAAAACCCGGTCCGGGACCAACCGCAACTGCAACCGCTTGGGTATCCGCGCCTTGATCTCGACCACGTAATCCACGCGGGTATGGTCGCCTGCGGGTTCAAAGGCCGACTGGCTGGAATAGTATCCCTGCCCGGCGAGGGAGTTGAGCGTCACGCGCGACGACACGGGAGGAATGCCCGCGAGCGGCGTCACCGAGAGGATACGGTTCGCCGCGTCAAGGTGCACTTGCAGGTCGCAGTAAAAAGAGATGCGATACACGCCCGCCTGAGTCGCCTGGTAAAGGATACGATATTGATTCGCCGCATGAACCTTGACGAGGCGCAGGTGGGGCAAATAGCTCAGGACCTGCCTAAAGTCTGCGAGATAGGCCATCGTCGCCGGCAGCGCGGCCGGAAAGACGAACGTGCGGCGAACAGAAACGGCGATGTCAATCATCGGTTTGACCTACCTATCCGGAGAGCGATATACTTACACGTTCCAACAAGAATTATACCGCAGTAGACATGGGCCGCACGGATCTTTGCAGGGGTGTTCGCCATTGTCGGCGGAGAACATCTGCGCCCTGACCTGGAGCTCGCGTAGCCCTTCGCTCAGTGAAGAGTAGAGAACATGAATTCATTCGCAACCTGGTCGCACAACACCTTTTCGTCGTTGCGTGTGCGCAACTATCGCCTGTATTATACCGGGCAGGTCATTTCGACCTCGGGCACCTTTATGCAGTCGGTCGCGCAGGCGTGGCTGGTGCTCCAACTGACGCACTCGGGCACCGAGCTCGGGCTGGTCTCGGCGCTCCAATTCCTGCCGGTCCTCTTGCTCAGCCCGTTCGGCGGGGTCATTGCAGACCGTTTTCCCAAGCGCACGCTCCTCTTGATCACCCAGTCGGCATTCGGCGTCCTCGCGCTCATCCTCGGCGCGCTCGTGGCTACGAACCTCGTGCAGTTATGGATGATCCAGGTACTCGCGTTCAGCTATGGACTGGTCAACGTGGTCGATAATCCGACCCGGCAGAGCTTTGTCGTCGAGATGGTGGGCGAGAGCGAACTGCGGAATGCCGTCACGCTCTATAGCAGCCTGGTGAACCTCTCCCGAGTGATCGGGCCGACGATTGCCGCAATCATCATTGCCACCATCAGCCTGGCGCCCTGCTTTATTTTGAACGGGCTGTCGTACGCGGCGGTGATCATCATGCTGGCGGCGATCCGGACGCGCGAGCTCCACACGCACGCGCTGGCGCCCCGCAAAGGAAGCCAGATCCTGGCGGGATTTCGCTATGTCGCCTCGACGCCGCTCCTCCGCAATGTGCTGCTGATGATGGCGCTGATCGGAACCTTCACATTCGAGTTCCAGGTGAGCCTGCCGCTGATGGCCGAGGGAACTTTCCACGGCGATGCGAGCAGCTATGCCGCGCTGACCTCGGCAATGGGCCTGGGGGCAGTGGCCGGCGGGTTGACAACGGCGGGGCAGAAACGGACGGGGGCAAACCTGTTGATTACGGCGGCGTTGTTATTCGGTGGAACGACAGTCATCGCTTCGCTCATGCCGAATCTGGCGCTCGCGGTCGTCGCGATGGTCTTTGTCGGTTTCTTTTCCATCTATTTCACTTCGTTGGGAAATACGACGCTGCAATTGGAGAGCGACCCGCAGATGCGCGGGCGGGTCATGGCGTTTTGGTCCATTGCCTTTCTCGGCTCGACGACGATTGGCGGCCCCATCATCGGTTGGGTGGGCGAGTACATCGGACCGCGCTGGGGGCTGGGAATCGGTGGAACAGCCGCGCTCGTCGCCGCGGGCGTGGGGATGCTGACCCTGCGCATCTCCCCACGCCCGCCACGGCCACCTGCGATGACGCCGCCGCAGTCGCAGGCATAACGGCACGCGGGATAAGGGGCCAATGATTCCGTGGGGGAACCGTTTAGCGAATGTCGAACAAAAAACTCTGGCCGTTGAGAAAACGCGCGCAGATTGTGTCGACCACCTGGGGAATTCTTGATTTAACCCACTCGTGATGAGAAGGGTCGGGGAGGACCAGGGCGTAATAGCTCATGCGACTGATGATGAGGCACCCCTCGATGAGCGCAATAGGATCCCCCTGAAGCGAACGGCGATGGGTGTATCCATCCAAAAAAGCCGGACGCATCACCTGGGGAATGCTCCCCAGACTGGTTCCAATATCAAAGAGGTAATAGCCAAACCCGCACAGCGAGAAATCAATCGGGCAGATCGTGTCCCCACACACCAGGCAGTTGCCCGGGTGCAGGTCATTGTGAATCAGTCCCCAATGCTCATGGTCAGGGGCAAGCGTCCCGAGCTGCTCGGCCGCACGTAAAATGCTCTCGCGAATCAGCGCATAATCGCGCTCCCGGAGCGCGCCGGCCGGAACGCCGGCGGCGAGTTGGTCGAGCACCTGGGAAAAGAACGTGCTCCCATACGCGGGACGCACAAAGTTGTTCGGGATTTGCCAGGTGCTCGTATGAGCGTGCAGTTCGGCCTGTAGCATACCCAGCCATTCCACCTGCACCCCGGCTTCTGGCGCATCCATGCGAATATGCTCCCCTTCCACCCAGTGCAGCAACGTGCAAGGGATGGTCATTGCGCCGGGCAGCGTGATGAGCGTAACGAGATGGCCGGCCCGGTTGCGAGCCGGGCGTGGAAGGGTGATGCGCGTGTCGCGGCCGAGCGCTTCCAACCATTCGAGCTCGGATTCGATGGCCGCCGGCTGCTGACGAACACCGGCAAAGTGCGCCGTAATCGGCTCGTGCAGTCGCAAGAGGTACTTGCCGGCCCGGTCGTCAGTCACCTCAAAGGTAATATTCTCACTGTGGCCGATAAAACGACAGGTCGACGCGAGGCCATATTGCGCCAGCGCCATTCCTGCCCATTCCGCATACTGCGCTTGCTGTTCGCTTGGTTCTGCCATAACAGGTGGATTATAGCACTTTTCCATTTTGCTCTATTTTCAAGGCATTTCTCGATGCAGGATATCTCATCAAGAATTTACTTGGCCTTTAGCAAATTCTCATCTTGGAACGGTATTCTCCATCATGGAGAATACTCAAAATGCATATTACTGTTTTAGAGCCTGAATCACCGGTGCAGGTCGCGGCGCTGCGACGAGTGGATGAGCGGACGCTCGGTTGGATCGGGCTGGGGGCGATCATCGTGCTGGCGGCCGTGCTCCGGTTTGCCAACCTGAGCGCGCTGGGCGACGCCAATCACTATTACGCCGCGGCGGTCAAGGCAATGCTCCAGTCATGGCACAATTTCTTTTTTGTCGCCGCCGAACCGGGCGGGTCGGTGAGCGTGGACAAGCCGCCGCTTGGACTGTGGATTCAAACGCTCTCCGCCTATTTTCTGGGCGTCAATACGTTGGGCCTTTTGTTTCCGGAAATCCTGGCGGGACTGTCGTCGGTGGCTGTGGTCTATCATCTCGTGCGCCGATCGTTCGGGACAGTCGCCGGGCTGGTCGCCGCACTGGCGCTTGCCGTCACCCCGGTTGTCGTCGCCACCGACCGCAACAATACGATAGATAGCACGCTGATCTTAACACTCCTCCTCGCCGCATGGGCCTTTATCAAGGCGACCGAGACGGGCAAGCTGTACTGGTTGATGCTCGGCGCCGCGCTGGTCGGACTCGGATTCAATATCAAGATGCTCGAAGCCTTCCTGCCGCTGCCCGCGTTCTACGCGCTCTATTTCCTCGGCTCGAAGGAGCGCCTGCTGTTCAAGATAGGCAAGCTCACGCTCGCAACGGGGGTGCTCCTCGCCATCTCGCTCTCCTGGATCACCATCGTCGATTTGACGCCGGCCGACCAGCGTCCCTACGTCGGCAGCAGCAGTGACAATTCCGAATGGAGCCTCGCCCTCGGCTATAATGGCGTCGAGCGGCTGGTCGGCATGGGCGGACGCGGTGGATTGTTGAACAGCTTGCTGAACGGCAATGCCGGGCGCGGCGGGGGACGCTTCAATCCGGGGCCCAATGGCGGATTCCCGCAAGGGGGCGGCGCTCCGTTTGGCGGGCTCCTGGGCGGCGGGGTTGGTGGGCCGGGCGGCATGTTCGAGACCGGGCAGCCAGGTCTTCTGCGACTGTTCATCCCACCGCTCAGCAAAGAGGCAAGCTGGTTGCTTCCTTTGAGCCTGGTGAGCGCACTGGTGCTCACATTCCGTTCGCGGCTCACATGGCCCCTCGCGCCCAAACATCAGGCGATGGTCTTGTGGGGAGGCTGGTTGATGACCGGCGCGGTCTTTTTCAGTATCGCGGGGTTCTTTCACCAGTATTATCTCTATACCATCGCGCCGCCGGTTGCCGCGCTGGCCGGGATCGTCGTCGCCGAGTTGTGGGGCCTGGCGCGCAAGCACCCGTGGATCGCACGCGCGATCTGGGTCGGGGCGAGCCTGGTCACGCTGATGCTCCAGTTCACGACGGCCACCGCCTTTACCCCACTCGTCTGGTGGCTGCCGCTTGTCCTCGGGCTGTTCCTCATCGGTTGCGTGTTCGTATTCTCGGGACGCCAGGTAACCCGCCTGACAGCCGCAGGGTTTGCCTGTATCGTCGCGGCGCTCCTCGTGACGCCCGGCGTCTGGTCGGGGTTGACAACGCTCAACTCGAGCGCGAACCAGTCCCTCCCGGCCGCCTACGATGGCCGTTCGTCTGGCCCGGCGAACCGGGGCGCGGCCCAGGTGAACGAGGCGCTGCTCAATTATATGGAAGCGAACACACAGAACATGAAATATCTGATGGCTGTGCCGAGCTCGATGCAGGGCTCAGACTATGTTCTGGCAACCGGACGCCCGGTGCTCTATCTCGGCGGGTTCATGGGACAGGACCGGGTTGAAACGGCAGCCGATCTGCAGCGTATGGTGGCCAACGGCGAGCTACGCTATATCTACTGGGATGGGCGCGGCGGCAACGGGTTCGGCATGCGCGGCAACGGCAGCCAATCCGACATCTCGACCTGGGTGACCAGCGCCTGTCATCCGGTACAGGGCTTCGACACGGCTACACAGAACCAGGGCGCGCCGGATGGGACCGGCGGCGGATTTGGCAATCCTGGATTCCGCGGCGGGATGCAGGTGTCGCTGTACGATTGCGCAGGATAAGGGTGATACACCCCATGCCAGACGAAATGTCCGGCATGGGGTACACTATTCCTTTGGCAAACCCAGCAATAGCGCAAGCGGACCAAGCACCAATATCCACATCGCCCACTGCAAGCCAAACATGTCCGCCATACTCCCGATCACTACCGGCACGAATAGCTTGAGCACATTCGCCAGCGAACCGGCCGCGACAATCATCCCTGATTGGCCGGGCCTTGTCGCGTAGGTCTTGCCTTGCAGGATGGCAAACCATCCTGATGTGCAAAAACCGATCGCGCCGATCAAGACCAGGCGCAGCCACACGAACGGCGCAAGCAGAAACGCGATATAGAACCCGAGCACGAGCAGCGCCGTCACCCTCAGCACGCGTGTGCCGCGCACCTTTTCCAGGAGGGGCACAATGAACATGTTCCCGACCAGCCCGGCGCCGGTCAAGAGCGCGACGGCGGCGCTCGCCTCTGCCAAACTCACTCCCACCACGTCGTGAAAATACAGCCCCGTCACTTCCAGCAATTTGTCGAGCATCAGGTCGGCGAGCTCGGTGAGAATCAGCCAACGCAGCAGCTCGCGCTGGCCAAGCGCAGCCCAGAGATCGCGCGCCATTTGAAGCAGCGAAACCGCTTCGGCGTCCGCGTTGGTATGCAGGTCAAAACGCGGACGCAAAAGCAGCAGCGTATAGAATCCGGCTACTACTGCAAGCGCGAGGTACAGCCCGCGCCAGCCATAGCCGAGCGCGAGCGCCGCGGTGACGACGACCGGCGCTGTGCTCACGCCAATCGAGCCAAAAAGGGTCCACCGGGCCATCGTCTGCTCCGCGCGCTCGGGGTTGCGGTCGATCAATGTCGCCTGTGCAAGATTCACATATGCGCCGCTGGCAATATATAAAATGGTAAAGGCGAGCAGAACCCATCCAAAAGTTTGGGCCACGCCGGTGAGGACAAGCCCCAGCCCCGTCGCTGCGCATCCCGCCACCACCAGTGTGCGGCGGTGGCGCGTGTCGCCGAGCAGGCCAATGAACGGTTCGCCGGCCAGCGCAATCAACGCCGGGACGGTCAAAAGCAATCCCACCTGCGTGTACGACAGCGTGAGGTCATTTTTGAGCGAAGGGAGTACCGCCCCAACCAGGCCGTAAATCAGTTCGTCGAGCAACTCGACGCCATAGAGAGCGACGAGTGTGAGAGTAATCGAATTTTGAATTCGGGAAAGCATATGCGCTCCTGTCCGTTGAGATAGAGATGAGTGAAAGGGCCAGACAGGAGGCGCGCGGGCAGACGCCTGGGCGGCAGGCGCCGTCCGCAGACGTGTTAACGGAACACGAGAGAGTTAGCGGGGAGGATGCCAGATGTTCATCATATTGATGTGCCAGGATTGTAGCATCAATTGAATTCAACCGCAAGGAGATGATAGTCTCTTGGCCCAGATTATGGTATTCTTCCGCCATACGAATCCATCGCGATGAGAAAGATACAGCGGGGTTTTATTAAAGGAAGAGGCAAATGACGAAAAGGAATATGGGGACGCCGGCGCTGTGGCAAGTGCTGGTTGCGTTCGCGGCGGTCTATCTTATCTGGGGCTCGACTTACCTGGCGATTCGCTATGCGGTCGAAACGATTCCCCCATTTTTGATGGCGGGAACACGGTTTGTGATTCCGGGCGCTCTGCTGTTTGTGTTTTTGCGGGCGCGCGGCGTTCCGATGCCGACACGCTCGCAGTGGAAAGCCGCCGCTATCATCGGCGGATTGCTCTTACTGGGCGGCAATGGGTTTGTATCGTGGTCCGAACAGCGCGTACCGTCGGGCATTGCGGCGCTGCTCGTCGCGATGGTCCCGCTCTGGATGACTCTGCTGGAGGCTATTCGCAGTCGGACGATACCACGCGCGCAAATCATCGCGGGGCTCGCCCTCGGCCTCGCCGGAATTCTGCTCCTCGTCGGCCCGGGTGAATTTACGAGCGCCGGCGCTCGCATCGACCTGATCGGCCTCGGAGGGTTAATAGTCGCGTCCATCTCGTGGGCGATCGGGTCGCTCTATGCGCGTCACGCCGACCTGCCGCACGCGCCGCTTATGGGGACCGCGATCGAGATGCTCATGGGCGGCCTGTTGCTCTGGATGGTAGGTCTGGGCCAGGGTGAAGCCGCACGCGTCCAGTTCGCACACATCTCGACGAGCTCGCTGCTCGGAGTCCTCTATCTGATTTTCTTTGGCTCGCTGGGAGGATTCAGCGCCTATACGTGGTTGCTCCGAGTCACGACGCCCGCCCGCGCCTCAACCTATGCGTACGTCAATCCGGTCGTCGCCGTGTTCCTCGGTTGGGCCATCGCCGGCGAGCCGCTTACGATTCAGACAATTGTGGCCACGGCCATTATCATCGGCAGCGTCGTCCTCATTACGACGAGTCGATCCGCCGCCGGGAGCGCGGATCACAGCGGACCTGCAATCGAGGGCGGTCTTGCGGAAGCCCAGGCGCCCATCTCGGAATAGCCGCGCAAAAAATTCAAGCTGCCTTGCGATGCATTCGCGCCCACACACCGTATGCCCACAAGCGGACGAGCAGCACGATGACAAGGGCCAGGAACAGCCGCAATACGAGCCAGCCCACGCTCGCGCCTTCGCCCCCGCCGAGCGCGCGCCGTAATGCGCTGCTCAAGCCGGTTGGCTCGCCGATAAGGTCTGACACGAGCGTCACCAAACCATAGGCGAGCAAGAGCAGCACTCCATACAAGGTCAGCCACCCACGCGCCAATGGATTTGCGGCCGCCCGCGAAATCAACGCGGGAATCTGTCCGAGGACATCGGCCGCGACGGGCGACGCCGGCTCGGCCTGGCCCTGGATAAAATCGGGAAAGCTCGCCGGCCCGGTCAGCGCCCCTTGCGACAGGTAAACCCGCTGCCCCGCCGCCGGCATGAACACCATGTCCTTGTCGAGCGGCACCGGCCGCGTGGCCGGATAGTCCGCTGCCCCATGCACGCGCGTCCAGAACTGGCGAGCCATTCCGCGCGCTTCGTCGATCAGGCCCGGAATCTTGTCCGTATCGGTAATGTCGGCGTCAATCTGGGGCAGCGCATTGATGATTGTGATGCGGTGGTCCGTCAGCCCCTGGTCCAGCGCCTGCCACTCTTGCAGCGCATCCCCCATATAGCCGGTCGTGCTCAAGAGAATCGTCGCCACATTGCTCACGGCGTTCACATCCGGCAGGCGGTAGCCCAGGTTCCCTAAAAAGATGCCGAGAATGTCGGTGCATCCTCCCAGTTCCGGGTCCGCCGCCACGCTCAGCGCAAAGTTATCGTCCACCGCGCCGTCGAGAAAGAGGTCGTACGGTTGGGCGTGAATCGGCGCGCCCGTTTTGAGCGGCGCCGGCGCCCGGCGAATCTTGCTCGGCTCGAAAACCACGGGCACGCTGAGGCTCGACCGCACGGCCAGCGCCAGCGGAAGCTGCGGCACAGCCTGGCCCGGCTGGCCGTACAGCCGGGTATCAAAATCGCGGTACACCCGGTTGGTGTAGCGCTTGAAATTCAGCGGGCGCGCAAGGTTCAGCTTGTCCGACAGTTTTTGCAGCGCGGCATCCGCCTGATCTCGATTGATATAAATAAAGGGCGATGCCGCCGCCATCCGTTGGTCCTGCGCCGCGGCCTCTTCAGGCGTGCCCACGCGACAAAACACGGTCTTTTGTCCGGTATAAGCGTTCACGCTGATCAGGTACAACTCTTTGGCGCAATCGGCGAATGTCAACAGGTCCGGGTCCTGGTAATAAGTGTCGTCCCGCGGGCCCTCGCGCCGCTTTTTCCATTGCTCGGCGATGGCCTGCGCCGCGCGCCGCCGCAATTTCTCATCCGCGCCGATCACCGACGGGTCCGGATACTCGGTCAGGATATAATTGCGCAGGCTCTTGCTCAACGTCGTCTCCATGAGCGTCAGCACACCAAACCCGCTCATGATCCCGCGTACATAGGAAAGGTCGTGCTGCAAAAAGGCCGCGGCGGCCTTGTCATAATTGAAATTGAACAGCGCCTCTTTGAGCCCGGGCTGTGCAAACAGTACCGCAAAGGCGGCGATATGGCCGGGTGTATATCCCGCCGCCAACAGCGCCGCATAGAGGGCGCCCGCCGAAGTTCCGACCAGTACCTGCACCTGGTCAAGCCACGATTTGCCGTCGAGCGTCCAATCCGCCATCTCGGCGACCAGCCCCGCATGGGTGGCAATCCGCATTCCTCCACCGCTCAGCACCAACCCATAGCGCGTCGCGGCCTGTTCCATCTCGTTTGCCATCTTGCTCCTCCTTGAACGCCGCATTGGGCGAATGGCCGTTCGCTCTTACCAATGCCCATACCTGGGCAAACCACCGGCTCGCCCCTACACACGCACGTTTTGTGTTTTGACCGATTTATTATAAATCCGAATGGCGTTAAAAAACGTGTTAAAATGACACCCGATGTCCTTTCAACGAATCGTCGCCAAGCTCGGCACTTCGACCCTGACCGCCGGCACGCCGCATCTCTCGCCGCCGCGTATTGTCGAGCTCGTGCGCCAGATGAGCGAGCTGCGCGCCGCCGGCCGCGAGGTGATCCTCGTCACCTCTGGCGCGATTGCCGCGGGCCGCGCACACCTGGGCTTTCCACAACTGTCCGGCGACATTCCAGCCAAACAAATGCTCGCCGCCGTGGGCCAGCCGCGTCTCATGTCTCTCTACGAACAGCTTTTTGGGCTCTATGGGGTCCTGGTCGCCCAGGTACTTATCACGCGCGCGGATATTAGCGACCGCCGCCGCTATCTCAACTCGCGCGGCGCGCTCCTCGCGCTCCTCGCGCACCATATCCTCCCCATTGTTAACGAGAATGATACCGTGGCGACCGAAGAGATTCGCGTCGGCGACAACGATAATCTCTCGGCGCTCGTCGCCAACCTGGTCGAAGCAGACTTGCTCATCCTGCTGACCGACCAGCCCGGCCTCTTGACCGCCAATCCCCGGCGCGACCCGACCGCCACCTTGATCCGCGATGTGACTTCGCCCGACATTCCCGACGAGCTGTGGCGCGCGGCGGGTGGGACCGGGACCGGACTTGGCGTCGGCGGCATGTTCACCAAAGTCCAGGCGGCCGACCTGGCCCGCCGCTCGGGCGCGACCGTCATTATCGCCCGCGGCAGCGATCCCGATATTCTCTCCCGCATCGTTTCCGGCGAGCCCCTGGGCACCCGCTTTTCCCCCGTCACCACGGTCGAGAGCCGCAAGCGCTATCTCCTCGCCGGCGTCGCCGCCCCCGGCTGCATCCAGGTCGACCCGGGCGCGGCGGCGGCCCTGCGCGCCAGCGGGAGCCTTTTACCGGTCGGCGTCCAATCCATCACCGGCGCATTCGACCGCGGCGATGTCGTCCGCGTGGTGGATCCCGCGGGGCGCGAGATCGCCCGGGGCCTCACCAATTACGCCGACGCCGATCTGTTGCGAATCCGGGGAAAACAATCGCAAGAGATCGAAACCCTCCTCGGCTATACCTTTGCCGACGAAGTGATTCACCGGAACAATATGGTGCTGCTATGACCGAACCGAATCCGCTGGCGCCGGTTGGCCGGGCCGCCCGCGCCGCCGGCCGCTCAATTGCCCACCTTTCGACCGCGACCAAGAACCAGGTCTTGTACGCCATCGCCGAATCCCTCCGCGCTGAAACGTCCGGCCTCGTCGCGGCCAACGCACAGGATGTTGCGGCCGCACAGGAACAGGGGCTTGCACCCGCCCTTGTCGACCGCCTGACCCTTACCCCGCCACGCCTGACCGCAATGGCCGATGACCTCGACCGCGTCGCCGACCTGCCCGACCCGGTCGGCCAGACGTTTGACGAGAGGACGCTGCCGAACGGCCTGCGCCTCTCCAAGCGGCGCGTCCCGCTCGGCGTGATCGCCGTCGTCTATGAAGCGCGTCCGAACGTCACCATCGACGTCGCCGGGCTCGCGCTTAAAACGGGCAACGCGGTCATCCTGCGCGGCGGTAAAGAGGCGCTGCACTCGAACCGGGCGCTGGCCGAGCTGGTTCGTCGTGCGCTGGCGACCGCCGGTTTGCCTGTGGACGCGGTCCAGTTTATTGCCGATACCGACCGGGCGCGGCTCGTCGACCTCATGCAATTGTCTGACGATATCGACATGCTCATCCCACGCGGCGGCGCATCGCTGCACCAATTCTGTCGCGAGCACAGCCGCATCCCTGTCATCACCGGCGGCGTGGGCATCTGTCACCTCTATGTCGATTCCTCGGCGGACCTCGACGCGGCGCTCGACGTCATCGAAAACGCCAAGGTCCAGCGTCCCAGCGTCTGCAATGCGCTCGACACGACGCTCGTCCATCGCGACGTAGCCGCGGCATTCCTCCCCCGGCTGGTCGCGCGCCTCGCCGCGGACGGCGTCGCCTTGCGCGCAGATCCCGCCGCGCTCGGTTTTCTCGCCGCGGACCCCCGGGTAGTCCCCGCCGGGCCAGCCGATTTCGACACGGAATGGATGTCGCTCGTCCTGGGGCTCAAGGTGGTAGAGGGTCTCGCCCAGGCCATCGACCACATCAACGCGCACAGCCAGAGCCACTCGGATGGCATCCTGACTCGCGACCCCGAACATGCGCGTCAGTTTATCGAAGAGGTGGACTCGGCGGCCGTCTATGTGAACGCCAGCACGCGCTTTACCGACGGCAGCCAGTTTGGCCTCGGCGCCGAAGTCGCCATTTCGACTCAGCGCCTGCACGCGCGCGGTCCAATGGGCCTCCAGGAGCTCACGACGTACAAATGGGTGGGCATAGGCGACTATCACATACGCCCATGAGCACGGACACGCGCGCTCGTAAGAATTTGGGCGACTCGGCCGAGCGGGTCGCCGCGCTCTATCTCGAAGAGCACGGTTTCCGCATCCTCGCGCGCAACGTTCGCACCCGCGAAGGAGAGATCGACCTGATTGCCGAAGACGCCGACGGGCTGGCCTTTGTCGAGGTCAAGGCGCGGCGCGGTACAAGCTATGGCAGCCCCGAAGAAGCGATTACCCCGCGCAAACAGCTCCAGCTCGTCCGGCTGGCCGATGCGTTCATGGCCAGGGAGGCCGCCTTGGCGGGCAGGCCCTGGCGGATCGACGTCGTCGCCATCGAGCTGGACCGCGCGGGCAAAGTGGTGCGGCTCAACCATATCAAGAACGCGGTGCAACTTTGAAAAGGCTCCTCCTCGCCATCGTCGGTCCCACCGCGGTCGGCAAGACGGAGATCGCGCTGCAGTTGGGACAAGCGCTGGACGGCGAGATTGTCTCGGCGGACTCGCGGCAGATTTACCGCGAGATGGATATTGCGACCGCCAAGCCATCCCCCGCCGAACGGGAGCGCGTCCCGCATCACCTGATCGATATCGTCAATCCCGATGAGAGTTTTACACTGGCCGAATACCAGGAGCGTGCCTATGCCGCCATCGACGAGATCCTGGCACGCGGCAAACAGCCACTCCTCGTCGGCGGCACCGGGCTGTACGTCCGCGCCGTGATTGAGGGGTTGAATATCCCCAGGGTCCCACCCAACCCCGAGCGCCGCCGGGCGCTGGAGCAGATTCCCACCCCGGAGCTCTATGCGCGATTGCAGCAGCTCGACCCGGCCATCGCCGTCACCATTCTCCCGAACAACGTTCGCCGCATCATCCGCGCCCTCGAAGTCATCGACGCCACCGGCGAGCTCATGTCCACCCTGCAAACGCGCCACCCGCCGCCTTATCCGATCGTGCAGATCGGCCTGACCATGCCACGCGACCTGCTCTATGCGCGCGTGGATACGCGCATCGACCGCATGATCGAGCAGGGGGTCGTCGACGAAGTGCGCCGGCTGGTCGCCAGGGGCTATGCCTTTACCCTTCCCTCCATGACCGGGCTCGGCTATCGGGAGATTGGGCAATACCTGCGCGGCGAGATCCCGCTGGAGGAAGCGGTCCGCCTTTTGAAAAGCAACACCCGCAAATTCATCCGGCACCAGGCCAACTGGTTTCGCCCAACCGATTCGCGCATTCACTGGTTCGACCTCAGCGCGCAGGGCGATGCAGCCATTCAAGAATTCGTGACCAGGATCATGGAGTGAAGATATGCTCACCGATCAAAACTATTTGCGCAGCAACCAGTATCGGAATTCTTTCAATCTCGATGCGCGAGCGCAATTGCACGCGAACTATAGCGTCAATCGATACGGCTGGCAGCGCTGGGTCTTTGAGCAACTCGACCTCCCTGAATCCGGGCGAATCCTCGAACTCGGCTGCGGTCCCGCCTGGCTCTGGCAAGAGAACCTGCCGCGCATCCCCGCCGGGTGGGAGATTGCGCTATCCGACCTCTCGCCCGGAATGTTACAGGCCGCGCGTGAAAACCTCGGCGTCCGGCCCGACCGGTTCCGTTTCCAGGTCGCCGATGCGCAGCAGATTCCGTTTGGCAATCACTGTTTTGACGCAGTAATTGCCAACCACATGCTCTATCACGTGCCTGATCCGGGCCGGGCTTGTTCCGAAGTTCGCCGGGTGCTTGCGCCAGGTGGCCGGTTCTATGCCGCGACCAACGGCCGCGCCCATCTTCAGGAGCTGCACGACCTATTCGCTCAGGCCGGAATTCAGGATATATTTGGGCCTGAGCGTGGATTTAGTCTTGAGAATGGTGGCGACCAACTCGCGCCTTATTTCCCGGATGTGACCATCCGCCGGTACCCCGACGGACTGGTCGTGACCGCGGCCGAGCCCCTCGTCGCCTATGCACGGTCGGTCATGGTCCCCGGTCAGGGGATAGAGGCGCTCAAAGAGTTTGAGCGGATCGTCCGCGAACAAATCGAGGTACAGGGCGCAATTCGCATTGCCAAAGACAGCGGAGTTTTGATCGGAAGGAGGGCCGAATGAAAACCTTATCCGAGATGCGCGCCGATGCGTTGGCAATTTTCCATACCGCGCTGGCCGCGGCCGACCCGCGTGCCGCCGTTCTCCGCACGCTCAAGCGCGAGGGGGATACACTCACCATCGCCGGACAGGCGTTCGATATCAGCCGGGGCCGCGTGCTGGTGATCGGCGCAGGCAAGGCGGATGCGCCCATGGCGCAGGCGGTCGAGGACGTGTTGGGGGACCGCATCCACGCGGGCGCGGTCACGGTCAAGTACGGGTATACGGCGCCAACCGGTCGGATCAAGCTCAGCGAAGCGGGACATCCCCTGCCGGATGAGAACGGGCGCCGCGCAACCCGCGCGGCGCTGGACCTGCTGTCGGGGCTGACCGCCGACGATCTCGTCCTCTGTCTCCTCTCGGGCGGCGGCTCGGCCCTCTTTGAGCTCCTCGTCGCGGGGGTGACGCTCGACGACTTGCGCGCCCTCACGACCGCGCTGCTCAAATGCGGCGCCACCATCAACGAGATCAATGCCCTGCGCAAGCACCTCTCGCAGGTCAAGGGGGGCCAGCTTGCCCGCCTGGCACAGCCTGCCCGCGTCGTCTCGCTCATCCTCTCGGACGTGCTCGGCTCGCCCCTCGACGTCATCGCCTCCGGGCCCACTGCGCCCGACGCTTCCACCTTTTCCGGCGCACAGGGCATTATCGAGAAATATCACCTGTCGACCCAGGTCCCCGCCTCGATTCGCGCACATCTTGAACGCGGCGTGCGGGGCGAGATCCCGGATACTCCCAAGCAGGATGACCCGTTGTTCGCGCGCGTGCTCAATGTCATCGTAGCCGATAACGAGAGCGCCTGCAGCGCCGCCTTGGAGGCCGCGCGAGGCCACGGCTACCAGGCGCGCCTCATTTCGACGACGGTGCAGGGCGAGGCGCGCGAGGTGGGGAGCGGGCTGGCGCAAGAGGCGAAGAAAATCCGTGATGGCGGTCAGGGATTGCCCGCCTGCCTCATCGCCGGCGGTGAGACGACGGTGACGATTCGCGGGGAGGGCAAAGGGGGACGGAGCCAGGAACTGGCGCTGGCCGCGGCCATCGAGATGGCGGGAGTGGAGCGCGCGGTCATTTTGAGCGCAGGCACCGATGGGACGGACGGACCGACCGATGCCGATGGGGCCATCGCCGATGGAACCACGCTGGCGCGGGCGCAAGCGCAGGGACTTGACGCCCGCCGTTTTCTTGCCGCCAACGATTCCTATAATTTTTTCCAGCCGCTCGGCGATCTGATGATGACCGGGCCGACGAATACAAACGTCAATGACTTGATGATCGTCCTGATCGCATCATAGAGAGGATTCACACTCATGCAAAGCTATGACTATGCCCACCGGCAGGGGGTCGAGGAGATCTCGTGGGCCGCTTTTGGCGAACTCGCGGCAGTCCTGGCCGAAAGGCTCGCCGCGGCCGGCATCGATACAGTCGTCGGGATTGCCCGCGCGGGCCTATTTCCCGCCACGGCGGTCGCTTGCATGTTGCAGTGCGAACTGTACCCTGTCCGCATCACACGGCGGGTGAACGATCAAGTCACGTTTCAGCATCCGATCTGGAAGGTAGATGTCACGCCGGAGGTGGCCGGGAGAAAGGTCGCCGTGGTGGATGAGATCTCCGATAGCGGCGAGACCCTCCGCCTCGTGGCCGAGCGCGTGCAGGAACG
Organism: Anaerolineae bacterium; assembly: GCA_049694275.1. Classification (GTDB taxonomy): domain Bacteria; phylum Chloroflexota; class Anaerolineae; order UBA4142; family SHND01; genus JBAVQS01. The sequence goes on along the minus strand of JBAVQS010000132.1, from coordinate 8,078 downwards.
CGGCGCGGCGCGTGTCGTCACGGCGTGCTTGATCAGTCACAGTTGGGCCGCGCCGGCGCCCGCCGTGACCGCACGGATCACGGACGCGCTCGTGGTTTTTCCGTGGGACAAGCGCGTCTATCGAGAGGGGCAGTGGCGCATCCACCCCGAACTGGAAGCGGCGCTGCGGTTACAGAGTGAGTGGAGAGAGTAATTTCTCTCCGCTTTTTTATTTCGGCGGCGCCATCCGCTTGCGGACGCTGCGCATCTCGGCGCGCAGCCGGCTCATCGGGGGATTCGGGTTGAGGTTGATATAGTTCATCCCTTCGAACAGGAGAGGATGGACAGCCTGCGCGGCGCGATACATCTGCTGGCTGGTGAGGCGGTAGTCCGGATGTCCCTGCTCGGTCGTGCGCAGTTCCAGCCAATGATACAACTGGCGCAGGTTGAGCTCGACATTATAGCGGACCCGGTAGCCGAAGGGGACGAGATACTGCGCCTCATCCGGGAACTCTTCCGACACCAGGCGATAGACCGCATCGGCTTGCTCCATATTCGCATCAAACGCGGCGCGAATCTCGGGGACCGCCATGATCGCCTCATTCGTCTCATACCCGTGGGCAGTCGTATAAGCCTGGCGATCGGGGGTGACCAGGCGGTGTCGTTGCAGGTCCCGGAACTCGCCAATATTGAGCAAGAGATCGAATTCATACCGGGCATGCTCAAATGCCCGCCCCGGCTTGAGCCGGCGGTTGCTGCGCGTCCCCACATACTCACGCAGAATCCGCGCCATCTCTTCCGGGGATAACTGCATGACCGACTGCAGAACGTTCAACTTGCTGTCGCTCGTCGCGGAATAGAGAATCGCCGCCACCACCTGCTCGACCGCGTCCACATCATAACGCACGAGTATCGCTTTGGTGGAGAGGGGCGTCTCCATCGGGAGCTGCGCCGCTTTCCCTACAATGGTCGGATCCAGGTACCGGTCGGCCAATCGCTTTTGCGCCGCCCGGCGATTGCGGAGATATTCCTGGTGCTGCTTGCCCCGCTCATCGTCGGCGCGCTTGACGAATGGGCCCAACACCTGTTGGAGCTCGTGCTGTCCCGCATAGCCCAGCCAGCGGTTTTCGGGCATCGGGTCGGCAAGCAGGCTCACGATCAGATATTCGAGAGCGCGTCCATTCCCCCACACCCCCACATTCGTGAGAGTAGCCATGGGCAGGAAACAGCGCAAGAGGTCACACGCTTGCGCCCGGACCGCCTGGCGATAGGCGAACGCGGCGCTCTTGCGAAAATCCTCGTCGGCAATTCGGGAGAGTTTCTGCACTTCGCCAGTCAGCGCATTCTCGAACTCGATGTCGTCAATCGGATAGGCGCGCTCGATGTATGTCGCCATCCGGGGCAGCATAGCCGCATACGCCTCGAACAGGCCGTCGAGCGTTGCAATCACGCGCGGCGCAAAGCGCGACTGGAGGAGGGTGCGGTCGTGGTAATAACGGAACCGGCCGTTCACCCGGTCGTCAAACGGGACATAGCGCGAGGACTTTTCCAGAAACGAGAGGCCGATGCGGTGATCCTCGATGGTCTTGGCCGCAAGCTGCGACACCTCTTGAAAGGCGATGTGCACCCCACCCAATTCGCCCACCGAGTCGTCGCCATAGTCCGAGAGGACCCGCATATAAAAAGCCTCGGCCCGGTCCCGCGCCGCCCGGGTTCGCTCTGCATCCTGCTCCAGCGCATAATAGGGCTCCTCCAGCCCGTAGAACTCGTCGAGGAACAGACGGCGGACCCCTTTCGCCGTCCGGCTGTACCGCGAAAAGAGCGCCCCTTTGACCACTTCCGGCAAGTTCATTAGCGCAACCACCGAGCGGTCCGCGTTGGTAAAGAATGGGGCAAGCTGCTGCGCCTCTTCCGCGCTCACAGATTCCGAGGAAGGCGTCAGACGATGGACGATTTCTTCTAGAGAAAACATGGGTGCATTATACCCCAATCAGGGTCAATCGCTCACCATCGCCGGGAGCGGGGCAGGGCGATTGCAAAGTCATACTCGTCATTACGAGGAGCGTTTTGCCTCCCCTGGCGTTCTTCGTCCGCCGTAAGGCGGGAGGCCAGGGTTGCGACGAAGCAATCTCACCCGCGCGGGGATTGCTTCGCACAAAACGCTCGCAATGACAGTGTCAACCGACTTTGCAATCGCCGTGGAGCGGGCCCCGTCTTGCCGAGGAGGACCCGCGCCCACTCTTTGCAAAACCGATTGCCCGATTTTTCCCTCTTGACAACTCGCTCCGTTTATATTAAAATAACCTTGAACATTCAATAATATATGAATGTTCAATGGAAAGTGAATAATGGAGTGACCATGGAAGATCTGTTTGTCGTGCACACCCTCGACGAGCTCAAGGCGCTGGCCGAACCGCTGCGAGTCCGGATGCTGGAAGCCTTGATGGGCGAGCCGCAAACCGTCAAACAGGTGGCGGAACGGCTTGAAGAGAAACCGACCAAGCTCTATCATCACGTCGAGCTGATGGAAGCGGTCGGGCTGATTAAAAAGGTGAAATCACAGAAAAAGCGGGGCACCGTCGAGACCTATTACCAGGCAGCGGCGCACAGCATTACGCTGGACCCCAACCTGTTGACCGCCGGCAGCGCGTCACACGAATCGGTGGAAGCCTTGCAAGCGTTGTTCACCACCCTGTTCGAATCGACGCTGGTCGCCCTGCGCGCCAGTCTCCAGGCCGGCCTGATCGCCCCTCAAAACCCGCATCAGAAGGTGGCGCTGGCCGGGGTCCGCATTGAAGCAACGGCTGAGCAACTGGCCGACATCCACGCCAAGCTGAAAGCGCTGCTCACGGCCGCCGACAAGACCGAGCAAAAGGGTGGGCCACTCACCTATAACCTGACCGTTGCCTTTTTCCCTGTCCAAAAGAGCGAAACCAAACCGCCCAGCCCAGCCAAAAGGAGCCGCAAATGAGCACAAACGCTGCTACCCCACCCGATGCCGGCGTCCGCGCTGTCCTCGCCCTGCGCGGTTTTCGCACGCTGTGGATCGGTCAGGCCATCTCACAGGTTGGCGACGGCCTCACGAACCTGGCGATTCTCATCGTCGTTAACCAGCTAACCGGCTCGACCGCCGCGCTGGCGGGGGTTACGATTGCGCTGGCGCTGCCCCAACTCGTGTTTGGCCTGTTCGCCGGCGTCTTTGTGGATCGCTGGGACCGGCGCCGGACCATGATCGTCTCGGATGTGCTGCGCGGGCTCATTGTGCTCGGGCTGATTGCCGTGCGCGCCCCTTCGGAGGTGTGGCTGCTTTATGTGCTTGCCTTTGCGCAGGCATCGGTCGGCGCCTTTTTCAATCCCGCCAAAAGCGCGCTCATTCCGCGCCTCGTCCAGCGGGACGCCCTGCTCGCCGCCAACTCGCTCTCGCAAACCACGCAGGTTGTCACCGGTGTGATCGGCACAGTCCTGGCGGGAATTCTGATTGCGGCGCTGGGGGGCGCATGGATTGCCTTTAGCCTCGACGCCCTCTCCTTTTTCCTCTCGGCGCTGTTCATTTATACGATCCGGGTCGAGCCACAGGCCGAGGCGGCCGGTGCGCGCCGGCGCGGCTCGATTCTGGGCGAGTTAGGCGAAGGACTGCACACGATTGCCTCGGACCGCATCATGCTGGGGGCGCTCGTCACCTTTGCCGTGACCATGCTCGGCATGGGGGCAGTCAATGTCCTGTTCGTCCCCTTTCTCCTGAATGACCTGCGCGCCGACACGGCGATGCTCGGCGTGGTCGAAGCCGCACAGGTGGTCGGGATGGTTGTGGGGAGCGGGCTTGTCGCCATGATCGCGGCGCGGCTGCGGGTGAACTGGCTGATTGCGGGCGGGGTGATGGGGATTGGGCTCATGATCGCAGGCGCAGGCTTTGTCGGGAACATGCCGACTATCCTCGTGCTCCTCTTTGTGGTCGGGCTGTTCCTCACCCCGGTCCATGCCGCGAATGCAACGCTCATGCAGCAGCGCGTGCCGGATGAGAAACGCGGGCGCGTGGGGAGCGCCATGAACACGGTCATCGTGCTCGCTTCGGTCATCTCGATGGCCGCCTCGGGCGTGCTCGGCGATAGGCTCGGGATTCGCAAGGTGTTCTGGGGAGCGGGGGCCGTGCTCCTGCTGGCAGGGCTCCTTGCCGCGTTCCTCATGCAGGAACGCCAGACGCAACCGGCGACCGTTTCATCCGGTGCGGAAGGGGCCACCGCGGAATAGAATCAAAGGGGTTGCGGCAAATGCTAGGCCAATGGCTGGCCCATGTCGGGGCTTGTCTGTAACAGTAGCGCCCTGGGGGATGTACGTGGGGCGCTACTGTTTATATAAGGCCTCCTTACCTACAGGTGCTTCGCATCTAGAAGTCGGGCACATACCATTCATCGCCCAAATGATCGATATCTCCAGCATTCTTAAGGTCCCAGAGAGCGAACCTCACTTGATGTTTCCACTCCGGTTGACCTGGGTTTCCATGGCTGCATTCAATGGTGTCATTGCAACGTTCAGGGTGGAGGGCTTTGACTTGAGAATAGATCTTATCGACTTTCATTCCACTGGACTGTTCCAAGAATGCCTTTATTGTCTCTCGAAATAGACCTCGCGCCGAGCGTACCTCCGGGGTTTTTAGTCCCCATTGCCCTGTACCGATATGAATAAAAAGATCTTCCTTTCCAAGGAACCATTCCGATTCAGCCCAATAATTTTGAAGAGTTCGCCGTATAATCGCCTGCCAAGACACGGGCAACTGTCGTTGAGTGGTTTTGCTTGCCCGGGCAACTTCATCATATATTTCTTGCAAGCTGGCTGCTCCACCTAGAGCTGTAAGGGCATTCAGCGCCTCTTGTTTCCAATTAATCTTAGCCTCGGCAACACTTTCAACCTCATTGATAATCTCCTGAGTTACTTCTAGCCCGAGATAATCGACAGCATATTCTACAAACCGCTTGGGCTTGTACATGTAGAACATCACACTGACTTCTGTTAACATCTCCGTAATAAGTTCGGGGCGTGGGCCAACTGTTTTTCCTTGTTCTATCCACCACCAATCTTCTTTATTGTCATTTGTAATAAAGATGATCGGCTTCTTAGTTTCCCTTGCTTTGTCCTTTATTTGGTGCCATAAGATGAGGTCTCCAAATTGCCCTTCTATGACGACGGTGCCATAGGTCTTCTTATCCTTCTTCTTATCATCCATATATCCAGGTGGGATCTTATTCTCATATCTCTTCGTACCCTCCTTGGATATTTCATTCAGCTTTTCTTGGGGGTAGGCAGGCCCAACCTTGTCCTTGAGAAGGGCGGTTATCTCATCCCTGATAAAATCGTCGGCGAAAAGGTCAGGATGCGCTGCGTGTTGTGCCTCTAAGTCGGCCTTGATTATTGAAAATGCATCGTCTGCTTTCGAAAGAACGGTTTGGACGTCTATGGAAGGATGTTCTTGACTAAGAATACTTTCGAGCCCCTCCTTAGTTTTTCCCAACAAGTCGAAAACATCGGTATAGGTCTTTTCTTGTTTTGTAATGACGCCAAGTCGGTTGTCTTGATATTCTAAAGCTGCTTGGTGTGAAATCCATAAACGGTCCGAGAGGTTGGACAAAACTTCCAATAGCTTCTCTCTAGTTTCTTTTGAATACCTATAGAGATCCAGCAAAATATTAGCATCCAATACAAACAGGCAGGTCTGCCAGAGTTCCTTGAACTCTTTATCTGTTGGCTGGTAATAGCCAGCAAAGATTTGTTTCATTACTTATATCTCTCCACTTAATGGGCAAACATTATGATATCTAATGACCAAGCGTGCACCGAGTGCCGCGCAAGGGGTCCCCCCAGGGGGCGCCGCCCCGACTGATTCAGCGCTATTGCTTTTCAGTCTGCTTTCTTCCTACTTTGGCTAGTTCTGCCACCTGCTTGATAACAGCTTTTCGTATTGCGCCATCCTCGATCTTCCGAAAGTTCCTGAGTAAGTCCTACGAGGTCTATCACAGCCATCGCACCGCCAAATCAACCACGTAAGTGTGGGTCAATTATACCCGCGCATTTGGGAAACGAAAAGCGGTTTGTCAACCAGGAGAGTAGTTTAACTTGTACTGCAACCGGCGGTTAGAAACCGCAGCAACCCCACAAACAGCGTGGGACTCACGCTCAAGGCAAAGTCTGCCTCCGCAGACTGACTTGGCTGACGGAGGTCGGCTTTGCTCTGGGTTGCTGCGGATTTCGACCGAAGGGAGTCGCCCAGCCCAGTGGCGAGAATGAGGCTGGCATTAACGAGGGGGTCAGAAAAATTATACGGCGGCTGTCTTTTCTCCGCCCGCCGCGCGGTCCTCATCTACTTCTTCTGACTCCCAAACCTCATATTCGCCCTCTTCCTGTTCTTCTTCGTCTTCTTCTTCTTCGTCTTGCTCGTCCTCGTAATCCGGATCGCCCGTGTCTCCCGCTTCTGCCGGTTTGGTCCCTTCACCCGGACTGCCGGGCCGGCCGCCCAACTGGTCCTCAAAGCGGGCGCCCACCCCGGACATCTCCTCGCCCCCCTGATCCATGCGCTCGCGGAGCTCATCCATTCCTGTGCTCACTTTTTCCTCCTTTTAGCAAGATGATCGACTCGGACTCGAATTGGCGTGCTGGCCGATTGTGCATAATATAGTGAATTGACCGGAGGGCAAAATCAAACCGCATGACAAGAAATCGTTTTCTCCCGCTTCGCCTGTTCGCCCCGGAGCTCGTTCACAACCGGGGCCTGGTTACCGCCAGTCTCGGCCACCTGAGCATCGACCTCTTTGCCGGAATGATGCCGCTCGTCCTGCTTTTGCAAAAAGACGCGCTGGCGCTCTCGTACGCCGATGTCGGGGCCATCTCGATGACCTTTTCGCTCGCGGGGTCATTCACGCAACCGTTCTTTGGCTGGCTGGGCGACCGCTGGGGACATGGGCGGCTGATTGTGCTCGGCGTTGCCATTGCCTCGCTCTCGATGACCACCATGCTCGTCGCCGACCGCTTTCTCTTTTTGATTCTGCTCGCCCTGATTGGCGGCCTGGCCTCCGGGGCCTTTCATCCGCAAGGGGCCGCGCTCGCCTCACACGCCCCGGCCGGGCTCCGGGGCAGCGCCGTCTCTCTCTTTATGCTCGGCGGCAATCTCGGCTATTCCTTCGGACCCCTCGTCGCCACGACCGCGCTCGCTCTGGCCGGCGCGTACATGCCGGCGCTGCTCATGGCGCTCGGCCTCACGCTCTCTTTGCTGGTCTATTGGCTCGGGCATAAGGGCCTCGGCGACCATCTCCCGCATGTGGCGGCCGTGGGAGCGGCGCCGGCGCGCGCGGTGCTCTCGCTGGCCCTCACCGTCATGTTCGTCGTCTTTTTCCGCTCGTGGATCCAATCCGCCGTATCGACCTATATCCCTCAGTTTGTCAAAGCCCACGGCGCCTCAACCGAACTGGCCGGCAATCTCCTCTTTGCCATTCTCTTTCCGCTCGCCATCGGCGGGCTGATCGGCGGCACGCTCTCTGACCGGGTGGGACGCAAGCACGTGCTGGTCCTCTCGACCGCCCTCATTGGGCCGGCCTTATGGGGGCTCTTGCACACCGATGGTCTCCTCCCCTTTGCCTTTGGCGCGCTGCTCGGGCTGGCGAGCGGCGCATCCGTTCCCGTGAGCATTATCATGACGCAGGATCTGGTCCCGCACGGCAAAGGGTTCATGTCGGGGGTCGCGATGGGCCTGCAGTTCGTCTCGGGCGCAATCGGCGTCTGGGTCACCGGCAATGCGGCGGACCGGTTCGGGCTGGACCCCACGCTCTCATTCAGCGTCCTTGTCCCGCTCACCGCCGCCGCACTGGCTTTGCTCCTGCCCGCCGACCGGAGGGCAAAACCGGCGCACGAACCAGCGCGCGCGCCGGCGGAGGTCATTTCCGAATAGCGCCGCCACGACCATAGGACCGCGGCCTCATTGCCATCACGCCCCATTTTCCTGTAACATGGATTCATTATCGTCCCCGCCGTGGTTCATCCAGGAGGCGTTATGTTATATCTTCCCAATGATGAACAGGGGCAGGGGCTAACTGAATATGCCCTGATCCTTGTTC
>JBAVQS010000131.1:0-8727 GCA_049694275.1 Anaerolineae bacterium | reverse complement strand
AGACGGCCGACCAATCGTCGTCATATTGTTTGAGCAGGGCGCGGGCGTCGTCGTCGCGGCCCATCCGGAGCAGGAGGGTGAGAAGGAGATAGCGGATACCCTGGTTGTCGCCCGGGTTGAGCCGCAGAAGCTCGCGATAGTTCTCCAGCGCCTCGTCCTTGCGGTTGATCCGCCACAGGGCGTCGGCCAGCCCGGCCAGCGCGCGCATATAGGGGCGCGTATCGAACAGGCTCCAGAACTCGCCGACATATTCGGTAAAATATTGAGGGGGGAGCGCACGCTTGCCGGCGGCGACCGCCTGTTCCCAATAGGTGAGGGCCTCGCGGACGGTGGGCGCGGCGTGCTCGGCAAGCAGGGCATAGGCATCGGCGCAGTTGGGTGAGATTTCGAGCGCCCGGCGCGCCAGTTGGATGCGCTTGGTCGGATTGGGCTCTTCCCACGCCTTGTACATTACCTCTTGTGCCTTGAGCAATTGGGGATCGCCCTCGATCTCTTTGCCGGCGTCGTGGACCGCCTGGGCCATCATTCCCTCCATCAAGCGCCGGTCAAAGACCGGTTCCGCGGCGGATTCGAATTCTTGCGCCGCCTGTCCCCCGAGGTCGAGCCGATCCGGTTCGTACTTGACCGGGACATCTACCATCCCGCCGTGGCCGCGCACGCGGAGGGTCACATCGAGCGGGAGATAGTCTCCCTGCCCATCCGGTTTCAAGTACTCGTTCACCAGGCGCGGGATGGCGCGCAGGGCAAGGATGTACCATTCGACTTCGCGCGGGGTGGGGCGGCGCGGCTCGCCGTCCCGGCTGATGACCACGGCAACCGGATATGCCTCCTTGCCTGCCACCTCCCATCCGTACTGGTCAATCGCGTCCAGGTCGTCAAAAGGGACCATCGTCGGATCATCGTAAAAGAAAGAGCGCAGCCCATCGGGTGGGATTCGGTCCTCCGGCGCTTGATCGCTATGGAACTGGCGCTCGACATCCTCCCAGGTGCGATAAGAGGCGAGGCCGTATTCGACGCCGCCCTGGCCCATCGCGATGGCATAGTGAAAATCCGGTTCCTGGGGGTGGCGGATGGCGAGAATCTGATAGTTGCTCAGGTGGACCCAGGGGGCGGCGCGATAGTATTCTGCCGCGGCCGCGAAAAACTCGCCCGCGAGCTCGGGGGTCACGCCGGGGACAGAGAGCATGCCAGGGCGGTCGGGCTCTTCCTGGCGCATCTGCTGTTCCAGCGCGTGCAGCATCTGGTCCAATTCTTCCGGCTGCTCGGTCGCATAGATTTCCGGCGTCATGCCCCATTCGGCCAGCGCTGCGCCCAGCGGCTCGATCAGGCGCGGATCGACGACGGCAATAGACTGAGGCCGTCCCGGCTTGCCGGAGTTTTTGGCCGGGTGGGTCATCCCTTCACGGAGGAGGTCGCGCACTTCAGCGACCGTGGGTTCCTGGGGGTAGAGATTCATGGTGCGGATGGCGCCGGTATTGCCGCTGATCACGATGGCGATAAAGGGACGCATGGGCGATCCGTCCTGCCCCGCGACCCAGGTGCGCAACTGAGGGGCGGCGAACAGCCAGGCGTCGTCACTCTGTGGCAACGAATCAACGGAACGCGTTAAACGCTTGGGCATGATTGGTTTCCTTTACGATTCCATTTTCTGGGTGGGGGCGACGAGAAAGATGATAATGTCCCAGGCGATGTGACTGACGATGAGCGCGGTCAGCGGAACGCCGAGCGCGGCAAGCGCGCCCCAGAACGCGCCGGCGACCGAGGCGGCGCCGATCAGCGTGAGGTTCCCGCTGGCCAGGTGGACGCTGCCATAGAACAGGGTGCCCAGGGCTGCGCCCGGAATCATTCCATATCGCTGAATCAGACGCTTTTCGACAAAGCCGTGCCAGAACAACTCTTCGGCCGGCCCAATCACCAGCATCAGGCGCGCTGCCAGTTCCGGTTTGGAGCGGAGGCGGCGCAGTTGGTAGATCGAATCGATCTGTGACGCGCCCTGTGGCAGGAGCCAGCGCGCCAGCCGGTCGCCGATCTGAAAGATGACATAGAGCACGCCGGCCGAGCCGAGGCCGAGCCAGAGGTCGCTCCAGCCAAAGCGCGGCCGGCGCAGCCGGGGTTCGGCGACGAGGGCGAGGCTCCCCAGCGTCAGCCCCAGGCCCGTCATGCGCGACCAAAAGCGCGGGCGCGGGCCGCGAAAGGTAAACGCAAAGAGCGCATAAGCCAGAGCCAGCCCGCCGAGCAGGACCGGGTCGTTCCAAAAGTGGCGGCGTGGGGGTGTCGAATGATTCACTGGAACAATCTCCCCAGCGCAATGCCGACGGTGAGCAGCAGTCCAAAGACGGCGTACAACTGGGCGGTATGGACGTCAATCATGGCGATGGCGCGCTGCTGCCCGATCGAGCCGAGCTCGGAGGCGCGAATGGCGCGAACGAGGAGCGGCATCGAGAGCATGGCGAGCAGGCTCGTCGTGGGCAAGAGCTGGAACAGCACGGCGAGGGCGAGGGCGAGATAGGCCCCGACGACGAGCGTGACATAGCCCAGGTGCGCGGCGCGGCGGCCCATCAGAGACGAGAGGGTGCCGATGCCGACGCGAGCATCGTCGCCGATATCGCGCCACTCGTTCCCGTGCAGGATGGAGGCCACGAGCAGGCCGGCGGGGACGCTGACGACGAGCGCGCCCCAACTCCATCCGCCCGTGATGACATAGTACGCCGCGCTCACCATGAGCGGGCCCATCAGGAAAAAGACGAGCGGGACGCCCATGGCGCGGTATTTATAGTGGAGGGGCGGCGCGGTGTAGGCCCACCCGGCGATGAGGGCGACGACCCCGATCACGACGACGAACCAGCCGCGCGTCAGGAGCAGGAACAGGCCAATCAGGGTGGCGAGGCCAAACGCCGTAGCGACCAGGATGAATGCCTCGCGCTCCTGCACCCGACCTTTGAGCAGGGCATGGCTGGCGCGGGGGGAGGTGATCGTGTCGATGCCGTTCCGCACATCGTAAATCTCGTTCGTGATGTTGGTGCCGATCTGGAGCAGGACGCCGCCGATGAACGAGAGGAGAAAGAGGGACCAGTTGAAAACGCCGTTCTCGATCGCGATCGCGCCGGCGGCGGCGACGGGCACCATCGACGCGGTGAGGCTGAACGGGCGCGTGATCTCGTACCAGGCGGCCAGACGGCGCCAGACGCGCGAGCCCAGGCCCAACTGCCGGTCGGAATCGAGAGTGGACCCGGCCGGGCGGTCAAGGTCGATGGCGTCCGGCGCGGCGGCGCGCTGGGCGGCGGTCTCTTGCACCTGCCCGTAGAGCGCGGCGGCGTCAAGCAGCTTGCTCACCTGCGCATCCTCCTGCAGGATGGGCTGGAGGATGGGGATGTTGAGCCCCGCTTCGTGAAAGCGCTGGGCCCCGGCGGCGACATCCTCGCGCGTGCCGCAGAGGATAAAGGTGTCGAGCATCTCGTCAGGGATGAGCTGCGCCGCAGTGTGATAATCCTCGTTGCGCCACGCGGCAAAGATGCGGTCGCGCAGTTCTTTGTCAAAGCCCGCCTTTTCAATCGCGAAATTCGAGAGGACGCCGATCATATAGATGACGAAGGGCTCGCGCTTGGCGCGGTTGAGCGCTTCGCGGCGCGTCTCGTCGACGAGCGTCAGCAAATAGCCGGCGGTGGTGACGGCGTCGGCGGGGCGGCCCGCCGCGACCGAAGCGTCTCGCAGCCGGCCGAGGAGACGTTTCAAGTTCGGGATGGATTCGAGCGGGCGCGCCAGGTAGCCGTCCGCCTTTTGCCCGGCGAGCTCCAGCATCGGGGTGCGATAGGCGGCGATATAGATCGGGACGTGGTGGACGGGCGGGAACATGGGCTGGATGGGCGGCAGGCCCGCTGTCATGGACGGGATACGTGTCCCGGACCAGAGGGTGCGGATCATGTCGATGGACTGGCTCATGCGCTCGACGCCCAGTGCAGGCGTGTACGGGATGCCTAACTGGGCGAGGCGGAGCGGGAGGCCGGTGCCCAGACCGAGAATGATGCGCTCTGGCGCCATTTCGTCCATGGCGCTTACCGTCATGGCGATGAGCGCGGGCGTGCGCGTAAAGGGGCTGAGCGCGCCGAGGGCGACGCGGATATCCTTGACCTGCGAAGCGATGGCGGCGCAATAGGTGACCGCGTCGCGCTCGTAGAGGCTGTCGTGAAGCCAGACCGAGTCGACGCCGCGCCGCTGGGCATCTTGAGCCCAGCGGACCACGTCCTCGACCTCGCCCCGGCCTGCAAAGCCGATGCCAACGGGTCGTGCTAATTCATTCATAAACTTACTCTCTTTAATGGCAATGTCTGCTATTGTTACGAATGGAACAATGAAAAGGATTTTACCCCCGCGGGTTGGTTTTGGCAAACCGCGCGGCGATATGGCGGTATAATAGGAGGGTTAACAAATCGCGGTTTAGGGAAGATGGAGCGTATGGCGAAAATCGTAGTGGTCGGTAGTCTGAATATGGATCTCGTGGTTCGTACGGCGCGCTTGCCGGCGCCGGGCGAGACGGTGCTCGGACGCAGCCTGACGATGGCGCCCGGCGGTAAGGGGGCTAACCAGGCGGTCGCGGCGGCCCGACTCGGCGCACAGGTCGCGCTGATCGGGCGCATCGGCAAGGATGATTTCGGGCGTGCGCTGCGCGATAACCTGAACGCGGCGGGCGTGGACACGACCGGGTTGGTGGAGGACGCGGATGCGCCGAGCGGGATCGCGTTGATTCAGGTGGACGACAGCGGGCAGAATACGATTGTCGTCGCGCCGGGCGCGAATGCGCACCTCGCTCGCGCGGATATGGACCGGGCGCGCGAGGCAATGGCCGGCGCGCGAGCGCTCATCGCCCAGCTCGAAGTGCCGCTCGACACGGTCGGCTATGCGCTCGAGCTCGCGCGCCAGGCAGGATTGTTGACGGTGCTCAACCCATCGCCGGCGCGGCCCTTGCCCCGCGAGATTTTTGCCATGGCGGATCTCATTGCGCCGAACGAGGTCGAGGCGCAGGCGCTGACCGGAATTGCCGTCGACGGCTGGGTGAGCGCCGAAAAGGCGGCGCGGGGGCTGCTCGAGCAGGGAGCGCGGGATGTGGTCATTACCCTGGGGGAGCGCGGCGCGCTCGCGATGCTGAACGGTGCGGTGCGGCGCGTGCTTCCCTTTGCGGTCAAGGCGGTGGATGCGACGGCGGCAGGGGATGCGTTTGTCGCCGCGCTGACGACGGCCCGGGCCGCCGGGCTCTCGTACGATGTGGCCCTGCGCGAAGCGGGCGCGGCCGGCGCGCTGACCACGACCCGGGTCGGGGCGCAGCCGGCGCTGCCGACCCGCGCGGAATTGGAAGAGTTTATGGAGGTTCGCGGAATCTGATTCGCGTTTAGCGAATGCGAATGCCCGGTTCGCCGGATCGGGTGGACGAGGCCGGCGCGAGCACGAGCATGACCCAAACCACAATCCAGATGACAGCCAGAAGGGTCAGTCCCCAGGCAAGTATCCAGACATACGACGCGAAATAAGCGCCGGTCAACAGATGCCGCCAAACGCCGAGAGCGGCGAGCGTCGAAAAGAAGACCTGCACATCTACGTAGGGCTGAGCGTTACGCGATTCTTGTACCTGTGCGCCCCGAAAGGAACTCCACGCCAGCGCGACAAGTGTAGCGCCAAGGACGCGATAGAGAATCGGATCGAGGTTTGGCCAGCCCACCAACTCCATAAAGCGGCCTGGAACAATCACGCATGCCAGCCCGATTACTGAACCGAGCAGCGCATAACCGAGGAAAAGGTACCGGAGAACACGGAGCATGTGAAGCCTCCTGGGTGAGGTTACAAAGGGAACCGGTTACATGGTAACACCGCGCGGAGAACTTTCATATCGCATCCCTGTCCAACTCGTGCTGGAGGATGAATGGCTGGATGCGGCAATGGAGGAACGGCTCTCTGGCGACGGATTGAACCTCGCATGATGAGCTACGCCGATATACGCACCGCTCACTTTGTCTATGGCCGGGATGCGAATGACATCCCACCCTTGGTTTTGACACGATTACACACTGCTCCGCGAGGAGCGTGGCATATCGGTTAAGTATGATGCTTTGTTATCAACCTGATTAATCGGCTTGATGGTTTTACGGGTATTTCTGCAATCTGGTCCACGCCGCCAATCTCCTTAACTGTACTCTTGAATGCTTTGGTAAACGCAGCGTCTATCTTGAAAGGTGGCTGATCGTAAGTCCTTAATGGCCAGACTTGGATCACTTGATCAGGGCCGTCATCAGTCCGCCTCACTCGTATCACATGCTGTGCGAACATCCAACTGAATGTTTTGATCGTGCTGGTTTCTCCGGTGAAACAGAGGAGCCAGTCGCCATTTGAGAAATCGCCTTTGCTCCAAGACATAACATCATAGCAGTTGGCGGTCCCGTGCTCTTGTTCGAGTACTTGCTTTGACTTGGGTGCCAAACGCACTCGTGCGGGCTCCCAATAAGCCATTTTCCAAGGGAACTCTGTTTGAACAGATAGCCAGTCGTTGAAGGAGCGCATTTTAAAGGGACGTTTTCTGAAAGGGTTCTTCCTCATATATTCGTTGTGTTCTCGGTTCAATTTCCTTAGCTCTGAAGAGGTGTATGGACGTGTATCGATAGAATTACAGATCTTGTCAATATCAATAGCCCCGGGGGGCAACAAGACTCCCATCTCCTTTTGTCCGCTCGCGCCCAGTGCCTCGGTTGAGAGATTTGCAGATGTGATGACAGAACCTTCCTCTGTCCAGTAAACCTTCATGTGGAGTTGATCAGCGAAGAAGATGTTTACCCCAAGTTTTTTGAGATTTGACAGGGCATTGGGGTTAGTGCTACCAGGCTTTGGCCAACATATTAAATCAATCCCCTTTGGTTTGGGTAGGTAAGCCTCCACCCCATATCCGATAAACCCCGATATGGCTACTCGGCGCCCCTTGGAAGTTCGGAAGAGCCGCATTATTTCTTGTTTTACCATTGAGGAATTGTATAGAATTTTTGTGGCTGGCATTTAGTCCTCCGTGAGAATGAAATATTCACCGCGGTTGCCTGAGCGAGAGCATTTTACCTGTTGGCTTCACATTGTTCTATTATACTGGGCACTACCGCAAATTGCAATTAGTTGCAATTTGACGGCTATGTCGTGTCTCGATAGCCGCTTCTTCTACTAAATGCGGCTGTAGCAAAACCTCTACATTGAGTAATAGCCTATTTCTGAGTCAGTTGCCAATGTCCAGTCATTATACATCAGCGCATTGACGCTCTCCCCACCGAGTGCTACAATAAATGCGAGTGAAGGGGCTTGCACCTCGAGTTGGGGTGCAGGTGGAAGCGAATCGAATGGGCCCGCTCTGGTCGCGTACCGGAGCGGGTTTTTATTTGCGAACTCCACCGAATGAATTCGGCGGATCAAAAAGGTTGAAATCGGTTAGAAACCGATTTTGCCAGGAGTATCTGGGCAAAAAGGGGGAACCATGAAATCGAATGGAAACGGGGCGACGAATGGTCACGTCGCGTGGCCTTCGCTGGCGATCGGGGCCGCGGCGGCCGGGCTGTTAGCCGCGGATACGGCCGGACAGATGCTGGAAAGGACGGGCATACGCCGGGCGCGCGCCCGCCGGGCGAATGGGCACATGCCTCGCCGCACAGCGTCGCTGGCGCAGACACAGATCGAGACCCAGGACCTTGTACCGGCGGAGGTGCGTAACAGGGCAAAGGAGTTCAAAGAGGGACGCCGACTCATCCTGTCGTGCGACGGCGGCGGCATCCTGGGGATCATTACTTTGCAGTGTCTCAAGCAACTGGAGCAGACGGTGGGCGCGCCGGTGTTCGAGCTCTTTGACATGTTCGCCGGCACGAGCACGGGGGCGATCATCGCCGCGTCGTTAGCCGCCGGGGTGAGCGTGGACGAGCTGATCGCGCTGTACCGGGATCGGCGGGCGCAGATCTTTACCCACACCTTGTTCCACCGGGGGCCCTTTCGCTGGTTGGGGCGCTATAACATCTTTATCCCCAAATATGACAAGGCGCCGATCCGCCGGATGCTGCGCGAGGTGTTTCAGGACCATGTCCTGGCCGAACTGCCGCGCGATGTCATGATTACGGCCAAGGATACGGTCAGGGGCGAGACGACTTTCTTTACCGCCTTTCACAATGCGCCGCCGCTGCACGACATGGCGCTGCGGGCGGAGCGCGCCGCCGGGACCTATAAGGATGTGCTCGTTCGCGCCGCAGTGGAGGCGAGCATGTCCGCACCGACCTATTTTGAGCCGTTGGGACGTTTTGTGGACGGTGGGGTGGGTTCGTATAACAATGCCTGTTACGCGGCCGCGGTCGAAGCGCTGCGCTATAGCGGAGAGCGGTACCGGGAGAAGGATGTGCGCGTCTATTCTTTTGGCACGGGGGCGGGGCGCGAGATGCAGCGCGAGGGCGCGGCGCAGCGGATGAAGCTGCTCGATTGGGCGGAGTATGTGATCGGGGTGAGCATGGAGGACGCGAACAACCAGCAGGCGTATGTCACCCGGCATGAATTGTGCGGCGAGGAGCAGGCGATCGAGTTCCGCCGGTATCAGGTGTATTTCAACGACGCGGGAATGGCGGCGATCGGCGTCGAGCGTCCGCCGGAGCTCGCGCACTATGGCGACCTGGCGCTCGACGCCATCGAGTATTTTGATTTCCTGAATGAGGTAGGGGTGGCGTTCGGCGA
>JBAVQS010000130.1:0-19430 GCA_049694275.1 Anaerolineae bacterium | reverse complement strand
CCCAGGTCTTTGTAGGCGAGGCCGAGGTTGCCGAGGACGCTTCCTTCCATGCGGCGGTCACCGAGGACGCGGGCGAGGGCGAGGGCCTGCTCGGAATAGGGGATGGCCTTCTGCACCTCGCCCAGGTTTCGGTAGGCTTCGCCGAGGTTGCCGAGGTGAATCCCTTGCCTCTGCTTGTCGCTCAGCGTGCGGGCGGCGGCGCGCGCGGCCTCCAGCCAGGCGATCTGCTCGCGCGAACGAGATGCTTCGGTCGCAAACGGCGCTTCCTCAGCATGACAGAATTCCCGCGCTTGTCACCCTGAGCCGTGCGAAGGGTCTCGCTCGCGCGAACGAGATGCTTCGGTCGCAAACGGCGCTTTTTCAGCATGACAGAATTCCCGCGTCTGTCACCCTGAGCCGTGCGAAGGGTCTCGTTCACGCGAACGAGATGCTTCGGTCGCAAATGGCGCTTCCTCAGCATGACAGTCCGACTTTTGAGATGCGCCGAATGCTCTGCGCGAGGTGATTGACAGTGGGTCTAATGTGTGATATATAAAAGAGGATACCAGTCCCCTATAGGCGAAAGTCGGCTTCATGCCGTGCGCTCGGCGAACCGGGCCTAGCCTAAAGGGGGCTGATTTTTTGTACGTCGAACGGGTTCTCGCGATTGTACCAGTTGCGTGGGTAACGATTCATGTCGTAGAGGTCCACAATCAGGCTAACCTGCTCCTCCATGAATTTGTAATAGCGCATTTCGCCCCGGACAAAGGCGCGATAGACCGCCCAGTTCATATAATCGATGACCTGCAAACAAGGCTCGCCGTTGGGCGCCTGCGTCTGTACGACAATCCGCGTGTTGACTTGTGTCCCCCACTTTTCCTCAAAGCGCGCCACGCCGGCCCGAATGGCGTCTTCCAATGGTCCCTGACGACTGCTCGATCCGCGCCTGGCAATATAGATCAGGTTCGTCTGGTAGCGGTGCAGGGCGTTTTCAAAGAGCTGACTTACCAGGCGGTCATAGAACCGATCCTCTTTGCCGCTAAAGGTGCCCTTGAACACGCGCTCGATCTTGCGGGCGACCACAAACTGTGCTTTAAAGTCGAGCCCGCGAATCATCTTGTAGACCGCCTGGCGGACCTCCGGGATATCATCTTTGGCATGGAAAGCGAGGTTGGTTTTAGCAATGGACGGAATGTTCGCGAGGTAAGCATCGGCGGCAATCTCCTGGTGGAGGTTGGCGATGGCGTGGCGAATGGAAATAGTGATTACGCACATTTCGTTTTGTTCCGAATGCGGGGAGGCGCCCTCGTTCGCGCCCGCCGTGCGATTTGGGCCAGCCCGCCGATTCAGCTATAATCGCTGGCACGGAGCGCATATGCGGACCTTGTTTGAATTCATTGCGGTTGTCAGCGTCGGAGTTTTGCCCGCGGTCCTGGGCTCGGTCATGCAACTGAGCCGGCCCGAGGTCGTCGTGCGAATGACCGCGGGGGAGCAACTGCTCAATCGCGGGCTCAGGGCGCTCATGATCATTGCCGTGGTGATGCTCGTCGCGCTGGACCAACCCGGCGGCCTGACCGCGCTCGGCATGCCCCGGGCGAATAATGAGAGCCTGGTCGCCACCATGTGGGGGCTGATTGTCATGGGCGGCGCACTGTGGATTTACGTCGCGGTGCGAACGATTGTCAGTCGCCTCCGCCCCAACGCCGCCGCCGCACCCGCGCCCGTTCCGCCGCGCCCCTGGCTTGCCAGTACCACCGTCTATCGCTCCGGCTGGGAGCGCGTGGCCTTTCTCGTCGTCCTGGCGTTCACCGTCATCGCCGAGGATCTGGTCTTTCGCGGCTATCTCGTGCTGTGGTGGGGTGCGCGCACGGGCACGTTCATTCCGTGGGCGGTCCTGTCGGTGGCGCTCTCGGTCCTCGTCCATCTCTATCAGGGGCGCGGCGCGCCCGCGCCGGATGGCTTGCCTGTTTCGCCGCTGCGCACGCCACTGATGCTTCGCACCATCCTCTTTCATGCCGGGCTGGCCGGCCTCTTTGTCGGGGTGACGGTGGTCACGCACAACCTCGCGGCCGCAATCGTGCCGCACCTCTGGTATGATATCGTCTGGACCGTGGGAGTCTGGCGCAGGGACCGCGGCGCGTAGAGACGCTTTGCTTATGGAAGACAAGAGTATCCGGCTGGGGAATCCTTCATACGTGTGGCGGTTCGGGCAGGACCGCCGGCTCAATCTCATCCGGCAGTATGCGTCGCTGGCGGGGACGCCGGTGCTCGACATCGGCTGTGGGATCGGGGCGTATGTGGAGAAATTCCGTGCGCTCGACGCGACGGCGTTCGGCGTGGATGTGGATCAGGAGCGCCTGGAACGGGCGAACCATGAAAAAGGATTAAATACGGTCGCCCGTTCGGTCTCGGAGGCGCTCCCTTTTCCCGATAATCATTTTGACGCGGTCCTGCTCCACGAGGTGATCGAGCATGTGAACGACGACCGCCTGACGATCGGCGAGGCGCACCGCGTGACGCGGCCGGGGGGCGTCGTCATCGTCTTTGCGCCGAATCGGCTCTATCCCTTCGAGACGCACGGCGCGTATTTCGGCAAGCGGTATGTGTTCGGCAACATCCCGTTCGTCGGCTATCTCCCCGATGGGCTCCGCAACCGGTTCGCCCCGCACGTGCGCGCCTATCGCTCCGCCGATCTCCGCGCCCTCTTTCAAGGGCTGGACGGCGCGTTCGTCACCCATACGCAAATCTATCCGGGCTATGACAAGATTGCGCGCAACCGCGCCGGCCTCGCCCGTCTCTTGCGCGGGGTGACGTATGCGCTCGAAAGCACCCCCCTCCGCATCCTCGGCCTCTCGCATTTCCTCGTCTGGCGCAAGGCCGGCCTGTAGAGGCGCACGGCCGTGCGCCCCTACAAACCGTGCGCCCCTACCGCCCCTACCGCGCTGTCGCACTGAGTGTAAACTTCCACCAGGCGGACCAGCCACTGCACGCGCCGCTGGAATTGCACGCCCGCGCATGCCAAAAGTAGGTCTTGCCCGGCGTTAGCGCGACGGTCGTGTCTTTAGAGAGAGTCAGGCCGGTGTGGCTATAGGCCAGCGCGCCGGTCGTCGTCCCCTGACGCACCTGCAGGTCAAAGGTCGGTGCACAGTCCGGGTCGGTCCAGTCGAGGATCACCTGACGCGTGGGCGAGACCCAGCCATTGGGCCGCGAGGCCGGCAGGGGCGCGGTGCAAATGCGCGAGACCGCCGGCGTCGGGAGGGGCGACGCGACATCCTGAATGACGGTCAGGGTCCCCGCGGCATAGTTCGAGACATAGACGCGGTTGGTCAGGTGATCGACCGCAATCCCCTGTCCCCCTTCGCTCGCATCCTGCGCGCCCACCGGCAGGGTCTTGAGCACAGCGCCGGTTGTCCCATCCAGTGCGACCACCCGGTTGACCGCGGCCATGACAACCCAGACGTGGTTGGTCGTCGGGTTGACGGCGAGGTGATACCCCGCATTGGCGAGCGTCACCACCTGGCGCACGTTGTCCTGGAGCGCATCGACGATGTACAGCTTGTGCGTCGTGCGGTTGGTGAGATAGATACGGTCCTTGTACGGGTTAGCCGCGACGCCGAATGCGCCCGCGCCGACGCTGATGGGGTTGGAAACGGCGTTGGCGCTGTCAATCACATACAGGTTCCCCTTGAGCCAGCCGGGCGTATAGAGCTTGCCGCTCGTGACCGCGAGCAGGGTCGGCTGGTCGCCGGCGAGCGCCAGCGTCTGGATGCGCGTCCCCGTCGCGTCGAACGCGGTCACATCCCCCGCGCCAAAGTTCGCCGTATAGAGCACCGCGTTCGGCCACCGGATGCCGAGGCCCCACGGCAGGCGGTCGGTCGTGACGTTCAAGAGCGGTGTCCACGTATCGGCGTCGAACCCGGTCACGCGGTTCGAGTCGCGATTGGTGATAAAGACGCCGTTGGTCCCGCCATCGTAGAGCACCTGGTTCGGATGCGCGCCGCCGGTCCCGTGCGTCCCCAGCACCTGAAGGCCCGGCCCATCGACGACCGCGACCTGGTTCGTATCATAGAGCGCGACAAAGACGCGGGTATCCCCTTCGCGCAGGGCGACCCCTTTCGGGTGCGCGCCGAGCGAGATGTTCGCGATAATGAACGGCGTGTTCGGCGGGACCGCGGTGACGGCTGTCGGCGGCGGCGCCGGTGTGTTTGTCCCGGTGGCCGTCGGACTGCGGGTCCGCGTCGCGGTGGGTGTGCCTGTGCGCGTCGGCGTCGCGGTGGGCGTACGCGTCAGCGTGGGCGTGTTCGTCGCGGTGGGCGTAAGCGTCACGGTCGGTGTGTCCGTGTTCGGCGGGAGCTCGGCCATGCCGAACTGCCAGTCGGGGTAGGCGCGGAGATAGTCCTCGGTAATGTCATTCCCGCCGGGCATATAGCCCGCCTTGGTCAGCGAGAGATGGACCTGGCCGCAGCGGTTGAGCGGGTCGCCCGGCACGGTGATGGCGAAATGCCCGCCCGCATCGGTCGTCGTCTGCGCGGTGTAGGGATCGCACGGGAACGAGATCGCGGCCACAACGCCGGGAATGTCATAGTTGTTGCCCGGCGAGGTGTTATAGACGTGGCCGGTCATGTGCACGTCGGCCGGTACCGCGTCCTGGAGGATATAGACCGTGCCGTCGTGGTAATTCGTCACATACACCACGCCGTTGATGGTGTTGAGCGCGATCCCCTGTCCCCCCTCGTCCTCATCCGGATTGCCGAGCGGGAGCGTCTGCAAGAGCGCGCCGTTCCGCCGGTCCACGACATACAGCACCTGGCTCGCGTCCGTCTGCGCGACCACGAGCAGGTGATTCGTCGCGTCGTTGAGCGCCATCGCGCCGAGCTTGCCCGCCGGGAGCTGGGTCAACTGCGTGAACTGCATCTGGTCGGGGTGCGCCAGCGTCCCGTCGGCGTAGAAAATCTGCCGCGTAAAGGGGTAATCGACATAGACCGTCCCGAGCGCGCTCACCGCGACGCCGAACGCATTCGCGCCGGGGGTGAAGGCGGGATAATAGATGTGGCGATAGATGTCGATGACATAGAGCTTGCCGCTGTTCCAGCCGGTGATGAACACGCGATCCGAGTTGCGATGATAGGCCGCGAGCGCGGGTCGGTCGTTGGGCGTGTTAAAGGTCATCGGGGGACTGCCGTAAACCCCGTCGACGAGGGTGATGGCGCCGGTGTTGAATGCCGCGACGTAAAAGGCGTTATCGGTTGGCGAGCCCGCAATGCCCCAGGGCATGCCGTTCCCCTGCGCGGTCGCGGGGAGCTGTCCCATATAGTCGAGGGTGTCGGCGTTGAGGAACGCGACATTGTTCGTGTCGCGGTTCGTGACATAGAGGCGGTTGGTGCTCCTGCTGTAAAAGAGTTGGTTGGGGTGAATGCCGCCGGACCACGCCTCGGTCATGAGGGCATGGGCCGGCTCTTGAATGCGGGCGACCTCCTGACCGTTACTCGCCACCGGATTGCCAAAGAGGGCGACATAGACATCGCCGGTCGCTTCGTTCACGGTCACGCCCTTGGGTCCCGCCCAGTCGCCGATGGGAACAGTGGCGAGGAGGGTGACGGGAGTTGTGGAGACAGGCGCAGGTAAAGGTGCAACGGCCCAGGCCGGGCTGAAGAAGAGGAGGAACGCGAGGGCCAACGCGCCGCCGAGAGCGAACAGAAACCTTTTCATGGCGGACCTCCGAGGCAACCCTCCAGCGAACGGAACATCCTCGGGTTGCCCCTGCAAACAAGACGCGGCCGACCGCAATAATCTGCGGCCGGCCGCGCTCTACTTTTCGGTACAAAACAGCGGACAGACTCACACCGATTTGTTTCGCTCATACTGTACGACGGATTCCATGGGATGTCAAGAGCGAGATTTTCCCCACAGGGGGCCTGAGCACATGAACTGTCATTCCGACGAGCGCAGGGTGCGAGTGGGTTTGTCATGCTGAGCGGGTTTGTCATGCTGAGCGGAGCGCTTTTGCGGAGCGAAGCATCTCGTTCGCGGGAGCGAGACCCTTCGCGTGCTCAGGGTGACAAGCGCGGGAATTCTGTCATGCTGAGCGGAGCGTCTTTTTGCGGAGCGAAGCATCTCGTTCGCGGGAGCGAGACCCTTCGCACGCTCAGGGTGACATGACGCCGAGCGAGACCCTTCGCTCCGCTCAGGGTGACAGCTTCCCTTACAAAAATAACGAGATGTCTCGACTCCACTACGTTCCGCTCGACATGACGGGCCCGTGTCAATGGACTTGCAATTACCCTGCGGCGGCCTGGCCAGCCCTTGACGCCTCACGGAGTTCGATGCTACAATTTGCCGCACTGAGGATCCCCTATGCCTGACCTGCCTTCCGGAATCGTCACCTTTCTGTTTACCGATATTGAGGGGAGCACGCGCCTGTGGGAGCAGCATCCCGACGCGATGCGCCACGCGATGCAGCGGCACGACCAGCTCGTCGAGGAGAGCGTGGCGCAAAATACCGGCGTGGTCGTGCGCCCGCGCGGGGAAGGGGACAGCCGCTTTGCGGTCTTTGCTCGCGCAACGGATGCGGTCGCCGCCGCTCGCGATATTCAACAGGCGCTGGCCGCGGAACCTTGGCCCACGCCCCGGCCATTGCGCGTGCGCATGGCCCTGCACACCGGCGAGGCCGACCTGCGCGCGGGGGATTACTACGGCTCGGATGTCAACCGCTGTGCCCGCTTGCGCGCCGTGGGTTACGGCGGGCAGACGCTGCTCTCGCAAGCGACCTTCGGCCTGGTGCGCGATGCGCTCCCCGAGCGGGTCACGCTGTGCGACCTGGGCGAGCACCGCTTGAAGGATTTACAACGGGCCGAGCATGTCTTTGAACTCGACGTTGCCGGATTGCCCGCCGAGTTTCCGCCGCTGCAGTCGATCGACGCCTTTCCCAACAATCTGCCCATTCAACTGACGAGCTTTGTCGGGCGAGATAAAGAGTTGAAGGAGGTCGGACAGTTGCTGGCGGCGACGCACCTGCTCACGCTAACCGGTCCCGGCGGCACGGGCAAGACACGGCTCGCCCTCCAACTCGCGGCGGAGGACCTCGAGAGTTTCCCCGATGGGGTGTGGCTGGTCGAACTGGCGCCGGTCGCCGACCCGCTGCTGGTTACCCAGGCCGTCGCCGAGGTGCTCGGCCTGCCGCCGGGCGGGCGGCAGGTGCAGGAGGTCCTGGGTGATTTCCTCCGGCCCAAGAAATTACTGCTCGTGCTCGACAACTGCGAGCACCTGATCGAAGAGTGCGCCGCGCTCGCTTCCAAGCTGCTGCGCGCCTGCCCCCACTTGAAAATCCTGTCAACCAGCCGCGAGCCGCTCGGCATCGCGGGCGAGACGATCTATCGCGTCCCCTCGCTCGATCTGCCCGACTCGCCGGGGCTCAGCGCGGCGCAGTTGTCCGGCTATAGCGCGGTCCGTCTGTTTGCCGAACGGGCGACCGCAGTCAAGCCCGGGTTCCGTCTGACGGCAGGGACGGCGACGGCAGTGGCACAGATTTGTCTGCGGCTCGACGGGATTCCCCTGGCCATCGAACTGGCGGCGGCGCGGGTCAAGGCGCTTTCGCCGGAACAGATCGCGACCCGGCTCGACGACCGCTTTCGCCTGCTGACCGGCGGGAGCCGGACGGCGCTGCCGCGCCAGCAAACGCTGCGCGCCCTGATCGATTGGAGTTATGAGCTTCTGGCGGAGCCCGAGCGTGCGCTTTTGCGGAGGTTATCGGTATTTGTGGGGAACTGGACCGTGGAGGCGGCGGAGCAGGTGTGCGGCGATCAAGAAGCGCCCATTACGCTCGAACCTGTGGACGTGCTGGACCTGCTGGTCCGGCTGGTAGACCGGTCGCTGGTCACGGCGGACGAAACGGACGAGCGGGAAACGCGTTACCGGTTTCTGGAAACGATTCGCCAGTATGCGCGCGACAAACTGCTCGAATCGGGCGAGGCAGAGCTGCTGCGTG
The DNA here is from genome assembly GCA_049694275.1 of Anaerolineae bacterium. Classification (GTDB taxonomy): domain Bacteria; phylum Chloroflexota; class Anaerolineae; order UBA4142; family SHND01; genus JBAVQS01. Next base: position 11,467 of record JBAVQS010000130.1, on the reverse strand, counting down.
ACCGGCACATGCAATATTACGAGCGGTTGACGGCGGAATGTGCGCCACAGTTGTTCGGGCCAATGGCCCCGGTCACCAATAAACGGCTCCAGGAAGAGGAGGGGAACCTTCTTGCGACGATGACATGGGCGAGCGAGCGGGCCCCGGCGCTTGCGCTGCGGATTGCGGGTAATCTCCTGCAGTTTCGCGGCCAGGCGGCACACCTTGCCGGAATGCGGCCGGCGCTGGAGGCGGCCCTGACCCGGCTCGACACGCTCCCCGCGGTCGATGGCGCGGCCGCGCGGGAACGGGAACGAGTGCGCGCTTTGGGATTGACCGCGCTCGGCCAGGTCAAGATGGGCCAGGGCAACATGAAGGACGCGACCGTGTCCCTCCAGCAAGGTGTCGCGCTCGCTCGCACGGTGGACGACCAGCGCCTCCTGGCCCATGGGCTTCTCAATCTCGGAACGATGTTTGCGCTTATGGGAAATTTCGAGGCGGCGGACGCGACGATTAACGAAGGGATTGAGGTCGCCAGCGCATCCGGGAGTAAAGGATATTTGTCATTCGGGCTTGGCGTGCGAGGGCAGGCCCGGGCGCAGCGGGGTGACTATGCCGGGGCGCGGGCCGATCTGGTGGAGGCGCTCCGGGTCGCCACGGAAGTCGGCGACCGGTCCGGCCTAGGGATGGGAAAATCGACGCTCGCAAGAATTGATATGCTCCAGGGTCGCTACGCCGAGGCCATGGCGCTTTTGGAAGAAGCGCTGGCCCTGCTCCAGGAGACCCGGGACTGGGTCTTTGAGAATCTCGCGCGCAGCGGGATCGCGGATGCACACCGGCAGATGGGGGACTATGCACAGGCGGCGGCGCTGTATCGTCAAGTCATCCGCCACCACCAGCTCGCGGGAAATCGCGGCGGCATCGCGCGCTGCTTCGAGTGTCTCGCCTTTATGCAGGTCCAGCAGGCCACAGCCGGACCGGCGGGCCAGCGGGCGGAATATCTCTGCCGAGCGGCCCGATTGTTCGGCGCCGCAGAAGCCATGCGCGAGACGAGCGGCGCGCATATGGGCGCCGGCGAGCCGGAAGAGTATGCGCCGTTTGTGAGCCAACTGCGGGCGCTGATGGATGAGCGCGACCGTGAGGCGGCCTGGGCGGATGGGCGGCGCATGACCGTGGAGCAGGTGCTGGACGCCGCCTGACGCGCTCGCGCCCCTTGTGATTTTCCGTGCCCAAGACAAAGGACCGCCGGTTCCGTTCCCCCGGCGGTCTTCTCTTTCACACGATTTACATTTGCGCCGTGTAGGGGCGAGCCGGCGGTTCGCCCCTACAAAACCACGGTGCAATCGTGATGCGGTTTAGAACAGGCCGCGCCACAACGGAAGCAAAAGCAGATCGGGCGCGGGGTTCAGCCCGACCGCGCCGGGCGTTACGCTGAAATGCCACCAGCCGCTCCACGCGCCACAGCCCGCGCCATTTCCGCCGACTCGCCCAGCGCCTGCCAGCCGGCCCGCGCCTGATCGTAACAGGCCAACGCAAGCGGATAGTCGCCGCGCTTGTTATAGAGAGCGCCCAACGCAAATTGCGCCTGCGCCTGAGCGCGCGCCGAGCCGCTCTGTTGCGCCAGCTCGAAGGCGCTCCGGTAGGCGGTTTCGGCCGCCGCCCAATCTCCCACCAGTTGCAGCACCTGGCCGCGTTTCAGGTGAATCTCTATCTGTTCACCCGGCTCGCTCAGCAAGGGGAACAGACGGTCGTAATAGTCCAGCGCCGCCGCATTCGCATAAGCCGCCTGCGCCGCATCGCCGGCCTTGCGCAAATACTCGCGCTGCTTGACGATATTCGCACTCCGCCCATAGTGAAACGCCAATAGGTCGAGGGGCGCCGGGCCCGGCGCCCCACCCGTCATGTGCCCTTCCAAATACTGCGCCAACTGTTCGTGCAGTTGGGCGCGCGTGGCATACGCCAGACTCTCGTACGCCACCTCTTGCGTTACGATGTGCTTGAACAGATAGGCCAACTCGGGCTCGGGCTGGTCAAGCGACGTGAGGTCGAGCTACGTCAGCTCGTGTAAATCCGCTTTGACGGCAGCCGGCGTCCCCAGCGTCGGGCAATAGCCGTGCAGCCAGGCGAAGGGAAACAGCCGGCCGATGATGCTCGCCACCTTCAGCGTCGCTTGCTGCGGTTCGGTTAACTGGTCCACGCGGCTCAGGATGAGCGTGTGGAGGCTCGACGGCAGTTCCAGCACCGCGAGGCCGGTCGGCCCCCACGGGTCGAGCGCCCGGTCGTGCAGATAGTTGAGCAGTTCTTCGATAAAGAAGGGATTGCCCTGGGCTTGCGCGAGGATTTGCTCGACCAGTTTCAGTGGCGGGCGCCCACTCCGTTCAGGATAGAGCTGCGTCAGCTTGGCGCGGATGAGTCCCGCCGCATCGGCGGGTGTCAACTCTTGCAACGCGATGTGGGTATAGTGCTGCAGCGCTTGTACCCGCGGCGACTCCAACCGCGCCACATCCGACGGCCGATATGCCAGCAGGAAACAGACCGGGAGATTCATCGTCGCCCGCGCCAGCGTGTCCAGCAGGTCGTGCGAGAGCGGGTCGATCCAGTGCACATCTTCCAACACGAGCAGGACCGGTTCCTGGCGCGCGTCCGCTTTCAAACAGTCTTCCAGCAGGGCTTCCAGCGCATTGCGGCGGTCCTTCGGTTCAAGCGTCCGCGTGAAATCATTGTCCTCAATTGGCAAATCGAGGAGGGGGGCGAGCAGGGGCAGGGTCTGGACGCGGTCGGGCGCGCGATCTGCGAGCTCCCCTTCCAGATGGCGCAACTGGCGGCGGAGGGGGGCGTGTGGGTCCACATCGAAAAAGGCTTGCCAGATGGGCTTCCAGACGAGATAGGCGGTGTTCGTGCCCGACGATTCGCAGGCGCCGCCATAGGCGGTCAGGCCCTGACGGTGGGCGAGCCGAATTGCCTCCGCGACCAACCGGCTCTTGCCCATCCCTGCTTCGGCGGTGATGCCAATCACCTGGCCTTGTCCCTGTTGGGCCCGTGCGAGTTTATCCGCCACAAGCGCCAACTCAGCCTGACGGCCCATCATCGGCAGGTGATAGTCCGGTTCGAGCAGGCGCGTGGCGCGGCGCGGCAGCGCGCCGGTCACGGCAAACACCGGCAGGGGCTCGGCCTTGCCTTTGAGCGGGAGGGGGGGGCGCGCTTGAAGCGTGAACCCTTCGCCGAGCAATTGCCGCACCCGGCCACTCACGAGGATTTCGCCGGGGGAGGCGAGCATCATCAAACGGGCGGCGAGGTTCACATCATCACCCATCGCGGCATAAGTCCGGCGGCCCGCGCCCCCATACGCGCCGACCCGCAGCGTCCCCCGGCTGAGGCCAAATTGCACGCCGCGCAAAAAGGGGAGCGCCTGCGGCAGGTCGCGGAGCGCGAGCGCGGCGCGCACGGCGCGGGGGACATCGTCTTCATGTGCGGTCGGTGCGCCGACGCAGGCATAGAGATAGCTCCCCTTATCGCCGATGACCAGTTGCAACACGGTCCCATCATACCGCGCCAGTGTCTGTTGGACCCGGCGGAGCAATTGGTCCAGTTTCTCTCCGGCGGCGGGATCGTCGTCATAGTCAATGCCCTGCCAGCGGAGAAACAGCGCCACCGCCGGACGTAGTTCGGTGAGAAACTCACCCAGGCCGCTCTGCTCGCGGGCATAGACCGTCGGCAAAACCCAGGGGCGCAGAGTTTCCGGGGGTATATCCACAGAGACGATCCCCGGCGCGCCGGTTGCCGCCAGCGGTGGGGTTGGGGCGAGGCAGGCAAACCGTTCTCCTGTCTCGGGGTCCACGCGCCATTCGGCGACCGGCGGGGTGTCAGGACAAGCGTTGAGGGTGATGGCATCTGTCAGGATTTCGCCCTTGTGGGTGAGATGTTCTGCCGTGGCCAGGCGTGCCACTGTTGTTCCCGCGAGCGCATCGAGTAGCTGAATCTGCGGATCGCCCACCACGAACCGCCGCGCCGGTCCGGTGGTCACCGTCACCTTGAGCGCGAGCTCGGGATGGGCCGCCATCGCCGCCTGGATCGCCCGCGCCGCGGATACCGCCCGGACGGACGCCGATTCCGACGGGAGGCTACCCGCTTCCTTTGTCGTGAACCAGCAGGTCATTGAATCCCCGGCAAAGCCAATGACACTCCCGCCATAGCGGTCCATCTGGTTGATGATGGTGTCATAGACCGTGTTGATCTGGCGGGTCAGTTCTTCAATGCCGCGCCGGGGGCCGAGTTGTTGCGTGAGTTTTTCGGTGAGCTCGGTAAACCCGACGATATCGGCGAACAGCCCCGCGCCCTGAGCGCGGTCGGGCAGGGGCGCGCCGTTCGCCAGAGCCGTGCACCGGTCCTGAGGGATATAGTCGGCAAGGGATCGCACCATCCGGTCTCTCGCTTTGCAAACCGTGTTGAGCGGGCGCGTTGGGAATGGCGCCTCGCGGCGCCCCAGCGCGAAGCGTCGCTATTATAGCAAATCTTGGCGCGTTTGCGCGCGAGAAAAACCTTCGGTATCTGACCTGGTCACATTTACTTGACGTTACCGCCAGGTTGGCGTACTTTTATCTCTTGCTGGGAACCGTATTGGTCCGGCGCGTGCGCAAGGTCCGATAGGGGTTTTTGTCCTTTTTCCACCTGCACAAGTATAATGGGCCGCGTATGCAGGCGGTCAATCCCTATATCGCCGGGAGCCCCGTTACCGGTTCCGAAATGTTTTTCGGGCGCGCCGATGTTTTTACCTTTGTCCAGGAAGCGCTCGTCGGGCAACACCGCGATAATGTCATCATCCTCTATGGCGAGCGCCGGACCGGCAAAACGTCGGCGCTCTATCAAATGGGCCGCCACCTCGGGCCGCGCTATCTCTGCGTCTTTATCGACCTGCACGGCCTGGCGCTCGATGGGCTGGACGGCTTTCTCTGGGAGCTCGCCAATACCATCACACGCACCCTCTATCGCGTGTACGAGATCAAGCTCCCCCCGCCCCCGCGCGAGGCGTTTGCCGCCGACGCACGCGGCTATTTCGAGAACGAGTTTCTGAACCAGGTCTGGGTCGCAATCGGAGACCGGCACCTCCTGCTCATGCTGGACGAAGCCATCCGGCTGCAGGAACAGGTCCAGGCGGGCAAGCTCGGGCGGGAGATATTCGAATACCTGCGGCACTTGATGCAGCACTATGAGCGCTTGAACTTTGTGTTCGCTCTCGGTCGCGGGCTCGAAGAGATGGCGCAAGAGTACACCTTCCTCTTTAGCGTCGGGCTGTACAAAAAGATCTCGTACCTCGAGCGCGAGACCGCTCTGGCGCTCATCACATTGCCCGTGGAGAAATTTTACCAGGTCGAGCCGGCCGCCGGCGAACGAATTCTACAGATCACCGCCGGACATCCGTATTACATTCAGATGCTGTGTCACTCGCTGTTTAATCGCTGGCTGCACACGCGCGCCGCGCGCATCGGAGTGCAGGATGTGGACGCCGTGCTGGACGAGGTGATCGAACGCGGGCTGTCTGTCCTCAAGCACATCTGGGAGGAATCCTCTCCCGCCGAAAAGGCGGTCCTCGCCGGCGCCGCCGCTGCCACGGAACAGCCGCCGCAGCCTGTCAGCGCTCTGGACATTGCCCGCGCCCTCACCCAATACAATATCCGTATTCCACCGGACGAAATGGCCCAGGCCCTCAAATCGCTCTGTGCCCGCGATGTGCTGACGGGACAGGACCCTTATTATCTGACCGTGGACCTGCAGCGACGGTGGATCGACAAGTACGAGCGGCTCGAATGGGTGCGCGACGAGATCGGCGAGACCATCCGGCGATGGACTCTGCACCCCGCACTGCCGGCCGCGCCCAAACCGCCCCCGCCGCCCTTTCCCAAAACGCCGCCAGCGGGCAGTGTCCTGCCCGGACGGCGTCCGGCGCGCCGTCGTTGGCCGGTCCTCCCGTTCCTGCTCGGCGGCGCGGTCCTCTTGTTGCTAGTCGCCGCGTTCGCCCTGTTCTCCGCCTCGACTGCGCAACAGGGGCTGGCGCTAACCACGCCGACGGCGACGCCGGTTCGCGCAACCGCCACCCGGCCCGCCGCCACACCCACCCTGCCGCCCAGCCCGGCGCCGGCCCTGCCCACGCCGACCACCGTTTTCGGCGCAGGGACCCGCATCCTCTTTTCAAGCGGCACGCCCGGTTGTTCGAGCATCGGCCTGCTAAACCTGGACACCGGCGCGGTCACCACCTTTAATCCGGCCCCGAACGACGAAGAGCCTTCGTGGGCGCCGGACGGGAGCCACTTTGTCGCCAGCACGGGGGATTGCAACAACGACAAGTACGCGCTGACGGCTTTCAGCCTCGACGGGACCGCGACGCGGCTCAAGACGAGTTGCGACAAGAACATCGATGCAAGTTGGGGGAGCGACAATCGCATCTATTTCGCCTGTGGGCCCAAAGCGGACAATGGCGATTTATACACCATCAACCCGGATGGCAGTGGATTGCGCGCCCTGGGCCTGACCGGACGCCGGCCGACCCTCTCGCCCGACGGGACCCATCTCGCCTATATGCGCAACGAAAAGGCCGGCTGGCGTATCTGGGTCGCCAGGGTCACGGTGGACGGCAAGTTGACCAACCAGGTGCCGCTTCCCTTTCCCCAGGTGCTGGGCGGCGTCTATGCGCGGCAGGCTCGCTGGAGCAGCGATGGCGCCCGCCTCTTTTTCAACGTGACCGACAAGACGAGCCTCCAGGCCATTGCGCTGGCGAGCGTCGAGCTGGCGACGAACAATACGAATGTCGCCTTTATCACCGCCGGGACCAATACCCCGTTCGTCCGGCCGGCATGCGGGCGGAACAATGTCTGCATCGCGGGCGGAGTGAACGGCGGATTGTGGCTGCTTGAAGATGTGAACGGCGCGCTCACCCCACGCCGCCAGCTCACCTCGGGCGAGGAATTTGGCGCCGATGTCTATCCGTGAACCGATGCCGCTCAATCCCTTTACCTACGGGAATCCAATCACCGACGCCCGCCGCTTTTTTGCCCGCCAGCGCGAGGTCGAGCAACTGTTCAGCCGCCTGCGCAACGTCGAGTTTGAATCGAGCTCGCTGGTGGGCGAACGGCGCATCGGCAAGACCTCGCTCCTCTATTACATCGCCGATCCGGATGTGCGGGTGGCGCACGGCCTGCCCCTCGACCGGTACAGCTTTGTCTATATGGACCTGGCTCTGCTCGACGCCAATACGACGCCCGGTCGCCTGTGGCAGTATCTGCTCAGGCAGATCGCGCAAGCCCTGGACGACGCCGAATTTGCCAACGCCGTCGCGGCGCTGCACGACCATGTGCAGATCGACACGTTCGTCCTCGCCGACCTCTTTGACCGGATTGACGCCCAGGGCCGGCACATTGTGCTGCTGCTCGACGAATTCGAGAACATCACCCGCAACCCCAACTTTGGCGCGGACTTTTTCTATAGCCTCCGCAGCCTGGCGATTCATCACAATCTCGCCCTCATCACCTCCAGTCGGCGCGAGTTGATCGATCTCACCCATTCGGACGAGATTCGCTCCTCGCCCTTTTTCAATATCTTTGCCAACATCACCGTCGAGCTGTTTACCCCTGACCAGGCGCGTGAATTCATCGGCAATACTCTCCAGGACACCGCCGTTCGTTTCACCACGCTGGAGGTCGAGCGCCTCCTGCACGTCGCCGGGCCGCATCCCTTTTTTCTCCAGGCGGCATGCCACCTGCTCTTTACGGCGCACGCGCGGCAGTTGAGCGCGCCGGAGCGCGATGAAGTCTGGCGGAGCGCCTTTCGCGCCGAGGCGACGCGCCACCTGCAGGATTATTGGCAGCATTCCGACCAGGATGAACAGTTGGTCCTCGCCGCGCTCGCCCTGCTCGAATACCAGGGCCGCGCCGGCGCGTGGACCTTCAACACGGTCCAGTTGGACCGATTCGTTGGGCGCTCAGAGCGCCTCGTCCAGCACCTCGCCCGGCGTGGCCTCGTCATCCCGCGCGGGCGCACCTTTACCCTCGTGAACTCGCTCCTGGCCGAGTGGATCGTCCAGTTCGTCGGCGAAGAGCGCCGCTCCGGCGACAAGCCGATTGCCCTGGCGCTCCAACAGGCGCTGGAGCGCCAGACGATCTCCCCGATTCCCAAGCCACGCCCCACGCCCATCACTTACCCCGCCGGACTGACCCCCCGCGAGGTCGAGGTCTTGCGCCTCGTCGCATCCGGCCTGAGCGACGCCCAGGTCGCCGTGCAGCTCGTCGTCAGCCGCCGCACCGTCAGCACCCACCTCCAATCCATCTACGGCAAGCTCGGGGTCAACTCGCGCGCCGCCGCCACCCGCTACGCGGTCGAGCACGGGTTGGTGTAAGGGCGAAGCACACGGCCCTAGCACTTGCGTATCCGCTAGTAGTACACCAAAATGAGACTGCGGGGTCCAGCTACGGGTTTTCCAATTGGCGAATCCATATTCTGTCCCTCAGCTTCATCATGTTGGTGCACTAGGGCAAGTGTACTTGTCGCCGGCGGGTTACCTCCAAATACGTAATCGATACGTAATTCATACGATGCGCGAGTGGTGACAAGCGCATAGAATGGGGACGGTTTCATCGCGCGGTCTTATGACACCCCGCGCCAACCCAATCTTTTTGGAGCTCACTGGATGCGCCTGAAACTCTCCATTCCGCCGATCTGGTTCGGCGCTCTCTTTCTTCTCCTCCTCAACGCCTGTACCGGTGCCGGGGCGCCGGTACAGGCGTCCGTCACCCGGGCACTGCAATCGCCAACCTCGCTCCCCATTCCGACAACCATTCCAATCTCGCCCACCGCACCGCCCACCTTATCCCCTTCTCCCACCCCCACTCTGATCGCCACCCCGACCCCGGACGGCCGGCCATTACTCGAATGGGAAGGTTCTGTCGCCACGGGGAATGACCCGCAAGCGTGCAAGGCGCTACAGGTCGGCGTCAATTATGCCATCGAGATTGGCGAGTGCCAGCAGCCGCTCCAGACCGGAAGCATGATCCGGCAAGAGATGGTGCGCGCCATGTTTACCCGGTTCGCTCCTTTTGAATACCAGACCGACAAGGACCGGCTCGTCTTTCGCGGTCGGGGGACGATTGCGGACCCCATCTGGCATCCGGCGGTCCTGGCCTGGGTCCATAACGCGTACCGCGAGCTTGCCACCGGGCATGTCTGCGCATCCTGCAGCACCACGTTCACCTGGTCGCTCGGTCAGGTCTCTGGACAGCCGCGTGACTGCCAAATAGTCTATGTACTGGCGTGGGGTTACGCCAACGCCGGCGCTGTTCCCTGTCAGGGGGGCAACCCCACGACCCTCTACTCGGACTGGCTGACGACGGCGGAATGGCAGACGTTGAACGACCTCACCAATCGGGGCGCGATCAACCCGGATACCACCGGTTGGGACAAGGGTTCGAGCATGCCGGGGAACGACCGACGGACGGCGCAGTTGCAAGAGTGGACGCGGGGGGTCTATGCGCGACTCGTACACTAGTGACGAGACCCTTGGGGTTTCTGGAAACCCCAAGGGTCTTGCCCCCCATCGCACAGCCCTGGGGTACCTACCGGGTCTCGACGGACTGCGCGCCCTCGCCGTCCTCGCCGTGCTCCTCTATCACGCCGACCTGCACTGGGCGCAGGGAGGGTTTCTCGGCGTTGAGGTCTTTTTCGTCATTAGCGGCTATCTCATCACAGCGCTGCTCCTCGCCGAATGGCGCACGCAGGGCCGAATCGATCTGCCGCGCTTTTGGTTTCGCCGCGCCCGCCGGTTGCTCCCCGCCCTGTTGGTCCTGATCGGCGCGGGGCTCGCCTACGCGGTCCTGTTCCTGCCGGCCGAGGTTGCCACCCTCCGGGGCGACGCCGCGGCCGCGCTCCTCTATGTCACGAACTGGTACTATATCCTCGGCCAGAAATCGTATTTCGAGTTTGTGGGCCGGCCCTCGCTCTTTCAGCACCTCTGGTCGCTCGCCGTCGAAGAGCAATTCTATCTCATCTGGCCGGTTCTCCTCACCCTGCTCGTCAGGTTGTTCAAACCCCGCCGCGCGCAGTGGGTCATCCTGGGCGGCGCGCTCTTTTCGACCCTGCTCATGGCGTTGCTCTATCAGCCGGACCTCGACCCCTCGCGCGTCTATTATGGGACGGACACCCGCGCGGCGGGGCTCTTGCTCGGCGCGGCGCTGGCGTTTGCCTGGCGACCCTGGGAGCAGGCCGCGGCCCCCTCCGGCGCGGGAACCCTCGTTCGTTCCCTGCTGCTCGACCTCACCGGGCTGGCGGGCTTGGCTGCGCTCGGCTGGGCCTGTTTGCAGGTCAACGAGTTTGATCCCTTTCTCTATCAGGGAGGATTTGCGCTCATCTCGCTCGCCACGGCCATCGTCATTGCCGTGGCCGTCCACCCACGCGCCCACCTCGGGCGTCGGCTCTTGTCACTGCGGCCCCTCGTCTGGATCGGCGAGCGCTCGTACGGCATTTATCTCTGGCACTGGCCCATCTGCGCTCTGACGCGGCCCCAGCTTGACGTGTCGCTCGACGCGCTCCCCCTGCTCGTCATCCGGTTCGGGCTGACCTTTGTGCTGGCCGAGCTCTCGTATCGTTATATCGAAATGCCGATCCGGCGCGGGGCGCTCGGCAAGGCCTGGCAGGACCTGACGCAGGCGCACGGCAAGCGCCGTTGGGAGCTGGCGCTCAAGGGGCTGGCGAGCAGCAGCGCCATTGTCCTCTCCGTGGTTGTGCTCGGCCAGTCGGTTGTGAGCGCCCATGCGCCGGCCGTGCCCGCCTATCTCGCGGATTTGGAAACGACCCCGACGCCGATGGTCGCGACCCCGTCCGTCGTCGCGCGGTCGAGCACGTCCCAGCCCAGCCCGACGGTCAGCATTAAGGTCAATCCGACGACACAGCCGACGCGAACGCCAACCGAATCGGATGGCCCCATACGCATGATCGACCGGCCCGCGTCGCTCACCGCGACGCCTGCAATAACCGCCACAATGGCGAGTACCCTCACCGTCACCGCGATTGGCGACTCGGTGATGCTCAAGGCCGAGGCCGAGCTCCAGCGCGCGATCCCGGGGATCGACGTGGATGCGGCGATTGGTCGCCAGCCCTGGGTCGTGAATGATCTGCTGGTCGTGCGCCAGGACGCCGGGACACTGGCGCCCATTGTCGTGATCCACGTCGGCAACAATGGCCGGTTTACTCCGACTCAGTTCGACAAGATCATGGCGACCCTTGCGGCCGCCCACCGCGTGATCTTTATCAATAACAAGGTCCCGCGCGACTGGCAGGATATCAACAACAAGGACCTGGCCGCCGGGGTCAAGCGGTATGCGAACGCCGTGCTGATTGATTGGAATGCGGCCAGCAAGGACCATCCCGAATATTTCTGGGATGACGGCATCCACACCCGGCCGGCGGGGACCGAGGTGTATGCGGCGCTAATCGCGCAGGCGGTGGG
>JBAVQS010000129.1:0-3314 GCA_049694275.1 Anaerolineae bacterium | reverse complement strand
GATGGGCGCGGCGGCATTGCGCTCGCATTTGATGCGGACAAGATCGCGCAGGCCGTCTGGATCATCCTGAGCACGCCGATGGGCCAGCGGGTCATGCGTCCGACCTTTGGCAGCCGAATGCACGAGCTCCTCTTTCGCCCGGCCAATCCGGAAACGTTGGGCCTGGCCGAGCTATACGTCAAAGAGGCGCTGGAATTCTGGGAGCCGCGCATCGAGCTCCAGTCGGTCCACGCGGCGGTCGACCCGGATCAACACAATGTGATTTTGATTCACGTCCAATACCTGATCAAGGCCACGCACGACGAGCGCAGCCTGGTCTATCCGTTCTATCAAATCCCGGGAGAATAGAGTTACTATGTCTTTGCCTATACCTAATCTCGACGATCGCAAGTTCCAGGATTTTGTGGACGAGGCCAAGCGGCGCATCCCGCGCTATGCGCCGATGTGGACCGACCACAACGTGAGCGACCCGGGCATTACCTTGATCGAGCTCTTTGCCTGGATGACCGAGCAGTATATCTATCGCTTGAACCAGACGCCACGCAAAAACCTCCTGACCTTTCTCAACTTGATCGGCGTCAAGCTTGCGCCGGCGCGTCCGGCCAAGGGGGATGTCACCTTTACCCTCGCGGCCGCGCCGACCCCCGCCCGCCGTTTTATCATTCCGCGCGCAACCCAGGTCGCTACCGAGCGCACGGAGACGGACGAGGCGATTATCATGAGCACCGATGAGGAGATGGAGGTCTTTCCACCGGCGCTGCGCTGGCTTTTGACAAGCCAGGACGGCGACGAGTTTCAGGATATGACCGCCGCGCTGCACGATCCTATCCCGTTCTCGGTCTGGGGTAATCCCCCTGCGCCCGCCCATGCGTTTTACGTCGGCTTTGATCAGGACCTCAGCGCGCATTTGCTCACCCTGGCGCTGAATTGCGAAAAGATGGGGATTGGCATTGATCCGGTCCGTCCCCCCTGGCGGTGGGAGGTGTGGCTGGGCAGTGAGCGGCAGTGGCAACCGCTTGAAGTGGTTTCGGATACGACGGGCGGTCTGAATCAGAATGGCGAGGTGCGGTTGAGTTTGCCCTACCGCTGCCAGCCGTACCGCCTGCTTTTGCGCGAGGCTAGGACCTGGGTGCGCTGCGCGCCGCTCGACCAGCTCGCGCCCGGTGAAACGCCCTATGCGCGCTCGCCGCGTATCAGTTACCTCGCCGCCTATACCATTGGCATCACCATCCCGGTCACGCACGCGCAAACGGTTGGCCCCGAAGTGCTCGGTATCAGCAACGGGCAGTCGGCCCAACACTTCAAGTTCCAGAACGCTAATGTCCTCGACCTGGAGGGTCCTGAAGAGGCTGTGCAGATTTCGACCACAGATGGAGCCTGGGAAACGTGGCAGCGCGTAGACGATTTTGGCGATTCGAAACCGGGGGACCGGCATTATGTCTTTGACCCCATTACGGGCGTCGTCGAGTTTGGTCCGGCGATCCGGCAGCGCGATGGCTCCGAGCCCCAGTTCGGCGCGATCCCCCCACAGGGCGCGACGATTCGCATCTCGCGCTATCGCGTGGGCGGTGGGATTCGCGGCAATGTTGCCGAGGGGCGCATCAAGATTCTCAAAACGACCGTTCCATCGGTCGCGTCGGTCCGTAACCGCGCCCCGATTACCGGAGGCATCGACGCCCAGAGCCTGGACGATGCCCTGCTGCGCGGTCCGGCCCTGCTGCGGACCCGGCACCGCGCCGTGACGGCGGAGGATTTTGAATACCTGGCGCGCGAGGTGGAAGGAGTCGGGCGCGTGCGCTGCTTGCAGCCGCGGCCCGATGACTCATTGGCCCCCAAGCCCGGTACCGTCCAATTGCTCGTCATTCCGGGTATGCCGCCGCTCGAAGGGGACGAGTTGCAGCGCCACATCGACCGGCACGAGGCGATTGCGCAGGAGGACCAACGAGCGGCGATCGAAGCGGAATTACAGGCGCGATTGGAATTGCCCGAGGCGACCCGCCTGCGGCTGATTGATTATCTCGACGCGCGTCGTCTGTTGACCACGCGGATTGAAATTGGCAAACCGCAGTACGTCTGGGTCACTGTCCAGACGCGTATCAAGTCTCAGCTCCGGGCCGAGCCTGAGCGCGTGCGCCGGGATGTCAAGATTGCGCTCTATCGTTTTTTGCATCCCCTTTATGGGGGGAGCGATGGGACCGGCTGGGTCTTTGGTCAGCCGCTGACGCTTGACAAGGTCTATTCCCTGATCCAGCGCGTGCCCGGCGTAGAATATGCAACCGAATTGAATCTGTATCCGATTGACATGGCCGACGCGAACGGGCAGCGCCTGCAGGGTAGCTCGCAGGTGATCCCGGTCCCGCCGAATGGCGTGGTCATGTCGTACTATCACAACGTCTATCTGGCCAAGTAAACAACAAGCTTATGGATACGCCTCGTACTCTGCGCCGTCTCCCGCTCCGCGCTCAGGAAATCAAGGAACCGAGTCGGCTGCTCAACTATTTGCCCGGGTTTTATGCGGATGACCCGTTCTTGAACGGTTTTCTGTGGATTTTTCAATCCATCTGGGACCCGCTCGACCGTCAACTCGACCAGCTTTACGCCTATTTCGACCCGCGGCTTGCGCCCGAAGACATGATCCCCTGGCTGGGCACGTGGGTCGATCTGGTCCTCGACGAGAATTGGCAGCCGGAACGACGCCGGCTCTTGATCCAGCGCGCGGCGGACCTCTACCGGCGGCGCGGGACCGCGGGCGCGCTGCGCGATTACCTGGAGATCTTTACCGGTGTCAGGCCCCTGATTGTCGATCAGAGCGACGACCCGGTCCCATTCCACTTTATGGTCGTGTTTTCCGCAGATCAGCCGGAGGCTATTGACGAAGAACGCGTACGGCGTATTATAGAGGGAGAGAAGCCCGCGCATACGACCTATACGCTGTACATCGAGACCCGGGATGGGCCGCACAGCCGTCTTGGTTCTGACGCGCTTGGCGCTGCCCGATCAACCTAACTAATGCCTGATACCATCGTCCTCAGCGTCGACCCGGCCCGGGTCAAGGTAAATCCCGGTGAACAGGTCACCGCAAGTATTGCCGTCCGCAATCGTTCTGAAGAGGTCGGCGAATACACGTTGCGTGTTGAGGGCGCGCAGGCGGCCTGGGCGACGATGAAGCCGGCCGGGTTGTCGGTCTTTCCGATGCAGACCGCGCGCGCCCAGATAGTGATTTATGCCCCTCCCGACACGTCCAGCGCTCTCTATGAATTGATCGTTCGCGCGGTTTCGTCCCGCTCTAATCGCGATTGTCAGGCGGTGCTTGA
>JBAVQS010000128.1:0-4495 GCA_049694275.1 Anaerolineae bacterium | reverse complement strand
AATTTAATTTGACAGCGAAAGGGGAGTATGGTATATTCGACGCTGCAAGTTTGGGGGCGTGGTGTAGCTGGCCTAACACGCGGCCCTGTCAAGGCCGAGACCGCGGGTTCGAATCCCGTCGCTCCCGAGGCTGACGGGTGTCAGCATTTTACCGACAGGTTTTGATACCTGTCGGTATTTTTTTAGCTATTTCTTGAATGGCAGCAGGTGCGGCAGGCTCCGATAGAAGCGGTCGAGCGCATGAACGATCACAACATCAAAATCGCCCTGTGCGGCTCGTTCGAGCAGCGCTTGCAGGGCGGGTCGATTGCCGTGGGCGCCAGAAAAGCCGATATCGCTGAACACTGTAACAAGAGTCCAGCCCCGCGCTTGGACGAAGTCGGTAATGAGATTACGTTGGGCGTCGAGACTGTGCCCGTTCTCAGCCCCCGCGCTCGGGGTAGCACCAAAGGTAGGAGCTGGAACCCCGAAAAGGCATATAATGGATACACGGAAAATGGTACGGGAAAGATTTCTCTTCAAGTAACAACCCAGGAATCGACCCAAGAGGCAAAACGCTTGAAAGGCATATGAAAAACGCTCAACTTGTATTCCAACCGGGTGATTGTGTCAAGGTCAAGCCAGGGGTGAAGGATCCAGATTGGGGAGCCGATATTGGTGACTGGCAAGGCTGCGTCCTCGGATTTGACAAGGCGCAGCGAGGCAAGGATACAGTGCTTATCCAATGGGATAGTATCACTTTGCGAGATATGCCTCTCTCTATGATCGAGCGGTGTGATGAGAGATGAAGCTGCCAAAACTTTCCGAGTCCATCATTCGTGCTGCATCCACTCCTTCAAGTTTTGAACGCGGGCAAAATCTTGACCACAGCCATGCGATTTCAAACGCCGCGATTCAGGGCAACCTATTGCTGGGGAATTGCGAGGGCACACAGGAGCCGTACTATCAGGTGCGAGTTGAACTCGACGAAGGCGGTATCCGTACCGCGCAATGTACGTGCGCTTACGAGTACGGCGGGTTGTGCAAGCATACGGTCGCACTGCTGCTGACCTATGTGCATCAACCCAAGCAGTTTGTCGTGCGCCAGGATCCGGCCGAGTTGTTAGCTGCGCTGGATCATGATGAGTTGGTGGCTTTGATGACGCGATTAGTGCGAGAGCGGCCCGAACTCTATGACTGGATCGAGGTCGCCATCGCGGCTCCGGCGACAGCGGGTCAGGGTAAAAAGAAGCGACGCAAAAAAGTTGACACTGAAGTATACCGGCGTCAGGTGAGAAATATTCTGCACAGCCTGGACGGAATGCGCGCGTCAGAGGCATATGGATATGTCGGCGGACTGGTCGGACAATTGGGCGAGGTGCAAGCAACGGCCATGAAATTTTTGGATGCGGACGAGCCAGAAACGGCGCTGGCTATCCTCATGGCGCTGGTCGAGGAAGCCGGACACGGCGTTGAATATATTGATGACTCGGACGGCGAGCTGGGCGATTTCATGAGCCGCCTGGGTCAACCGCTGGCAGAAGTGATTCTCAGTCTGGACATGAGCGCTGTGGAACGTGAGAAACTGGTCCGCGAGTTGGAAAAGCAGGCCAGGTATCTGGCTGACTATGGCATGGATGAAGGGCTTGACCTCGCCATCCGAGCGGCAACAGTCGGTTGGGACGAAGAACCAACGCAAGGAAAGAGGTCCCATTCCACCCGCTCCCGCCGCCCAAACCGGTCTCAAGACGAAGAGGAATCGGATCAGGCGGAGGAAGAAGAGTATGATGATGCCGAATACGGCGAAGAAACCAGTAACGCGGAATGGCAAGGGAATCTTTTTGGCGATTTGACCGATGCCAAGCTCAATGTCCTCCAACGCCAGGGCCGGAGAGATGAATATCTTGCGCTCTGTCAAAAGACCGGCCGCCATTTGCGCTATGCGCTCATGCTCTGCGACCTGAACGTGCTAGAAGCGATTACCTATGCGGAGAAACACCTGACCACAGCGGAGGACGCGTACAAAATGGCTGCGCGCCTGCGCGAGTTGGGGCACATTGCCAAAGCGCTCGCACTGGGCGAACACGGTTTGAAGCTCGCCGGTTCACGAGTACAGTTGGGCGAATGGCTTGGCCCGCTCGAAGAAGCACAAGGACGGACCCAACAAGCATTGCAAGCGTGGCTCGCCGCCTTTCCTGAACATCCCACCCTGGCCGCTTACGAGAACATGAAGCGATTGGCTGGAGATACCTGGCCGGATTTACAGCCCAAGGTCATAGAGCGGCTACGCAAATCGCACGATGCTATGACGTTGGCCCAGGTCTTGCTCTCTGAACAGGAATGGGACGAAGCGATCAAGGTTGCGGAACGGCGCGAGGTCTGGTACGGGGTGATTGAAACGGTTGCCGATGCGGTTATATCCCAGCGGCCCGAGTGGGTAGCACGGATGAGCATCAAACAAGCAGAACGGCTGATGGGCGAGGCCAAGAGCGAACGCTACCCCCTCGCCGCGAACTGGTTAAAGAAAGCCAAGCAGGCATACGTCCAACTGGGACAAACCCGCGAGTGGCAAGCCTATCTGCAAAAGGTGAAAGAGCAATACAAACGGCGGCCGGCTTTGCAGGCACAGTTGCAACGTCTTTAGAGGAAAAAGACCAAGACGTCCAAACGAAAGCTACCTTTCAAGACCGATTGGAAGGAGGCTTAACCTCGAAGCAATACGGTAGACCATTGCCAGCAACACACAGTCACCGGCGCGTTGACCTTGCATTCTGCGCCGCGCAGATCGAATTGTGGCTGGCGAAGAAGCAGCCCGAAGGTGCACGTTCGTGGCTCCAAATGTGGGGGTCGGTGGACAAGGACAATCCGCAGCTCGCACAATACCGCGCGCGTTTTGGCGGTGGCGGGAGCCGGCTGTGGCGAGGACGGGGCTGAGACTGAGTGACCGTAATAGTAGCCAGATGCGAGTTGGAGCACGAAGCAGTTACCACGAAGAGGGTCGTACAAGCGCTGACTATGCTAAAAGAAAAGGAGTTATTGCACATGTCTGTTCAAGTGATGCTCGAACTCCCAGAAGATGTCTTTTCCGTATTACGGAGCACACCCGACCATTTCGCAGATGAGATGCGCCTTGCAGCTTCGGTCAAATGGTATGAAATGGGGTTGATATCGCAGGGGAAGGCAGCAGAGGTTGCCGGGCTTAGTCGCTCGGATTTCATAATGAGCCTTGCGCGATTTAATGTTTCTCCTTTTCAGGTAACGCCCGAGGAATTGGCCCAAAAGGCAAAACGTGCCCGATAAAGCGGTTGTCAACAGTTCGCCAATCATCGTCCTTGCCAAGATTCAGCACATTCACTTGCTGCCAGGTCTGTATCGCCAACTCCTGATACCGCAAGCAGTTCGAGATACAGGCAGGAACAGAAAACGAGGGCAAGAATTACATCGGCACTGTGGGCACTATATATCCAGTGATCGCCGGGTGGGATCTGGGGGCAGGCGAGAGTGAAGTCTTGACTTGGGCGTACCATTATCATGACTTTGAAGCCGTTGTAGATGACCGCGCGGCGCGGAATTGTGCGTTAGGGTTACATATTCCTATCCGGGGCGCCTTGGGTGTGGTTCTTTCTTTCTGGGCATCATCTACCCCGTTTCCACTGTCCCTCGGTCTTTTATCGTTATCGTTCGGAGCCTTCCGTTGTGCCAGATACGGTGGATCATTCGTAGGGTGCAGACCAGCCGCACGGATGCCGTTCGCCCGCTTGACGCTCCTCGCTTTTGGCATATTCTTGCTCCTTGCCGCTTATGTCGTTCGCTGGGGAGTTCGAATGCCGCATGTTGCACCCTCTTGCTACCTGGCTGGTTGTGGTTTTGCGCCTGCTGCTCGGCCTGATCACCGTGCGTTGACAGGGAGGAGGTGCGGGGTTAGAATCATGATGGGTCGCTCCACAACCTGTGTCAAGGAACGAAAAGATGACTAGCTCCCTCTCCCTCCAGATTCACGAGCTACAGATCACCATTGCGACCCTGGAAGGGCAGCGTGCGTCACTGGGGGATGCCCTCGTAGACGTTGCGCTGGCATCGCTCCGTCAGAAACTCGCCGCACTGCAAGCACAGTCCAGCGCTCCAACTGCAGAGCGCCGGCTGCTCACGATCCTCTTTAGTGACGTGGTCGATTCGAGTTCCTTCGCCGAAAGGCTGGACCCCGAAGAGTGGCACGCGATTATCGCGCGGCTCCACGCCACCATGACCGAGATTATTCAAGCGCACACCGGAATTATCTCGCAGTATATCGGCGACGGACTGCTCGCTCTCTTTGGCGCCCGCCAGCCCAGCGAATCCGACGCCGAGAATGCGATTCGCGCGGCGCTCGATATACAACAAGGAATTGGAGGCTGGGATTTAGGAGTTGGCAGTTCCCCAACGCTCAACGCACAATTCCCCAACCCGGTCCTTCAACTGCGCATCGGCATTCACAGCGGCCCGGTGGTAACGGGAGAGATCGGGACGGATACGCATC
>JBAVQS010000127.1:0-38296 GCA_049694275.1 Anaerolineae bacterium | reverse complement strand
CCGGTGGGAGCGAATTGACATAGTCGGTAAGCTGGCGCGCCGGAACGGTGATCGCCCCTTCCGTTTCCACTTTGGCGTCGATCCAATGTGTGATGCCGATATCGAGATTGGTCGCGGCGAGCTTGAGCCGGCCATTCTCGGTCGCCAACAGTATATTGCCGAGGACGGGCAGGGTGGAACGGGCCGCCACCGCGCGTCCGACAACAGAGAGACCCTTTGCGAGATTATCTTGGAGACAACTGACCTTCATCGGTCGCACCTCAGGAGAATACGGATTTTGGCTTGCAAAATGTAAAGGACGCCTGACAGTCGAGAAATTTGATTCCTTTTGGCATTGCAAGCGATAACTTTACTGTAACAACCATTCTACTACAAAAACCGGTCGAGGTAAATACCTCTAGTGGGTAAGAACTACACGGACCACTAAATGTAGCCCCTCACAGTACTTGTAGTGAGGGGCTCGCGCGCTATCGATAAAGCTTTTCCTGCCAGTGTTTGCGGAATTTCTGGACTTTGGGGGCAATCACGACTCGACAGTAGGGCTGATTGGGATTGTTGGCAAAGTACTCTTGATGATAATCCTCCGCCTTGTAAAAGGGCTGTGCGGGCACTAACTGCGTGACAATTGGATGATCCCAGATTTTTTGCGTTTGTATTTCCTGGATGACCTGTTCGGCGGTCTCTTTTTGCTTGGGGTCGTTATAAAAGATAACCGAGCGGTATTGATTGCCCACATCCGCCCCCTGTCGGTTCAACGTCGTCGGGTCGTGGACCGTGAAAAATACCCGGAGAAGGTCTGCATAGGAAAGGACACTGGGGTCAAAGGTGACCTGCGCCACTTCGGCATGCCCGGTCGTTCCCGTGCAGACCTGCTGGTAGGTAGGATTGGCGACCTTGCCGCCGGAGTAACCCGACTCTACCTTTTCTACACCTCTTAATTCCGTAAAAACTGCTTCTGTGCACCAGAAACAGCCGCCACCCAGAATGGCGACTTCTTTGCCAGCCGGGATATTTGCGGACCCATTCATCGGTTGCGCCATTTTTCATTCCTCCTCAAAATGCAATCACAGGTGCTGCGCCTGCTTGGAGGCAGGCGCTTGATATCTACATCTATTCTGTCTTGAGACGCGGGATTTTGTTACGGCCAAGATAGAGGGGCCAAACTCTATTGTGAATGCGCTCTATGCGCCCCTTACAGGGACATTAATCTCAATCGGGTAATGGATGCAATCCGCGAAACCGGAGTTTAACCCTGAAATAGCGGTGATTTCAAGCGAACAAAAAGACGGTCTCACGTAGAGACCGTCCTCAGTGTCATGGTATTGTGTCAAAAACGTTCGCCATCTTGGCCAGGGACTGGCATGTCGCACAATCAATAATGCGTGATCACCGGCGTCCCAATGGGCGCCCAGTCGTAGAACCATTTGGCGTCGGCGATGGTCAGGTTGACGCAGCCGTGGCTCATCGGATGACCAAAGTTGTGATGCCAGTAGGTGCCGTGGATGGCATAGCCGCTGTAGAAATACATGGTCCACGGGACGTTGGGCAGGTAATAGTAATCGACGCCGGGCGTTCCCCCGCTCATGTTGTAGGCGGCATACTTGCTATAGATGGCAAAGCGTCCAACTACAGTGGGATGAACGGCAATGCCGGTCGAGACGAGGACCGTCTTGAGCGCGGTCGAACCATCAAAAGCCGTGATCGTCTGTTTGCTAATGTTGACGTCGATCCATTTGCCGCCAACCGGTGCATTGACCGCCGGGGCCGGGGTGGCTTGCGCCGCCGGCGGGAAGAGGGTGGGCTGGGCGGGATTCGATGGGGCTGAAGCGCCCGGAATCTTTAATACCTGGCCGGTATAGATAAAGTCATAGTTCCAGATCCCGTTTGTCTGGGCAATGGCCGCCGTGCTGATTCCATAGCGTGAAGCGATGCTGTAAAGTGTATCGCCGGCATGAACCGTATAAAAAGCCGAGTTCGCCGCGCTGGGCACTCCGGCTGAAGCGGGCGCGCTGGCAGGCGCACTGCTTGTGGGGATGAGCAGCCGTTGGCCTGCATAGACAAAGTTCGGATTGGGCAGGCGGTTGGTCTGCATGAGCGCGTTAACTGTGGTGCCGTTGCGGGAAGCGATGGCGGATAGGGTGTCTCCCCAGTTCACCGTCACCCATTGCGGGCCGGCGGCGCTGGCAGACATGGGGAATAGAATGGCGACGATAAATGCCAGGACCAGGAGAGGATAGTGGATTTTTTTCATAGCAACCTCGTTATGTGGATGGACCGATAAACCTCCGCGGAGCGTGAGGTCATCTTAGCACAAGTATCAAAAGCTTTCAATAGCTAGACGGCGGATTCTCCGGATTTGTTCAAAATTCATCGGTCGCTATCCGAAAAGGACAGGTCTATACGATAATGGAGTGGTGATTAAGCACAAGTAGGGGCGACGCCTTGTGCTCGCCCGGCCATGGCAGGGACAAGCCGCTGCCCCTACGAAATGTGAGGAATCACCTGTAATGGATTGTTGAAAGGGGCAGGGGAGTAGGGTATAATAGCCGCAGCAAACTTAACCTCGCCTGTATTCAGGCTGACCGAGGATAATTCCATGTCTGAACCTGCCAACAATCTCACCGATCTGACTGCTCAAATCAAGGTCTGTAAGCGCTGTGTCCTGGCCCAGGGTCGCATCCAGGCCGTGCCCGGCGAAGGGCCTGCAACCGCCAGGATTATGTTTATCGGCGAAGGACCGGGGCAGCAAGAAGACCGGCAAGGGCGGCCGTTTGTTGGGCCGTCGGGCCAGTATTTGAACGAACTCCTCGCTTTAATTGGATTAAAGCGCGAGGATGTCTTTATCGCAAATGTCGTCAAATGCCGGCCGCCTGGAAACCGTGATCCGCAGCCCGACGAGATCGAGGCGTGCCGCGCCTGGCTCGACAAGCAGATTGAGCTGATCAAGCCCAGGGTCATTGTCACCATCAGTCGGTTTGCGATGGCGCGCTGGTTTCCCAACAAGAAAATCTCGGAGATTCACGGCAAGGCATTTCGCTTTGGCGACCTCGTTCTGGTTGCCATGTTCCATCCGGCGGCCGCGCTGCACAATCCCAAATTGAAACCGGTCATGGAAGAGGATTTCAAAAAGCTACCGGACTATATTAACAACCCTGGCAAGATTCCCTCTGGCGATGGCTCAAAACCCAAGGACACCCCGCCGCCCGAGCAATTGAAAATGTTCTAACCCCGAATGCCAAACCTACGGATTATTCCCCTCGGCGGATTGGGCGAGATTGGCAAAAACATGATGGCGCTCGAATATGACGACGCCATCATGGTGATTGATGCCGGGCTCATGTTCCCGGAACAGGACATGCTCGGCGTCGATATTGTCATCCCGGATATTACCTATTTGCTCGAGAACCGCGACAAGGTTCGTGGCATCGTGATTACTCACGGGCATGAAGACCATATTGGCGCGCTTCCCTATATTCTCCCCAAGCTCAATGTTCCGTTGTACGGCACGCGCCTGACCGTTGGCCTGATCGAGGTCAAGCTCAAGGCGCACAAGATTCGCGACGCGGTCATTCATACCATTGGCGAGCACGCCCGAATCGATTTGGGCCCGTTCCAGGTGGAGACTTTTCATGTCAGCCATTCGATTCCGGATGGGGTCGGGCTGGCAATCACCACCCCGATTGGCACGGTGGTCCATTCGGGGGATTACAAGTTCGACCCGAGCCCGGTGGATGGCGAATTGACCGATTTCGCAAAATTGGCCGAGGTGGGGGGGCGGGGAGTGCTCGCACTGATGAGCGACAGCACCAACGCCGACACGCCCGGGCATACCCCTTCCGAGCAGATCATTGCCGAGACGTTTGCGCGAATCATGGCGCTGGCGGAAGGGCGTGTGATTGTTGCTACTTTTGCCTCCAATATCTCGCGCATCCAGCAGGCGATTGACGCCGCCGCCCGCTTTAGCCGCAAAGTGTGCATTATCGGGCGCTCCATGCAGGATAATGTAAAGATGGCCGAAGAGCTGGGCTATCTACGCTGTCCGCCCAATCTGCTGATCCGGCCGGATGAGATTGACGATTATGCCCGGAACGAGATTGCGATTGTCTGCACGGGGGGACAGGGTGAGCCAACCAGCGCGCTCGCCCGGATGGCGAACCGCGAGCATCGCCAGGTCATGCTTGTGCCCGGCGACACGGTCATCCTCTCGGCGACGACGATTCCCGGAAATGAAGAGCTAGTCAACAAGACGCTCAACAACCTGTTCCGTGAAGGAGCGACCGTCTATTACGAAAACCTGATGAATGTGCACGTCTCGGGACATGCGAGCCAGGAAGAGGAAAAGCTAATGCTCAACCTGGTTCACCCCCGCTATTTTATCCCCATCCACGGCGAGTATCGCCATCTGGTCCTGCATGCGCGGCTTGCGCAATCGCTGGGTATGGCGCCCGATCATGTCTTTGTGATCGAGAACGGAGCGATCGTCGAGTTTGACGAAAGCGGGCATGGGCGTGTATTGCCAGAGACCGCGAGCGCGATGGATGTAATGGTGGATGGTCTCGGCGTTGGGGATATTGGCAATGTCGTGCTGCGCGACCGTCATCACCTGTCGCAGGATGGCTTTTTCATCGCCATGGTCGGCATTGATTCTCGGACCCGCGAGATTGTCTTTGGGCCGGAGATTGAAACACGCGGGTTTGTTTATGCTCCGATGGCGGAGGATATTATTGCCGGGGCCAAAGAGCAAATCCGCGAAGCGGTAATCCGGAGCGCGCACGACACCGGCTTGAGCCAGATGCTCAAGGATGTGCTTGGCCAATATCTCTATCAACATACGCGCCGCCGCCCAATGGTAATTCCGGTGGTCACCGAGATGTAAAAGTAGCGATGTAAGGGGTTTTGCCAAAACCCCCGGTCAAACTTGAGGATAGCGCCAAAAGGACCCGAGGGGTTTTTAAAACCCCTCGGGTCTTGAATTCAGGACCGGGGAATCGGACGTAATAGGAGTAGAACATGAATGGAACCGTATGAGCTTGAACGACCCTTTTCAAGAACAGATTGCGACATATGCGCTGGGCGCTTTGGAAGGGGAGGACCGGCAACAGTTGGAGGCGCATCTCAAGCGTTGTGCGCGTTGCCGCGCCGCATTGCATGAGACCCGGTCGATCGTCAACCTGCTGCCGCGTGGTGTTGAACCGGTCCCGCCGTCGGCCGAAACCAGGCACAAGCTTTTTGCGCGAATTCATGACGACCTGGCGCGGACCCACTCCGCCGCTCACCCCCTCCACCTTGCCGGTTGGTTCATCCCGCTCCTGGCAATAGGTCTGACTATGCTGGTTGGGTTTCTGGCGCTCCCTTTTATTACCCAGACCAACCAGGAACGCGAGATAGCGGACATTATGAATGACCCCAATGCGCAGGCGCATCCTCTCGTCGGAACACAGGGGGCGACCGGAGCGCGCGGCAGGCTGGTGATGGCGCCGGACGCGAACAAAGCAGTCCTTGTCGTTACAGGACTGACGCCGCTTGCCTCCGACAAGACCTACGAGTTCTGGCTGGGCCACAAGGACCAAATGATCCCGGCGGGGTTATTTCAAGTAGATAGTAATGGCGGAACCATGTTGCTCGTGTTGTCCGCCGAAACCATCAGCGCGTTTGACTGGTATTGTGTGAGCGTTGAGCAGAAAGCCGGCGCGCAGGTTCCCAATGGGCCAATTATTCTCCAATACGGATACCCGTACTAGCCAAGGAAATGGAACGCCCCGCGATTTTTGCGGGGCGTTTGTTACATGGCGACGAGCATGAACTCTTCAATCTCCTCAACTGCGTCCCAAACCACAAGCGGTGGTTGCCGAGATTTCCTCTCCAACAGACTGTTAGGGAATCGGATTGAGCGTGGCGTCTTGGATGAGTGGGATGGTAAAGGTAAAGCGGGCGCCCGTTCGGGCTTCGGCGTTTAGCGGGCTAACCACCCAGACGTGGCCGCCGTGCATTTCGACAAAGCTCTTGACGATGGCAAGCCCCAGTCCGGTCCCGCCTACAGCGCGGGTATAGGGATTGTCCGCGCGAAAAAATTTGGTAAAGAGTTTGGTCTGGTCCTCGGCAGAGATGCCGATTCCCTCATCTTCGACTGTAATGGCGAGCAAGGGCGTGTGCTGGGCAATCAATTCCGGATTGCAAGCGGTGTAGCGATCCGCTACGGTGTTCTCGACACGGACGCGAATCACTGCGCCGTCCAGGCTGTACTTGTGGGCATTGGTGAGCAGGTTCCAGAGGATCTGTGAAAGCCGATCGCGGTCCGCGAGCACGCACACATCCCCTTTGGGAAGGTGCGCATAAATCTTTTGCCCCTTGGCCTCGAACTGGGGGCGCAAGGTGCGAATAATTTCGCCGAGCATCGGCGTCAGGGGAATGAGGGTTGGATAGAGCTTGATGCGCCCCGCTTCGACCCTGGAAATGTCCAGGAGGTCGTTGAGCATGACGACCAGATGGTCCACATTCGTCTTGATAATCCCCAGGAATTCCTGTTGTTCAAGCGGCGCAACATTGCCTTCGACGACCAGGTCGGTGTACCCCTTAATAGCGGTGAGCGGCGCGCGTAGCTCGTGCGAGACCAGCGAGATAAATTCGCTCTTCATCTGGTCGATGCGAATGGACTCTGTCACATCGCGGAGCAGGCTGACGGTTCCGATCCGGTTACCGGTAGTGTCCAAAAGCGCCGTAACCGTAATGTCCAGCATGCGCGAGCCCCAGGCGCGGACCTGGCCCGGCAACCCCGGGCGGAAGGGTAGCTCGGCAGAGCTTGTAGCCATATCATCCAAAGTAATGGGGAGGGTGAGCGCGGACAGGTTCCGCCCGAGCAATTCGTGACGCGGCAGCCCAAGCAGCGTCTCTGCGGCAGGATTAACCAACTGCAATTGATGATGGGCATCGGCCACAATCACCCCTTCGGCCATACTGCCCAGAATCGCGTCCAGTCGGTCTCGCTCGGCGCGCAGCGTTCGCTCCAGCGCGTTGCGTTCAGTCATGTCGCGGGCAATGCCGAGCGTGGCGACAAATACGCCCTCCTTGAGGATCGGCGCCGTATGGACCTCGGCTTCGATCCGGGCGTGATTGGTAGCCAGCAAGCGGACCTGGAAGGAATGCGGTTGTTCGAGTGGGAGAGGGCGCAATCGCTCGGTGAGCAGTTGGCGGTCTTCGGGCGCGACCGTCGTGAGAAAATGCCGCCCGATCAATTCCGCGGTCGGCGTATCGCTCACTTGCTCGACCCGGCGATTGAGAAAAGTGAAACGCCCGTTTCGATCAAGGGTATAGATAATATCGCTGGCATTTTCGAGCAGCGTTTGGAGATAGTCCTTGATCTGCTCCAGTTCGTCCTCGAGCTGCTTTTGTTCGGTCACATCACGCGAGATGCCAAATGTGCCGGTGATATGACCGGCGGCGTCGCGGATGGGAGCTTTGGTTGCCGTGACCCAGCGAAAGGTCCCGTCGGCGTTGCGCACCTTTTCAAGTTTGCCGATCAGAGGTGTGCCGGTGGCGACAATTCGTTGTTCGTCGGCATAGGCCGCACACGCATGTTCCTCGGTAAAGAAATCGAAATCGGTCTTGCCCTGAACATGTGCCGGGCTAGAGACTCCGAGCACCCGGGCTTGAGCTTCATTGATGCGGATAAAGTGGGAGGCCAGGTCCTTGAAATAGATGCGATCGGGAAAATTTTTCATCAGCGCGTCGAAAAATTCTCGCTCGCGTACCAATTTCGCTTCGGCCTGTTTGTAACGGGCCATCTCTGCAAGTAGGTTCTGGATGGACGCGCTCAGGTC
The DNA here is from genome assembly GCA_049694275.1 of Anaerolineae bacterium. Lineage (GTDB taxonomy): Bacteria > Chloroflexota > Anaerolineae > UBA4142 > SHND01 > JBAVQS01. The sequence goes on along the minus strand of JBAVQS010000127.1, from coordinate 30,479 downwards.
CATGGTTGACTCTGGATCGACTGGGGGAGCGCTTGCATGTTGGTGAGATTGAGAAGGGGGACGGGAGCTCTCACCACCTGTAGTTTTCCTCTTTTGTTTCATCTGGTTGGTTCTGTCGTTGGGGTTAAAGGTAACGAGTGTAACAAGCTGGCTCCGCTATCCGGGAAGGGGTAAGGAGTTATTCTTTGTGCCTCGCGATCGGCGTTGGGTTCCCAATTTGCATTAGGCAGTGATGTATAAAGACATTCTATGCCGGGAGGAGAAGGCTGACAATAGGGAAAAGGGATAACTATAAGGTGGGCCCCGTTGACCTGGGGAATCTGGGTGTGCAACTTGTGTTATGGAACCGGTGTAGTAAATTCATATAATTTGTGTTATACTGTCAGACAATATGGTAATCAAGCGCGCGCGGGGGCGGGTTTTACCCCGAATTTGACGTCAAATTATGGCGCCCGGTCCTGAATTGCGCTGCGCAGAGTCGGAAAAAACCGCGGCAATGAGCGCTCCACTCAGCCCTGCCCGTCGGGATGAACTGATCGAGACGGTTACTCGTCGTCTCTTAGCCTGGAATCTGAGCGCACCTGCCATTCTCCTTTTGCAGATGCACGCGCCGCTCGCATTCCTGGGGGGGCAGTTCCTATTCGCCGCCGAGCCGTTCCTTGCCGTGTTAACCAGCGCGCCCTTCGCCCACGATCTGGCCTGTCTGGTCGAAGACCGGGAGAATGTGGAGCGCTTGGTGTCGCGCCTGGAACAGGGATAGACGATGAATGTAGCAAACGGGGCATTGGAGGAACTGGTCGGGTTCCTGATTTTCATGATTCTGATCGCCGCCTTTGTCTATTTCCTATGGCGGGTGGCGGCGAATCGGTCTCTGCCTCTGCGTCCCATCGCCGCCTATGACGCGCTCAAGAATCTGCTTTCCCGCGCGGCTGAAGCGGGCAAGCCCGTACATATTTCAATCGGCACTGCCGGGGCAGGCGACGCGACAACGGTAGATACCACCGCTGGATTGTATGCGCTCGAATTCCTGGCGGATCGCGCAGCCGTGAGCGCCATTCCTCCAATTGTCACCGTAAGCGATCCAACCGCGTTACCGGTTGCTCAGGACCGATTGCGCCGTTCTTATCAGCGGCAGGGCTATCCTGAGGAATATGACCCGCGCCAGGTGCGTGAAATTGCCCCCAGCGTCTATGGATCGACGGTGGCCTATGGGGCGGGGGTGATGGATGTCCTAACTCACGAGCGGGTGATGGCGAACGTGATGATTGGGACATTCGGCGACGAGTTTTTGCTCATCGGGGAGACCGGCGCACAGCTGGGCCTACTTCAAGCCGGGGGGACGAGTAAGACACAGGTCTTGCCGTTTGTCTATACAAGCATCACCCACCCGGTGATTGGCGAAGAGATCTATGCGGCCGGCGCATACTTGAGCGGCAGGCGAACCCATATAGCCAGTTTGTTGGCTCAGGATACTGTGCGGGGCGCAATCGTCATTATCGTTGTGCTGTTGGCTCTCGTACATTGGGCGGGATTGATCTGATGAACCGGCAAATTTTCCCCGTTGGCATTGCAATTGCGGTAGGGCTCATCGTCCTCGTCTCACAATTTGCGCCGAACGACATCGGCGGGTTCCTGGTCGCCGCCGCCGCCCAGGTTGCTGCGTTCGCGGTGTTGCTCGGGTTCTTTAATGTGCTGCTGGTGCATACCCAGCGGATTTTACGCCGGGACAAAAATGCCTGGAGCAGTGCGGTCATCCTGGTGACAGCCATCGTCGTTCTGGTGATCGTGTTGCCCTCCGGCGGAGCGAGCGATGCCAGCGACTGGATCTTTCGCTATTTGTATCGCCCGCTTGAAGCGTCGTTCTTGGCGCTGGTGGTCTTTTTCATTGGCACGGCCGCCTATCGCGCGCTGCGCGTGCGGACCTGGGATACAGCGCTCCTTGTCATTTCGGCGCTGGTGGTGCTCGTCGGCTCTATGCCGCTCATCAATCTCGTTTCGCCGCTGATTCCCGTGTTCAAAGATTGGGTAGTCCAGGTGCCCGCCGTCGCCGGCATCCGTGGCATTGCCATTGGCGTCGCGCTTGGCGCGATTGCGACCGGCTTGCGCTTACTGACCGGAATCGATCGGCCATATTCTGAGTGATCGCTGAGGAGTGATGTGCGACGACAGTTATCTCCCGTTTGTCACCCGCCACTCATCACCGATCACGCTTTCTAGATGGTTTATTGTCCGCAATGTGGTTCGCCCAATAAGTCCAATAGCCGATTTTGCAGCAACTGTAGTAGCCCATTGATTGACCCGGCCCATATCCGTTGCACGGTGTGTGGAACAGCCAATCCCAAGGAGAACCGAAACTGTGCCCGGTGTGGAGCGCGTCTCAAGCCGGTTGATTTAGACGAGCCTGAAGGGATCATATCAGGACCAGAAATGCCGCCAGCCCCAGACAAAAAGAACCAGCCCAAGCCCGATTCCGGTAAGAAAACGGCCAAGCCGCAAGAGTCCAAAATGTCTCCTGCGGAAATGCCGGATTGGCTGGCGCGCATCTCGGATACCAATCCGGCCGAATCGACGGGCCAGCCGGCTGCAGATAATCAAGCTCCGGAAGATGGGGCGATGCCGCAATGGCTGCAAGACCTGAGAGCGTCTGCGCAAGAATCGGCGCAGGCGGATGCGACACCGGACAGTAGTGGGGTGGATGACCTGGGTATCCCTGATTGGCTGACGTCCACGGGCGCGCAATCCCAGGTCGGGGATGAGACGAGCGGCGGGGATGCCGCGGCGCCGGAAATGCCCCAATCTGAATATCAAGCGCAAGAAGTAAATCCCGAAGAACAAGCTGAGTTACAACCCGAATCGGGTGAGATGCCGGATTGGATCAGGGCAATGTCGCCGGGTAATGTCTCGCCGACCGACATATCTCAGAAACCAGGGATGGTGGACGAATCGGACACAGAGGGGATGCCCGATTGGATGCAGCGATTAAAACCGCCCGACAGTCCGCCTGCGGCGCCGGCGACCGCATCAGAGTCAAACGACGTGGACTGGGAAGCGGCCCTGCGCGCTGAGAACGAGGCGCGATTAGCAGAAGCCCGCCAACATAACGCCGAGTTTCTCGCCGAATTAGAATCTTCCCAAAAGGCGGCTGAGCTTGAGGCTACCCTCGAGACTGCTCCTGAAAGCGAGCTGGAGCAAGCCGCTCTAGCTGAAGAGGTCCCGGAAGAAGGGACTGCGATGCCGGATTGGGTCCGTGAGTTGATGCCACCGGCAGGAATCCAGGGGCGGCAGGGCGCGGGGTCGCCAATTGATGAATCCGACCGGAAGGATCTCCCTGATTGGTTGCGTGAAGCGGTTCCCGGTGGCTCTCCTCTGGGGGGACCAACGCTTCCAGGGCCTGCATCTGAGGGAGAAAGTGGGCTCCAGGTGCCGGCGTGGATGTCTGAGTTGCGGCCGGTTGCAGATGGCCGGCCCGATGCCGCATCCCGCATGGAAGAGGTCACCGAAGGAGCAGGGCCCTTGGCCGGGGTGCGCGGCGTGCTACCGGCGTCACCGATCGTGACCCAGCCTCACATGCTGGCGGCTGCTGCCGCAGTGCCGGGCAGCGGAGCGCGTATCTTTGAGTCGGTCCTGGCGGCGCGGCAAGAGGTCACAGCCCCGGTGGGGGTTGCCCAAAAGCGCGGGCTCTTATCCGCTCGGCACTGGATCTATCTTGCCATCTTATTTGCGGCGTTAATTCCAGTGCTTGTGTTACAGGGTGATAATGCGGGGTTGGGTGTGATCGCACAAAACACACCCCTCACAGACGAACGGTCGACGGCCGGCTTTTTCGCCAAGCTCAAGGCGTTGAGCACGGATTCCACCGTGTTGATGGCTTTTGATTATGAACCGGGTCAGTCTATGGAAATGGACCCGGCGGCTCATGCCATTGTCGGTTACCTATCGGCGCATAATGTCAATGCCATCGCGGTCAGTACAACACCGGCCGGGCCGCGTATGGCGCAGGATATTCTCGCGAGCGGCACGGCTGCGAACCCGAACTGGAAACAGGGCCAGAATTATGTGAATGCCGGCCTGATCCCGGGGCAGGAAAAGGGGCTGAACGGCCTGTCCCGTCAATGGTTAAACTCGACGCAGTCTGACTTTGAGGGGAATCTTTTGTCCCAATCGTCATTAGCCTCTCGCGTCAAGGGTTTTAATGACCTGGCCCTGGTGATTGTGTTGGCCGGGTCCGATGAGGCTTTGCGCCCGTGGATGCAACAGGTGCAGCCGAATGTCCGGACGCCATTTGTGGGCGCGGTGAGCGCGGCGGTGGACCTGATATCACAGAACGACGTGGGCGCCACTCAACTGGCGGCCACGATGCCCGGCCTGGCGGGCACGGCGGAATTTGAATTGCTGAGCGGGCAGCCGGCATTGGCGGCGCATCTGGCCGATGCGCAATCCTTTGTGCAATTGGCGGTTTTTGCAATTATTGTTATAGCCAACCTGGGAGTATTGCTCGATTTGCTCAGGAAGCGACGCACCGCGGCCGCCGAGTAGATCAAGGAATTCCCTTTAAACGCGTACATGGATGCACTCCCTGATATTGCAGGTATCTGGATCGGCGTTGTCCTGACTCTCTTTGTTCTGACTTATCTGGTCAAGGATAACGTCATGTTCCGTTTGGCGCAGAGTCTCCTTGTCGGGACAGCCATCGGCTATGGTTCGGCGGTGATCCTGAACACGGTTCTGTGGAAGCAGTTGCTGGTTCCACTGGTCAGTGATTTTGATCATTACTCGCCGTTGCTGCTCCCCTTGCTGCTGGGTGTGGGATTGGTCGTGTTCAAGCTCTTGCCCGGTTGGTCCGGCTCCTTTTTGGGGAATATCAGCCTGGGTTATCTCTTTGGGATTGGCGCGGCGCTGGCAATCGGCGGCGCGGTGAATAGCGTTCTAGCAAAACAGGTGGGCCAGACCATTCTGGGTGTCGGCGGCGCGGACATTCTTGGCTGGATCAACAGCCTGATCATTCTTGTCGGTACGTTGGGTGCGCTTCTCTCATTCCGCTTTACCACCGAAGAGAACAACCGGGTGATGCGATTGTATTCCCGACTCGCGCAAGGCTGGGGGCGCATTGGCCGGGGCTTTATCATGATTGCTTTTGGCGCGATTCTGGCGAATGTTCTCGCCGCGCGCATCGCGGCGTTGGTTGGCCAGCTCTATTTTATCTTTCACGACGCACTCTCAACAATCATCAAATAAGCATGAGCAGTGACGTTGCGTAACCCCTGTGGGGCAAAACGTCGCCAGGCTGTGAAATGTCTCAAGCTGCAACTCCCGAATCGATTCTCATTGCCGACTGCGGCGCGGTGGCGACCAAAGTCGCGCTGGTCGACCGCGTCGGCAGCGAATACCGCTTGATCGGTGTTACACGGACCATTACCACCGTCGAGCCGCCAGGCTCCGATATCATGCTGGGTGTGGTTCGAGCGATCAGCCAACTCGAGACCATGACCGGCCGCGCGCTTTTGAACGATCAAGGCGAATTGATCACGCCGGAGGCGGAGACCGGCGAAGGGGTGGACGCCCTGGTCGCAGTGACAAGCGCGGCCTTGCCATTGCACTCAGCCGTGGTAGGATTGAGCCGCGACCTGAGCGTCGCCAGCGCCTGTCGCGCATTGGCGTCGACCTATGCCACAGTGGACACGACGATTGCCGTCGACGAAGAGACGGGGCGCTGGGGCACGACTGCGCAGGATGGCAGCACCGGCGGTCCGAGCGCATCGGTCGAGGGCCTGGCCGCAAGCCATCCCGATGTGATTGTGATGGTCGGGGGCGTGGATGGCGGCGCAATTACACCCCTCCTCGAGCTGGCAAATATTATCGCCAGCATCGGGTCGGCGATGGAAGAAGGCGCTCGCCCCCTGGTTCTCTTTGCGGGCAATCGTGAGGCGCGGGCGCAGGTAGCCGAGCGGATCGGATCGACCCTGGAGTTTCGCGCGGTGGACAATGTGCTGCCCATGCTCGACCACGAAAACCCGGCAGCGTTACAGAACGAGCTCGAAGCCATTTTCTACGAGCGCAAGGTCAAGACGATCCCGGGGTTTGCAAAACTCAGCGCCTGGTCGGCGCGGCCGATTGTGCATACCCTTCAATCGTACGCCCGCGTTGCCCAATTCCTGGCCCGGCGCTACGCTTTTCTCGTGCAGGCGCTCGATTTTGGCGGGGCTACCCTCGGATGGATTCGCGCCGACGCTGCCAAGACCACGCGCGCACTCTTGCCCGATATCGGTATGGCATACGGGCTGGATAGGTTGGTGGATCGTATAGGTCTCGACCGCTTGGCGCGCTGGTTGCCCACCTCCATCTCACTTGACGACGCCACCGCCTGGTGGTTGAACCAGTCGCTTCGTCCCTGGACAACTCCGATTCGTCCGGAGGAGCGGATTGTGCTCAACGCCGCCGCACGGGAAGCGATGGCCCTCGGTATTGAGAGTCAACGGAGTAGCCGCCACCAGGAAGCGGATCTGGTCTTGCTCAGCGGCGCACCGATCGCACGCGGCGGCAAGCCGAGCGCGCTCTTGCTTATGGCGTTGGATGCCCTCGACATCTGCGGCATTTTTTCCATTGCCGCCGATATTACCGGTATCGTTCCCGCGCTGGGCGCACTTGCGGCGGTCAATGCCGAAGCGGCGGCCCAGGTATTGGAACGGGATGGCCTGGTGACGTTGGGCACGGTGATCGTGCCCAACCTCTCACCCTATTTGGCTGAGGGAAATGTGCTCCAGGCATCGGTCACGACCCCTAAAGGGGGGCAGATTCAGGTACAGGTAGCGCCAGGCTCGCTGGAATTGATTCCTCTGGGTACCGGGGAAAAGGCTCAGGTTGAGATCCGTCCCGCGCGCGGCGTCGATCTGGGAGTTCCTCTTACCAAAGGGGTGTTCCGTCGCGAGATCGAGGGCGGCATTGTTGGTCTCGTGATAGACGCGCGCGGACGACCGCTGCCCTTTACCGGCACTCTGGATCAGCAGCGGGAGCGAACACAGGAATGGCTGTGGGAGGTTGGGGCGTAGTGAGTGATTGGGGTCCCAGTCTACCGGAAACACGTGTCGTCCCGTTTGGGCGCATTCGGCGCGAGCGGCGTTTGCCCGTTCGCGGCGAAGTATCGGCTGCCACTGGCGGCCGGCTCGACCCGCTGGATGTGATTGCGCGTGCGATCCCGCCGCGCGGCCGGCGGGCTTTGTCGTTGACGCGTGTCCTCGGCGTGCGTGAAGCGGATGTGCCGCGCCGTTTGCTCAAACAGGTCGGCGATACCGTCGAAGCCCGTGAGATCATTATCTCCAAGCCGATCAACTTTGGTCTGCAGCAGTTGGTATATCGCGCTCCCGGCGCGGGAACGATTGTTGCTATCAAAGGAAGTTGGATGGTCATTGACCTGGATGGCATGCCGGTTGACCTCAAGGCGCTATACCGGGGCACCGTTGTCAGCGTTATGCCCCGCGTGGGCGCCATTGTCGAGGCGCAAGGCGCACTGGTTCAGGGCGTCTGGGGCTCGGGCCAGGAAGGCTATGGCGTCATCCGCATGGTGACCAAGAGTACGACAGAGGTGTTGGAAGCTGACCCGCTCTCAGTAGACAACCGCGGGACGATTCTGATTGCCGGCGCGGGCATTACCGAAGAGGCATTGCGCAAAGCCGAGTCGCTTCATGCGGCGGCGTTAGTCGTCGGTAGCCTGGAAGGGCATCTGCGTGCCGTGGCCCAAAAGTTAGAGATGCCTGTCATTATCACCGAGGGGTTTGGGCACATTCCGATGGCCTCTCCGATATTCGAGTTGTTCAGTTCGCTGAACGGACAAGAAGCGGCTGTGAACGGCGCGATGCAAATGCGCGGCGGCGCGCGCCGGCCCGAGGTGTTTATCCCGATTATGGGTGGACGCAACGCGGACCGGGGGATTGCGCGTGATCTGGTCCCGCTTACCGTGAAACCGGGCGCACGCGTACGTGTCCTGTGCGAACCCTATCTGGGACGCGTCGGCGTGTTGCCCAAGGAATTGTTGATCAAGTGGAGCGCTGAAGAGTCCGGCGTTCGAATGCCCAGTGTTGAGGTGGAGCTGCAGGATGCACAAGGGATGGAGCAGGTCATCATCCCGTGGACGAACCTCGAACTGATTGGCTAGCACTGGTTGCAGGTCACAGGGTGAAGGTTAAAGGGTAGGCGGTTGAATGCGACCTGCGACTTGGCCCTGGGACTTGCAGCTTGAGACTTGTATGGAGGCATTATGGCTGAAGTAGCACCAGCAGGCGGCGGCGGTGGCATGAACCGCACGTTCATTCTAATTGTTGGCGGGTTGGCGGCCCTGCTCGTTTTGGGTTTGCTTGCCGCGGGCGCGTTGTTGTTCCTGCCCGGATTACTGGGCGGTGGTAACAAGACCGCGGCGGCCACGCCAAGTGTGACCGCGACCAAGGTGGCAGTCGCTCCGACAGCGACTATTACACCCAAGGTGACGGCAACTGTGGCTTCAACCGCGACCCTCGTCGGGTTCAGTAGTACTGTGGTCGCTCTGTCCGGCACCGGCACGCCGACTTCGCCGGGTGGCTTCATCACTGCGACCCCCCAGGCAGGCGGAACAGGCACGGCGGGCGGGACGAGCACGGCGGGCGGTAACGGTACGCCGTCCGGTTCCGGGACAACGGGCGGCACGCCGGCTGCCAGCGGGACGACGACCAAAGGGGGCCAGCCAACCGATACAGGAAGCTCAGGCTCTTTGCCCTCTTCCGGGCTGGGTGACAGCCTGCTGTTGCTGGGCGGCGGCATCCTGCTCGTCCTCGTCATTCTTGGCGTACGGTTCATTCGCGCCGCGAGCTAGGCTTGTCGTGTGAGTTGTTTTCCCGGGACGCGATGCAACCGCTCGCGTCCACGCTAGCGCACGCCTCCGCGCGGCCAGCATTGAAAAGAGAGAGCCATGCAAACGAGCATGGCCCTCTCTTTTTTTCGCTGGCGCGCGCGCCCGGTTATAGCCCAAGCGCCGTGATCGCCTCAGGCGATAAGCGGATTTCAACAGCCAGCTGATGCAGGTCACGCTGTATCGAAGGCCATTGCATTGGACGCCGCTCGCGTTTCAATGCCTGGTGCGCGTCCGCCGCAATTTTACCTGCCTGTTTCAGGTCCCCTTTCAAGGCGTATGCCAGGGCCAGATAGAATTTGCCGTACGCGGGAAGTCCGGGCCGATCCTGAGAAATATTCTTCAGGATTGGATTGGCATCGTGCAAGCGCAGGTGCAGTTCAGTCCACTGGTGCCAGGCAAACCAGTCATCAAATTCCGGTTTGGTAAGGTCGTTCGCCCATGCCTCACGCGCGCGATCATAGTTTCCTGTCGTTGCTTCCACCATCCCGGTCCAGTATGGGCGTGCGTATTCGCCGGTCATCTGCTCCGCCGTTTCTCGTGCAGCCGCAAAATCTCCCCGGTGCAGCAGGATCAGGATCAGGTCTCGATATTCGGCATCGCTGGGCTCGCCTTGATCGTTTTGCGCGTGCCAGAACTGTTCGGCCTTATCGGGACGCCCAGTCTCGAGATAGATTTCCACAATCTGGCCTTCGAGGTCTTCGAGAATGAGGTCGTCGTCAATCGCCGCCAGGCCGCGCTGGAGGGTGGCAATCGCTTCGTCCGGTTGGCCTAGCATATTCCACTGAACGTCGGCAAGGATCATAATTCCGTTCCATTGCTCCGGCGATTGTTCAACCAACTCCCGGAGGATCGCCAGGCCTGTCTCGGTTTCACCATGCTCGACGCGCAATTGCGCTTCTTCGGCGCGCCACCGTTCTTGTTCGTCGGGATCAAAAGCGGCCAGTTCCTGCGTCAGCGCGATGCCTTGCTCACACTGTTTGGCAGAGGCCAGGCGGTCGACCAATTCTATCAGCGCCTCGTCATAAATCTCGTATAGATCCCAGACTTCGGCAAAATCGAAATCGCCTACACCGGCAATCCGATAACGATCACGCAGGGCATGCCAACAGGCCAACCCCTCTTCCGGGCGATCTTTATGCGCCAGGTCCTCTATTTCTTCCAATTCTTCAACCAGTTGGTCCTCAAGCTTGGATTCGGTCAGGAATTCTGCCTGGTCTAGTCCCAATTCCTGTTTGACCTCATCCCATGAATAAGAAATCTCGCCGGCGCGGGCCCGGTGCGATTCCAGGCTTTCAAATTCCTTCAACAGTCGAATTACGCGAATCCGGCCTGCCAGGGTCTTGACCGCCTCACGCGGCGTCTTGCCGTCAAGGGCTGGAACCTCGCGCTCGATCCAGCCATGTTTTTCTTTGGCCATTGCCTCCGCCGCGAATTCCTCCAGTTCTTCAGAGAGTTCCGGCTCCTCGTCGGATTCCTCATCTGAATCTGGTAGTTCGGCCAGGACGTCTTCAAGCGGCTGGATGATGTCTTCGACGAATTGGATTGCGCTGCCCAGCCGTTTTTCCAATAGCTCTTTTCCGGCCGCCAGCCGACGCTCGGATTGTGTCTCCAGTTCCAATTCCGTTTCGCCAAGCGCTACTCGCCCCAGAATGCGAACGCCCCCCTGTTCCACGCCGGTCGCCTGGTGATATTCGAATTCGGGACCGTACTCGCGTAACAGATCGAGCGATTCGCCGGCCTCTCGCCAGGTGAATTCTTTTTCCGGCTCGTTCTCTTCCGAGACCTCGTCGAATTCCTCGGCTTCACGTAGCGCCGCGAGGGCCAATGGGTAATCGACGACATCATAGGCCGCCTGGCACATTTCGACTAGGTCCCCTTCGGCATTCACCAGCGTCGGCAACTGATTCATGACCGGTTCGATTTCGTTTAGAATGAATTGGTTGATCAACTGGCTGGAGGCGTGCAGAAAATCCTCATACGATTCGCCTTCATGCCGCAAGCGATATTCGGACCAGAGATCCTGCGCGTACCCGCGGAGCCAGTCTCGAAAGCGCGGTGGAATGTAGAGTCCCATGCCGCCCAGACGATAATGGTTGCCGGCGGGCAAGACGCGCGTAAAGAGGACATTCCACTGGTTGACATGTTCTGCCGCTTCTGGCGCGCGCACGTCAAATTCCTCTCCGGAAACCAGGTCGCGCAAGCGCAGGCCGACACCGGGGGTGACCGTGAGGACTTCATACGCGGCCAAGCGAGAATGCTGCCAGTTTGCAAGCAGGTAGCGCTCATCGGGACGCAGGCGTTTGCTATATTCGGCGGCGAACTGCCCAATAACCCGTCGGTCGTCGCCGAGCCGGTAATCGTAAATGAAATAATCCAGCGCCCTTTCGGCAGCTAAAAATGTTTCATCCTCGTCATCGTCCGGCGGCTCAAAATCAGGACCATAGAAAAACTCGCGTGCGGCTTGCAAGTCGCGGTCGAAACGGAGTTGCAGGGCATATTCCTGCAGTTGCATCAAGAGGTTGGTCGATAGCGCCTTGGCGATGGCTTCTTGCTCATCGGCATTCCAATGGCAATTCTTGTATTTTTTGCCGCTGCCGCACCAACAAGGGTCGTTGCGGCCGGGCCGGTTAGGTTCATTCATCATTTTACCTGTCGTAAGATTGGTCATTCTATTTTATGCCGGGCGCCTGTTGCTGACAAACGGCGGGGTTTTGCTTTTTGGTTCCAATTGGTTTATCATAGGCCCAATGTCTAGACTATACGCATTATGCGAAAAACTGATTGAGGCCTCCTGGCTGGCGGCGATTATTATGGCGCCGCTTTTCTTTAATGTCTATTCGAGTCGCGTCTTTGAGCCTGACAAGATTTCGCTCGTGCGAACGCTGGCTCTGGTGATGATTGCGGCCTGGCTGGTCATCCGCGCCGAGAAGTTCCGGCAGGCCAGGTCGTCCCCCTCGCCAGTCGAGACTGCGCCCCGTCCCTGGGCTATCTGGTTGCGCGGCGTTCCTGAAAAGTGGTCGCGCTCCAACCCGCTTGTGCTACCGACGCTCGCCCTGGTGGTGGCCTATATTATCAGCACGATTGCATCGGTCTCGCCCAGCATCAGTTTCCTCGGCTCGTACACCCGCATGCAGGGCCTCTATTCGACGTTTTCCTATATCGTCATTTTCCTGCTGGCGGCGAGCACAATGCATACCCGGACCCAGCTCGACCGGGCGATTAACGTCGCGTTGATCACAAGCTTTCCAGTCGCGTTTTATGGTCTGATCCAGCACTATTTCCTGGACCCACTCCCCTGGGGTGGCGATGTCAACACTCGCGTCGCTTCAAACATGGGAAATTCGATCTTTGTCGGCGCTTATCTGATCATGGTCATTCCGCTGGCGCTCGGCCGGTTGGTGGAACAGACCGGTCGCGCTTCGGCGCAATTTTCTCGGACATGGGCCCGGGGTCTGTTGTATGGCGCCGCGGTAGCCTCCGTATTGTTGCTGGCGGCTGCCTGGGGGCTGTTGTTCGAGTTCGGCGCAAAAAAGGTCATCGAGGCTCAGATTCAGGATCGGTTGACCCCGGAACAACTGGCGGCCGCGTCATCCAATTTTACCACGGCGCTTGTCATTTCGGTGGCGGTGGTCCTGGTCTGGTGGGTCGCCGGATTTTTGCTCAACAAGCGCGTCGCCGCATTCCTGCTGACGGCGATCTATTCTCTTCTCCTCGCGGTGCAGGGACTCACCCTCCTGTTTACCCAGAGCCGCGGTCCGCTCCTGGGGATGATGGCAGGACTCTTCGCCTTTGCGCTTCTTTATGCCCTGGTGCGCGGGGCGCGCCGGCTGGCGCTCGGCGTCATGGGCTCTGCCTCCGTACTGGTCCTTCTGCTCATTGGGTTCAATATGACGGCGGGAACGGCACTCGCCGGTTTGCGGGACATCCCCTATATCGGTCGCCTGGGCCAGGTCTTTGATACGGAAGGGGGCACCGGTCTTGTCCGTGTGCTGATCTGGCAGGGAGCGCTCCCGCTCGTGCTGCCGCACGCTCCGCTCTGGTCCCCGGCGAGCGGTATTGACGTTCTGAATCCGGTTCGTCCACTGATCGGCTATGGGCCCGAGGCGATGTACGTTGCCTACAGTTCGTTTTACCCGCCCGCGCTCGCGCACATCGAATCGCGCAACGCAACTCCCGATCGTTCTCATAACGAGACCTTTGACGCGCTCGTCACGACCGGGCTTTTGGGATTCCTCGCCGAAAATATTCTCTTCCTCTCCATTTTCTATTTTGGCCTGAAATGGCTGGGCCTGGTCAATACCCCTCGCGAGCGAAATGTTTTGATCGCGCTGTGGTACGCCGGCGGGATTATTGGAACGCTGGCAGCCGGCTTGACGTTGGGCTGGCAGTTCCTCGGGCTCGGCCTTCCCGCGGGGATGCTGGGCGGCCTTTTTATCTATCTCGTCGTTTTTGCTCTATTCCGCAGTAATGAGGTCCGGCACAATCAGGATCCCCTGCGCGCGTTGGTCCTGATCGCCTGTCTGGCCGCCATCGTTGCTCATTTTACTGAAATTCACCTCGGCATTGCGATTGTCTCAACACGCACCTATTTCTGGTTTCTCGCCGCTCTGCTGGTTTTTGCAGGGACGCGGCTTGTCGATGAGACGGCGCCGGCCCTGGAACGGGCAACGAGCGCGCCGGATGAGACCGATGCGCAGCCAGTTATGGATGCCGAGACGCTTCCTAATAGCTCCGTCGGACGTGCGCGCCGTCGCAAGGGGCGCCGGTCTACCGGCGAGGAAGGGACCGGGCGTCAAGCGAACCCCGGTCTGGTAAACAGAACAACCCCGGCGATGGGGCCTGCGCCCCGCATCATCTCGACGACACCGCTTCTTGCCCACGCCTTTATCGGGGGCCTGATCCTGGCCACAATGGGCTTTGATTATATCACCTCGTCGAGCATAGGCGCGATTACGGGCAGGACCCCGAATGCTTTTGATATCATTATCACTGCCTTGACGAGCAAAGCGACGACTGCCGGTTTCGCTCCCTCTTATGCGTTACTCTGGCTTTTTCTCGGAACCTTTGTCGTCATGCTGGCGATCGCGCTGACGGAATGGGGATGGAATATTGCTCTTCCCACAGGCGAATGGGTGACGGCCGCGGTCTTATTCTCTGTCCTCGCTCTCGCCATTCTGGCGTCGTTCCTGCTTTATCACACGATGTTAATTAGCACGGTTGGCTCGGGGACCTTTGACGCGCTCTTTGCCTCTGTGACGCTCTTTGTGGTTTTTATGGTCGTCATGGCCGTCGTCATTGCTATTACGCTGCTTATGGACGAGCGCCCGGGTACTTTCTGGGTTGCGCGTCCGGCGAATTGGATCGTTGCGCCCGCCCTTGTCCTGGTGGTCGCCATCCTTATCGGTTCGACAAATATTAACACTGTGCAGGCGGACATGATCTACAAACAGGCCGCCAGTATGACCAGTCCAGAGAATCTGCCGAATGGAATCGCGCTGTTCAAGCGGGCGTTGGCTCTGGAGCCCACGCAGGATTTCTATTGGCTCTTTCTCGGCCGGTCCTATCTGCAATTGAGCCAGTCGACGAACAATATAACGACCCGGCAGCAAGCGCTCAAAGATGCAGAATCGGCGCTCTTGTCCGCACGCCAGTTCAATCCACTCAATACCGACCACAGCGCTAATCTTGCGCGTTTGCACCAATCCTGGGCCGCTCTGGCTTCCAGTCCGTCCGAGCAAGATGCGCAGTATCAGAAAGCGTTCGAATATTACCAGGCCGCGATTCGGCTGAGTCCCAATACGGCGCACCTGTACGATCAGTTTGCCCAGGCCGAGCTTGATTATCTCAAGCAAGCGCAACTGACGCTGAGTGCTGAAACCGTTGCCCAGTATCGCCGCAGTGTGGCCGATATGCTGGACCGTTCCTACAAACTGGATTCCGATTTTTGTTTGACTTTTGCCGTCCGCAGTGTGACGCAGGACAAGTGGGATGCCGCAACCAGCGATGCCCTTGCGGCGCTCAAGCTGTCCTCCTCTTGCGAGCCGTTTGGCGCTGAAGGTCGCTCGCTCGCGATGCAAACGCTGGCCACCGCTGGCGACCAGGCGGTCGCCGCCGGCCAGGGCGCACAGTTTGCCTCCGCGCTCGAGGAATTTGTGAGCGCGATGCCTTCGGTCGAGCTCTATACTAGCCTGGTGAATTACTATTCCAAGACCGGACAGATTGGCCCCTCCATTGCGGAGGTCGACGCCGCGCTGGCGCTCATTCCATCCACTGACGCGGCTACGCGCAAACAGTATCAGGATTTTCGCGGGTCGTTGGTCAGTCTCCAGCAGTTGATCTCTACGACGTTGACGAGTCCCAATGACGCCGAAGCACAGCGCAAGCTCGCCGATAGCTGGCTCGCGCGGGGACAGCCCGATCTAGCGCTGGCGCCCTATCAAAAGGTGGCCGTGCTGTTGCCCAATGATTATGAATCGCATCGCCGGGTAACCCTGCTGCTCCTGCGCCAGAATCAATGGTCCGAGGCGGCCAGCGTCCTGGCGACGACGACAAGCCTGTCTCCGGCGGCCGATCGCGCGTTCTGGGAACAGTTGGGGCAAGCGCTCGACAGCGCACAGAAAGGGCAGAAGGATGCCGCGCTCGTGTCCGTCCAGAATTTGCTCAAGACCGCGCAGGCCAAGGACAGCCTGGCACAGGATGCGCTCAGGGCGCTAAGCGCCAAACTACAATCCTGACAAGAGGGGAGAACCGGTGACTGGTAATTTATCTGGGATGCCAATGTTCCTCATCTTTGTCAGCGCCCTTGTTTTTGCCATTGGCGGGACCCCAATCGTCCGTAAACTGGCGCCGATGCTTGGCATTATCGATCACCCCAGCGCACGTAAGGTTCACACCAAGCCGGTTCCGTTGCTGGGAGGAGTGGCGATCTATGTCGCTTTTGTCGCCGCCTTGCTCCTCTTTGGTGCACAGTTTTATGTCGAGCAACTGATCGGCATTTTCGTTGGCGCGACCTGGGTTTCTTTTCTCGGAATCTGGGATGATTGGCGCGGATTACGCCCAATCTTGAAGCTGATTGGGCAGGCGATCGGGGCGGCCATCTTGATCGGCACTGGTGTGCAGACCGAGTTTCTGCACAACCCCTGGCTGAATATTGGCATAACGATCTTTTGGGTCGTCGGCATCACGAATGCGCTCAACCTGCTGGACAATATGGACGGGCTTTCCAGCGGGGTTACTGCGGTTGCCGCCGGCTGGTTTGCACTGCTCTCCCTGTCGAATGGGCAGGTGCTGGTAGGGGCTATGTCGCTGGCCTTGTTGGGTGCGGCGCTCGGCTTTTGGATTTACAACTTTAACCCGGCCTCGATTTTCATGGGGGATACCGGGAGCCTTTTTCTCGGTTTTCTCCTGGCTGCAGTCGGCATCAAGCTCCGTTTTCTCGGACATCCTGACGAGGTGACCTGGATGATTCCGGTGTTGGTCCTCGGCGTGCCTGTCTTTGATACTACACTGGTGGTGATCTCCCGCTTGCGACGTGGGCTCAATCCACTGACCACGCCGGGGCGCGATCATCTCTCTCATCGGCTGGTGCGCATGGGCCTGTCGCCTCGGCGCGCGGTGGTCGCCATTTATGGCGTGGGAATGCTGTTAGGCTTGATCGCTTTTATGATTCAGAATATGATCCAGCCTATTGCCTATGCAATATTTGCTGCCATTCTCCTGATCGGAATCCTGGCCCTGGTTCGCCTTGAGCAGGCGCCATTCGCTACGCCCAACCCGGCTAACGGAAATGAGGCCAAGTGACACTCACTCAACAAGATTTCACATGGATGTTTCGGGACCCCGAGTGGAAACAGAAATTCCTCACGGGGTCACTGATTGCCTTGGCCGGTCTGATTCCGCCTCTCTTTCTCGTCGCCGGGCCGCTCATCCTTGGATACGCTCTGATTTTGATGCGGTCACAGATGCGCAGCGAACCCCGTACACTCCCCCGTTGGACCGATTTTGGCCAACTGTTCATCGATGGCGTCAAGGCCTTGCTCGCATCCGCGGGCTATGTACTGCCCGGGTATATCCTCTGGTTCATCGATTTTGCACTGGTCATCGTCCTATCCATGTTGGGCTCATTCGGACTAGCCGCGGCGCGGGAATCCCCCGACCAAGCGGCCCCCTTTGCCAGTCTGTTTTTGCTCCAATGGTTAGGTTTCGTTTTCTTTTTTGCTGTGGGTTGGGTGCTGGCGATGATCGGTTTGGTGTTCACTCCGGTTGCTATGGGTGAATATCTCCGAACGGGCCGGATCGGCGCGGGCTATCAGTTGCGGCAGGTATGGGGCATCCTACGCGCCAATGCCGGCGGATTTGCCCTCGCCTGGCTCGTCTATTTCGGGATCGCTTTTGGTCTCAGTTTCGCGGTTACGCTCTTGGAATATACGATCATTCTCTGCTGTCTCATCCCGTTCTTAATGGCGCCTATTCAACTCTACATTCAACTGATGTTTGCGCAGCTTTTCGGTGCGGCCTATCGCGACGGCGCCCAGAAGGCAGGATTATTGAATACGACTATTCCGAATCTGACAGCTGAGTCCAGTCAAGCCCAATCAGATCGATGAGGTAGAACATAGTCATGGGATCAACCTTTCAATCAGAAACGAATCGACTCTCAAATAAGATTCAGGACAAGAGCGCGGTCATCGCCGTCATCGGCATCGGCTATGTCGGTTTGCCCCTCGCCGTCGCGTTTGCCGAGGCGGGTTATTCTGTCACCGGCGTCGATCTAGACTCGCGCAAAGTGGAAGCGATCAATCACGGAGATAGCTATATTCCCGATGTCTCGTCCGAAACTCTTCGCGCACTGCGGGATCAAAAGCGGATACAGGCGACGTCCGATCCGGCGGTCCTGAGGCGAGCCGATGTCATTTTCATTTGCGTGCCGACTCCATTCGACGCCATGAAAGCTCCGGACCTGACCGCCGTCAGAATGGCGGCCCAATCCATTCAACCGCACCTCCACCACGACCAGTTGATTATTCTCCAGAGCACGACCTATCCTGGAACGACGGAAGAGGTGGTGCAGCCCATTCTCGAAGCGAGCGGGCTCAAGGCCGGAAAGGATTTTCACCTGGCTTTTTCCCCCGAGCGCATCGACCCTGGCGCCATTCACAGCGCCGGATGGAATGTGAAAAACACTCCCAAGGTGTTGGGCGGGCTCACCCCGGAATCGACCGAGCTCGCCCGGCAATTGCTGACCATTCTGACACCCCAGGTCTGCGTCGTCTCTTCGCCGCGCACTGCCGAAATGAGCAAGTTGCTCGAAAATATCTTTCGTAGCGTTAATATCGCGCTGGTCAACGAACTGGCGCTGCTCTGCGAAAGGATGGGCATTGACATCTGGGAAGTGATTGATGCTGCCAGGACCAAGCCATTCGGGTTCATGCCGTTTTACCCGAGCGCCGGGGTTGGCGGGCACTGTATCCCGGTCGATCCCTATTACCTTTCGTGGAAAGCGCGCGAGTTCGATTTCTATACAAAGTTCATCGAATTGGCCGCCGAGGTCAACCAATCCATGCCCTTTCACGCTGTCAATCTGGTCGGCGATGCGCTCAGCCGCGCCGGCAAGCCCCTGGCGGGCGCGCAGGTGCTGATCCTCGGCGTTGCCTTTAAGCGCGATATCGACGACGCGCGCAATTCGCCCGCCGAGCGGGTCGTCGAGCTGCTGCTCTCGCGCGGCGCGCAGGTCTCATACCATGATCCCTACGTGCCGGGCTTTCATGTCGGCGGCAGCGTGTTCTATCCGCCGTCAGTGCGCCTGGAATCCAGGCCCTTGACCGCACAGGCGATTGCCGGCGCGGATGTTGTCATGGTGGTGACGGGGCATCACGTGGTTGACTATACGCTCGTCGCAAACCATGCCGGGTTGATTGTCGATACGACGAATGTGATGGCTGGAATACCGACCCGCGCCACGGTGGTTCGCCTGGGCGCCCCGAATTCGGTTCGACCTACAAATGGAGGGTTAGATTAGCGTGAGCACTCTGGCCTCGAACGATTCACGTGCGCCGGCCCCGGCGCCGCACCCGCTCCTCGTCATTGTTTCGGGCCCGTCGGGGGTGGGCAAGGATGTGACACTGCGGCGGATGAAGGAACGCGGCGCGCCGTTCCATTTTCTCGTCACCAATACGACGCGCCCCAAACGGCCCTCCGAACAGGAAGGGGTCGATTATCATTTTGTCACGCCCGAAGATTTCTCGGTCAAGCTGGCGAACAACGAGTTTCTTGAGCATGCCGTCGTCTATGGATACCAGTACGGCAACTCGCGGCGTGAGATCGAATCAATGCTCGACCAGGGCTATGATGTCATTATGCGCATCGACGTGCAGGGCGCCGCGACCATCCAGCGCCGGGTCGAAGGCGCCGTCTTTGTCTTTATGACCGCTTCGATGGCGCAATTGGAGCAGCACCTGCGGGCCCGCCGCACCGAGTCGGAAGAGGGGTTGCAAAAGCGCCTGCGCATGGCCGCCGTCGAAATGCAGGAAATGTCCAAGTTTGAATATGTGGTGCAAAATCGTGAGGGAGAGCTCGATCGCACCGCCTCTGACATTGAGGCGATTATCCGGGCCGAAAAGCTGCGCACCTATCCCCGCGTGGTCCGGTTTCTAGGGGCAGACAAGTAACCAAAATTCAACTGAAATGCACCACCACCGCCAGCAGCCACCCGACTGTATTGGCAAAAAGATCCTGAAGGGTATCGGGGAATGACCATTCCATCGCCATCTGGCTCGGGTCGTCCTTGACCAGGCGCAGTTCCTGAAGATGAATGAGGAATTCCCCCGTTTCATAGCATAGGGAGGCGGCGGCCAGCACGCCGGCGCTGATGCGGGTCGAATGCTGCCAGGCCTGCGGGAACCGTCTGGCGATGGCGGGCGATGCGAGGAAATCAAAGACCATCTGCGTGAGCGTAAACGCAGTCATCCCGTGGGGGATTGAGTCTAGCCCAAGGCCCAGGAGTTGGCGATTGGCCCAGTTGCTCTTGTAGAGGTTAATCCGGGGGTGCGCGACGATGATCGCGCCCGCAACCGGGGCGACATAACCCGCGTAATGGGGATTATCGACGACCATCTCGCGCAGGATCTCGTTTGCCGTCCCGACGAGGCTGTCCGGAGCGCGGCGGGTATGCCGGTCGAGCTTGAACAGCGCGGCCAGGCTGTAATAGATTTCGGGCAGCCCCAGCAAAAGCGTATTCCCCACGAGATGGGTCACCCAAGTCGTCGCGACCCGAGAATGACGCCGGGTGCCCCGCACCGACCAGAGCACGCCAATCCACAGCGCCAGGCGCACAAGCCGGTTCAGTATAATCATGATTGCCTCACCTGTTTGTAATACAATGTGGTCCTGACGTGGTTATTCGCCTGCTGACGCTCAACTGTTACTCGCTCCCGTTCGATCGGACGACGCGCCCGCGCCTTGAGACCATCGCGCAGGAGGTGCAAGCTCTCTCGCTCGACGTCGTCTGCTTTCAAGAGGTTCACCTCTGGCGCTATGCCCGGCTCCTCGCCCGTTCTCTGCCCGAGTACGCGCATTCGGCGTCTGCGCCCTATCTCTATACTCCCAGGGGCGGATTGCTCACCCTCTCCCGTCATCCCATTGCGCGCCAGCGCTTTGTTCTGTATGAAAAACGCGGACGCCTACATTCCCCCGGTTTTGCGGACTGGCTCTTGCACAAGGGCATCCTGATTGCCGAGTTAACCTTGCCGCATACGCCGGTCGTTATTGTCAATACCCACCTGCTTGCGAATTATAACGCCGATTGGTCTCACGGCAACCATTACGCCCGGCATCAAGGGGCCGAGCTCGAACAGCTTTTGCACACCCTTGACGAGATTGAACGCGACCGGCTCGTCATTGTGGTCGGTGATTTCAACATTCCGACCGGTACGCGGCTCTATGGCGATTTTGTCCGCGCCGCCGGGTTGATAGACCCCCTTGCCTCTAGCGCACAGCCAACCTTTCGCCCGCCCCGGTTCCTGCCCGCACATTATGCCCTGCCGCTCGACCACGTCCTCGTGCGCGCGCCGGCAGGACAGTTGCCAGAGGTCTCCGCCCAAATCGTTCTGGCCCGGCCTGTTCGCCTCGTCAACGGCATCGAAGCCTACCTCTCGGACCATTCGGCGATTCTGGCCGAGGTCAAGCTTTAATCTAACTCGATGGAAAATAGTGAGAGGGGTCTTCGCTGCCCCTCTTTTCATTCCGATGCACTCGCCAGTTCCCTCCGCCGCCGCGATATGGGCCTGGAGTGCCATAGGCCCAGTGCGACGACAAAGGCAAACCCGCAGGCATACAGGGCCAGAAAGGGAATTGCCCAGTACGAATGATGCTCCCAGGCAATCGCTATCCCCAGCAAAGCATAGAGGGCGAGGATCGTCTCGGCGATGATCTCCGGTCCGAGCGACAGTCGGTAGCGTTTTTCATCCCAGGTATCCTGCTCTTGTTCGACACTGAACTTGGGCGTCCGGCGAAAACTGCTCCCCTTTCTGATCATCGCTTCGAATGCGGCCATCGAATCGCTCAGCGCCAGACCGGTTCCCAGCAGCATGAGCACGGGAAAATAGAGCATCCGGATTCCGGCATCCGGATAGAGTGCGCGCTGGGATAGCGCATAGACGCCAATCGGCCCCAAAATGCTCAGGGTAAAATACAGCATGATAGGGGGAAACTGCGTGTCGGTTGCAATCAGCGGCACTGTGGTGAGCAACAGGATCAGCATCAAGGGGTTCATCAGGTAGCCGGACATGTGCAGGATCCCCTCGACCCGCTGGAAGAGCGAGAGCCCGGGGGTGGTGAGTACCCGGGGCGCAAGTTTGATCAGGCACTGGGTTGAGCCCTTGGCCCACCGGAATTGCTGCCGCTTGAATGCGTGAATCTGCGGGGGGAGCTCGGCCGGGCAGACGACATCGGGCAGGAACAGGAATTTCCACCCGGCTAACTGGGCCCGATAGCTCAGGTCGAGGTCTTCAGTCAACGTATCGTCGTGCCACCCGCCCGCCTGGTCGATGCAGGTGCGCCGCCAGACCCCCGCCGTGCCGTTGAAATTCATGAACAGGCCGTAGGCCGACCGCGCCTGCTGCTCGACGACAAAATGCCCATCCAGCGCAATCGCCTGGGCGCGGGTTAGGGGGGAATACTGAGTGTTCAGGTGGCCCCAGCGGGTCTGCACGAGCCCCACCTCGGGGCGTGCGAGAAGATGGGGAATCGTCTGCTTGAGAAAATCGGGCGGCGGGACGAAATCGGCGTCAAAGATGGCGATAAACTCGCCTGTGGCCTGTTCCAGCCCCTTGGCGAGCGCGCCCGCTTTGAATCCGCTGCGGTCGCGCCGCCGGATGAGCGAGATGGCGATGCCCTGACGCTGCAAGTACTCGACTCGCTTTTGCGCGATCTGCGTGGTCTCGTCGTCCGAGTCGTCCAGCACCTGAATTTGCAACCGATTGTGCGGCCAGTCGAGCAAGGCCGCCGCGTTGATCAAGCGCTCGACCACATACAGTTCGTTCAGGATAGGAAGCTGTACGGTGACACGGGGGAGTTGGTCCGGGAGCGGGTGTGCATGCGGTTTATCGGGGCGCAAGAGGTACAGCCCAGCCATGACAAGGTAATTAAGACTAAAGACAGCCAATGCGATGGCTGCCAGAATATACAATAGTAAAAAAGCCGCCAATTCGACCTCCAGTACGGCGCAATCGTGCTACAACAAATCCAAATCATAGCACGGATTGGGATTCGAAACAATTCTCGGATGGCGACTTTGCCGGAATTTTGCTCTTATCGCTTGCGGTTGCGCGCCGCGATGACCTCACTGTAAACGCCGATCAATTCGTGGGCCTGGTTCTCGATCGAGAACCGGTTCGAGATCTCCCGCGAGCACGCGCGCATCGTTTGTTGGGCCTCGGGATGCTCCAGGATATCGAGCACCCGCTGTGCAAAGACCTGTTCGTCCAGATCGACGACAAACCCGTTTTGTCCCTCTACGACCATCATGGCCAGGGATTGGTCCCGCACGACGACCATGGGGACTCCGGAGGCGAGCGCCTCCAGGGCCGCCATCGAGTGCGCCTCGGAGAACGAAGCGGAGACATATATATCGGCGTCTGCATACACCCGTGGCATCTCCTCCATCGGGATCGGGCCGGTAAATACCAGGTTCTTGCCGATACCCATCCGGGCCGCCTGCGCCTGGAACTCGTCGCGCAGAGGGCCTTGACCAACCGGGATGAGATAGACATCTGGATTGTACTCGTGGACGCGGGCCAGGACATTCACGAGAAAGCCGACGTTCTTTTCCTGGGTCAACCGTCCCACGGCGAGCAGGATGCGCGCCTGGGCGGGCAATCCCAGGCGCGCGTGGAGAAACCCCGGCTCGACATTCTGAAAGCGGTCCATCGCGATCCCATTATGCACTACCGTCACCGGGCAATGCGTCCCATACCTTTCGAGCAGGTCCTTGATCTTTTCGGAGGGCGCGACGACCCGATCACACATATCGCATGTCCAGACGCTAAACTTTTCGGCCAGGCGGGGTGGCACGATGGTGCGTTTGAACAGCTTGACCGTGTGGACGTGCGCCGACAGAAGGGTGTGATAGGTGTAGACAAGCGGAATGTGCTGGCGCTGGGCCACCTGATAGGCGAGTACATGAAGCGCAAAGGGGGAGTGGCTGTGAACAATATCCAGGTCCATGTGCCGCGTTTCTCGCCAGACGCGCGTCGAAACCGGGGAGGACAGCCAGAGCGGCGGGTCTTTGAAGGCCTTGACCGAGGAGAGGCGGTGGACGCCGGGGTGCTTGTCCACGTACCCATCCATGGCGGGGGCAAAGATGCTGACCTGTTGCCCAAATCGTTCGAGGGTTTGCGCCAAAAGGTCGATAGAGGTCGCGACGCCGTTCAGTTGCGGTAGATAGCCATCTGTGAAAAAGCCGATATGCATGCGCCTGTCTCTCCAGATTCGGTTTTTATATGTTCTATTGGGGGAGGGTCTGCTCGTCGACCGCCGCGTCGTTCCCGTTGCTGGTGTCGGCGCGCACCGTCGTCACATCCGTGCCAGGGATCGGCAGCGCTTGCAAAACCGGCTTGCGCCGCCGGTGACGGGTCAATTGTCGTGCATACAGATAGTTGACCAACGCTACGACGAGCAGGGCAACCCCAACGCCCATGACGACATAGGGCGTGCCGTAGATATCGGTCAGGGTAGCAATAATGAGCAGCGGAATAATGCCCAGCGCATTCGAGAGTGTGAACTGGACGGTGAGCACGCGCCCTCGGATTTCGTCCGGTGCTTCTTCCTGAACGGCTGTCTGCGCGGGAATGAGAATAAAGGCCAGCGCAACTCCGGCAAAGACCGAGGCCAGGCTCACCGCGCTCGTCGCCGTCAGGGTCAAGTTGGGATACAGGCGAAAGAGCGGCGCCTGCGGGCCGCCGCTCAAGCTGCCGATCAGGCCGAGCGCCAAAAAGCTCAACCCCATTAGGATGGTGCCAATGATGGGAAAGAGGTAACGATGAAACCGGGGCCCATACCGCACGACGAACGCGCTCGCCCCTAAAATTCCAACGCCGGCGGGCGCAAAGATAAAGATGGCGTCCTCGGGACCCAACCCCAGCACGCTCGACGTATAGCTCGGGGCGATGGTCCCGACGACATACACCAGCGCCGCCACCAGGGCAATCTGAAAGATGGCGAGCATGATGACCGGCCGTTTGAGCGCGTAATCCCAGCCCTCGCCGGCTTCTTTCCAGGCCTGGCGCCAGGCCGAGCCCGCGCTCAGGACCTGGCGCTCCGGGGCCTGGTCGCGCTGAAGGCGTGAGGCAAAGAACGTGGCGACCATATATAGGATGCCGAGGAGTAGTAGGCTGTTGATGACGCCAATCAGCTTGATGGCGAACGGCACCAAAAGCATGATGGCGGCCACCTGTGTGCCGACGACGGTCAGGGTAAAGAGGGAGTTGGCGGCGAGGAGCCCTTCGCGTCCCACCAGGAGCGGAATCATCGCGCCCTCGGCGGGGGCAAAGAACTGGCCGACGGCCGAGCTCACAAAGATCGCCACATAGACCAGCAGAATGAAAAAGGCCGGGTCGATCTGCTTGCTCAGACCCAGGAACGCGACGAGGGTCAGCACCAGTTGAAACCCGATGCGCAGGGCATTGGTTGTCACCAGCATGACCTTTTTCGAGACGCGATCGACGACAATGCCGCCAAAGGCCGAAAGGAAAATCGCCGGAATATTAAAGGCGGCAATCACGCCGGCCGTTTGGGTATCCGAGCCGGTGGCTTTCGAGACCAGGATAATCGTGACAAAGAGCGAACTGTTCAGCGCAAGGAGTGACGCAATTTGCGCCAGCCATAGATAGAGA
Source organism: Anaerolineae bacterium (assembly GCA_049694275.1). Taxonomy (GTDB): domain Bacteria; phylum Chloroflexota; class Anaerolineae; order UBA4142; family SHND01; genus JBAVQS01. Next base: position 5,213 of record JBAVQS010000127.1, on the reverse strand, counting down.
AACCCCCGAATACGGAGGACGTCGAGATAGCCGCGAGCTTCATTCATGGTTGGGTTCGACCGGACTGATTTCGTTGCCGCGCCGGATGAATTTTTTGATGCGTTTCTCAAATTCCGAGCGCGGGAGAAGAACGCGATGTCGGCAGGTGAGGCATACCATGCCGATATCAGCGCCAAGTCGCACGACCTCCCATTCATAACCCCCACAGGGATGCGGCTTGCGCAGGCGGACAATATCGTGCAAATAGAGCTGCAGAGGCATACTGCGGGCCATTATAACATATTCACGGCTTTTGCCGGCCTTTTTGCTAGGGGGCCACGCTTTTGATGGCGTTGAGAATATCGAGGCGGCCATAGCCAAACAGGTTGTTGGGAATGTCCTGGCTCGATGTGCCGCCGCATACCGACTTGCTCAACACGCCGGTAAAGGCCGACTGGACCAGCGCGCTCTCGGTCTGGTCGATGTGGCCTCGTAGCTTGGGCCGCGCCTGCCACAACAGGGCGACTGCGCCTGCAATATGCGGCGCAGACATGGAGGTGCCGCTCAGGGTGACATAGCCCCCGTTGTAATAGGACGATATGACGCTCACGCCCGGCGCGCTCAGGTCCGGTTTCAGACGATTGCTGCCGTCAATGGTAATCGGACCGAGGCTGCTGAAGCCGGCCAGGTTATCCTGGGCATCGGTGGCGCCGGCGGTAAAGCTCGCCTCATAGAGGGCGGGCGGTTCTGTAATCGAGCTGCAGCCCGCATAGCCGCTGTTGCCGGCCGAGGCGACGACAAAGATGCCCGCGGCCCGCTCAGCCTCCACCGCCGCCTGCAGAGTATCCGCCGCGCAGCCCTCGTCGGGGGGACAGGTCCAGGAATTGCTGATGACATCGGCGTTCTTGTCCGGGTTGGGCAAGCGCATTTTCAGGTTCCACGGCGCGAGAAAGAACTGAAAGCACTCGATATACTGGCTGGGACTGCCCCAGCCCTCTTCCATGTTCCGGCACGCGATCCATTTCGCGCCCGGCGCAACACCAATGCGGTCGCCGATGCCGTCGTCGCCGATGCCGGTGCCCATTGTATGCGTGCCGTGGCCGTAATCATCGCACGGCTTGGACGAGCTAAACCCGCAGGGATTGGTTCCATTGCCGCTGACGTCGTGATGCACCGCATCCCACCAGTTGTAATTGTGGTTCACGACGCCGCCGGCATACCCGCGGTAATGCTTCATCAAGGCTGGATGTTTCCACATGACGCCTGTATCCGCGCCGGCATACACAATGCCGCTCCCACGGTCGCCCATTGACCAGACGGCGGGCGCGTTGATCTTGCGGACACCCCAGGGAATGCCGGTGACGCTGGCCAGGTCGGGCTGTCGCGTATCGCTGGGCGCCGGCAGGGCCATGCGGGCGCGGGCATTCGATTCGACCCGCGCCACATCCGGTCGGGCCGCCAGCCCTTCGATCACAGCCTGCGTCCCATCCTCGACGGCCAACAGGTTGACGATGTAATAGCTCTGATACGACAATCCCAACCGGTCGAGTTCCGCCTGCACCGCCGGCTGTGTCCGGCTGGCGGTCGCCTGCAGCGCATTCAACACAAAGCGTCCTTTTTCAAGCTTGGTCGCAAGCCGACTCGCGCCCGACAGGTCCGCCTGTTCGCTCAGGACGAGCAAGAAAGGGGCGTGCTCGCCATTCGCCATTGCCGCCCGTAGCTGTGGGTCGATCTTGAGCGTTGCCGCCTGCGCCGTCCCGGTTCCGAGCCCTGGGGCCAGCAGCCCGGCGAGCAGGACGAAACCGACGGCGAGCAAAAATAATCGTAAACCCTTCATCGCACTCCTTTAAGCTACTCTTCTACCGCCCGCGATAAATTTCCAGGTACTGGTTGTACTGCAAATAGACTGTCCGCACGTATACTGCGCTCTGGGAGAGGGGGATGAGCTCGACGGCGACATCCACGTCCGGCCGCTGCCAGCGTTTGGCGTTCCCCGGCCCTCCATTATACCCGGCAAGCGTATAAAAGATATTGCCGTCAAACATCCTGGCAAGTTGACCGAAAAAGTAGGTCCCAAAGCGCACGCTGGTATACGGCCTGGAAAGGTCGTCCGTCTGGAACCGCTGCACCCCGAGGTCGCGCGCAATGCCTGCCCCCGTCGCCGGCATCACCTGCGTCAGCCCCGTTGCGCCGACCCAGGATATGGCGCGCGGGTTGAACGTGCTCTCCTGGCGCATGAGCGCGAAAAAGAGCGCCGGGTCAAACCCGTACTGCTGGGCATAGGGAACGACCAGGTCGGCATAATAGGTCGGATAGATTAGCTCGCGCAAATAGCGCGGGGTCTTGTTCGCCGCGCCTGCCAGCGCCAGGATCTGCTGGGCGGTCGAGATGGAGAGGTCAAAGTAATTGTTCTGCTGATAGTAAATGGCAAGGGCGTACAGCGACCGCGGATCGGTCTTGAACCGCGCATTGACCTTTTCAAAGTCCACGTGCGCCTCGCCTGCCTGGTCCAACTGCGCCAGCTCCGACCCGCGCCGGAAATAGAAATCGGCCAGCACCGCGGGCGTGAGCTGTGACGAGACCGGCGCGCCGCCGGTCCAGCTTGCCAGCCATTTCTCGAACTCGGCGATCTCGTTCGGTTGGGCGCCCATCCGGTAGGCGCTGACCGTGTAGGCGGGTTTTTCGTTGAACGGGGCGATCACGTCGAGCGCGCGATAGCTAAAGTACGAACGCGGCGGTTTCGCCGCCGCCTGAAAAAGGGTTTGCGCGGTCTGTTTGTCGCCCCGCGCCTGGGCCAGCTTGCCGAGCCAAAAGTTTGCCTGGTCCGCGCCGGTCGTGTCCGGATAGCTTGTGGCCAGGGTGCGCCAGGCCGCTTCCGCGCTGGCGGTATTGTTCGCCAGGTAATCGTCGAGCCCGATATCGAATAGGGCGGTCGGAGCGTACGGGCTGTTGGGGTAGGCCGAGACAAATTTCCGGTACTGGGCCTGTGCTTCGCTGCTCCGCCCGCCCGCGTCCAGGTTGCGCGCCGCCTGGTACATGGCGTCGTCGGCGCGTGCGTCGTTCGGATAGCTGGCGGCGAACTGGTTATAGGCGGCGACCCCGCCGGCCGTATCCCCGCTCCCGGTAATGGCCTGGGCTTTGTAATAAGCCGCGTCGGCTGCGTGCCGGTCATTGGGATAGCTCTGGAGCAGGGTATCCAGGTTGCGCACCGCCGGCGCGTACGCATTCGTCTGCAGATAGGCGCGCCCCAGGTAATAGAGCGCGGTCGCATTCTGCTCGGGGTTGGCCTGGATAAAGCGGTTGAACGCCAGGATGGCGACGTCGTAAGCCCCATGGTTGTAATCGACCAGCCCGCGCTGGAAATCGTCGACGGGCTCGTTCGCATCGACCAGTGTGACGAGGGCATTATAGGCGTCGCCCTGGTCCGGATAAGTGTTGACGGTGTGCTGCCAGTGGCCGACTGCCGCGCTATGCTGTCCCGCTGCATCCAGCGCGAGACCCCACTTGTATTCCAGGTGCGCCGCTGTCGCCGCATCGGGCGCAAGGTTAAACGCCTCGCCCAGCCTCGCCGCCGCCTGCGCCGGTTGTCCCAGCGTGCGATAGGCGTCCGACAGCTTGTCGAGAAGGTCGACGCGCTGTGCGGGAGTGAGCGTAGAGTCCTGGAGCGCTGTGTTGTATTGCGCCAGCGCGGCCGCGCCGTTCCCCTGCAAGAGGAGCAGGTCTCCGATCGCGCCGTCGATTTCTCCCTGGAGCGTCTTGGTCTGTTTGCGATAGGCGCGCAGGTGGGCCAGCGCCTCGCTGTAATTCTTTTGGTTCTGCATCACCTGCGCCAGAAAATAATGGGCGCGTGCGGCCAGGTTGTCCGTATCGTCCGCGGCGATGACTGCGCTCAGCTCTTTGCTTGCGCCGGCGTCGTCGCCCGAGAGCCACAACGCCTCGCCGAGCCGGAAATGGGCCTGGCGAGCGAGCGCCGCATCTGGCTTGTCTTTCAGCGCCGCCCGGAACGAATCCGCCGCGTGGGCGTAATCCCCATTCGTCCGCAGCATCATTCCCTGCTGAAAGGCCGCCGACGAAACGGTGGGCGGGGTCGGAGGGGCAATAAAGGGAATGGGCGTGGGCGTATCAGCGGTAGGCTCATCGGTCGGGAGCGGCGTTCCGGTATCGGCAGGAGTGGGCGTCCCCGCCGCCGTCCCCAGGCTGGCCACGTAGGTCGAACCCCACACCGTCGGCATGGGAATAGCCGAAACCGCGGTCGAGGGTACAACCCACAGGGTACTAGTCGCAAGCGCGAGAGCAATCAGGATGGAGGTAATGGCAAATGCGAGGGTTCCAATCAGAAGCGGTCTTGCATACTTCATCAGACCTTGATTATATAAAGCGGAGCAAAAAAAGGCAAAATCTGCCGTTTCGGCCCGTGGCTCACCTGGCGACCGAATTGCCCGCCGGTCTTTCGCTTGTTGTTCTTCTTCCGCTCGCGTGCTAAGTCAGAAACCCCGCAAAGGCCATTGACACTCGGTTCAACAGGTTTATAATGGGGCACTGGGTTGGCCGCTTGTTTTCTCGTTGCTGTTTTGACAACCATCATTCCTGGCATCATCTCGCGTCGAGGCAGTTTTTCTTTTGTACCGCTCCGGTTGATTGGCGGGCGCGACGTGCATTGATCCGATTGAATTCGGTAAGCGGAGGAGGATCCGTATGCTCACCCCCCGACGTGTGTTCTTTTTGTCTCTGCCATTTGGCCTGTTATTTGTTCTGTGGGCGCTCCTTCCGATATCCTCTGTTTCCGCCACCGGCCCGATCTATCGCACGATGGCCGGCGCCGCCGCCGACCTCTCGGCTGTGACGGACCCGGCGGACCTGCAGTTGACCAAGTCTGCGACGGTCAACGGGAGTCTTGTCCTTTACACCATCCAGGTGACGAACCTTGGGGTTGCCACTGCGCACAATCTGGTTGTCACGGACCCGATCCCGACGGGGGTCAAGTATCTTTCCACGATCGTCCCGAGCGGCGCGCCGTGGACCTGTAGCTATACGCTCAGTTCCAATACCGTGACCTGCGCGCTCGGCGTGCTCGCCGCCGGCAGCGTCACCCAGTTCGCGATTCAGGTGAGCGTTTCCAATCCCCCTGCCCTTTTTACCAACTGCGCTACCGTCAGCAGCACGCTGGATCCGAATCCAGCCAACAACACTGGGTGCGTTACCCTGAATGGGCATCTCAAGTTAGTCACAGCCAC
>JBAVQS010000126.1:0-1800 GCA_049694275.1 Anaerolineae bacterium | reverse complement strand
TCAGCAAGGCGGCATCGAACCGGGACTCGTCTTGCAGTTGCAAGTAATCCTGACAGCGATAGGTGATGGCGAGATTGTGTTGCGCTGCATACTGCGCCGCATATTCGATAGAGTTCTGCGAGAAATCGACGCCAGTGACCCGTAGGCCATGTTGCGCGAGACGGGCGGCGTAGAGACCGGGGCCGCAACCGAGGTCGAGCACGGTGGCGCCTGGCTGCAGGCCGAGGGTTTGCACGATCCACGCGGTAGACCGTTCGATAGTCTCGGGGCGGCGGCTGGCCGCGTCGGTGGCAGGATCGAGGTGAAACAGCAGCATCTGGCGGGCAATGTGCGGGTCCGTCCAGAACTGCGGCTCACCGGGGGCAAAGACGGCTGGCTTGGCTTGGAGGAGGCATAAGGTGGCGATGTCGAGGGTTGGGTAAGACATGGGGAGTGGATAGTGGTCGGTGGGTAGTGGTCAGGAAGAAAAGTTCACCGCAAAGAGCGCAAAGGACGCCAATGGGAGCATTGAGCGCTGGCTAACTTTCCTTGCTTTTGCCTTCCAGGATTTTACTTACCTGCTCATACAATTCGGACACTTGGTTTTCAACGATATCCCATATGGTCTCGTCGTCAAGCGCGTAGTAAGTATGCGCCATGATGTCGCGCAAGCCGGCGATTCTACGCCATTCGACTTGAGGATAACGTTGCCTTACCTCGGTTGGAACATTCTTGGCGGCTTCACCGATGATTTCTAGATTGCGAAGGATAGCGTCATAGGCCATGCGATTGCCCAGAAAATCTTGAAAATCCATGTGCTGCGAATATTCGGAGATTCGCTGGGTCGCGTCGAACATGTCTTGAAGGTAGAGTCGGTAACTACGTGACATGGATCGCCTCTCCTTCGACGGCGGGACGTATCTCGATGCGTAATTTGTTTCGAGGTACAAGGTCCACGCTTCGCCCCAACAGGTCTTCAATATAGAATTTCAGATCCATGTAATGGTCAAAGGTGGGGGGCTGCTCAAATTCGACAAGGACATCCACATCGCTGTCCTCGCGCACTTGATCCCGTGCGACCGAGCCAAAGACGGCGAGGGATTTGGCGCCCAGCTTGGTCAACTCAGCTCGATGTTCGTGCAATAGCGCGAGAATCTCCTCACGTTTTGTCGCTCTCATTTCAACTTGCTCCATCTCTTGATGCCCTGTGGCTTTATTATAGCATAGAGGGATGGGGAAACCCGGTGGACCGTGGGTGGCGGCTGGTGCCCGGTAGAAGAGCTGCACCGCGAAGTGCGCAAAGAACGCGAAGGGACGTCGACAAATTGAAAACGGCCCTCAAAGAGGATTCATAAACGAATTATGAGCTTTTGCCTGCAACAACCCCGATCCAGTCCGTTGGCTCCGCGTAGGGGGTGCCGGTCAGGTCGCTCCAGAGGCTCTGGATGGAAAAGCCATTCGCTTGCAGTTCGGCGCGAATCCGCTCTTGTGTATAGTCCTGGAACCAGTTGCGGTAAATGCTGATTTTGCCGTCCGGCTCGACGACGACATACTGGTCGAGATAAATGTCCTGCTCGGGATACGCGAATCCTTGCTCCAATACGAGATGTGGACCGGGCTTCCAAAAACCGCCCTGGGCTGCATACCAGCCGTTCTTGAGACCGGCGCGCTGGCGCAGGTGAGGGGTAGAGACGTCGAACACAAAGCGCCCGCCGGGTTTGAGCGCTCGCCGGACGTTGGCGAGCAAGCGTGCACGTTGCTCGGGCGAGAGAGGGCAAAAGTCGCCATAGATCAGCAAGGCGGCATCGAACCGGGACTCGT
>JBAVQS010000125.1:0-6903 GCA_049694275.1 Anaerolineae bacterium | reverse complement strand
GCCACGCCAACGCAGTCACCCCTCGCAACAAACGCTCCGGCCACCGCCGGTCCAACGGGCGGAATATCTCCTGGGGCGGCTCTCGCCAGGCGTTTGACAGACGGGCTGGGCGAAATACGGCGGATGGGATGGCGCATCTGGATCCCTCTGGCGATCATCCTCATTTATGTGATCCTCACGCGTAATTTCATTGCGCTGTTCATCGGCTTTGCCATTGCGTGGCTCATCCGTCGCTACGCCGACCGCCTCGATCGGGTGCTCCTGCCCATCTGGCCGCTGCGCAACCGCCTGCCGCGCCGCTCGCGTAAGGTTCTCGCCTGGGTGGCACCGCTCATCGTCTCGTTCATTATCAGCGGCTGGTTGATCAAGTTCTTTGACTGGCTGCCGCTCATCGGGCCCGATGCGTCAGTGTTCACATTCACGGCGCTCATCGCCGCGTTGATTGCCTATCCGCTGATTCGCGAGTCCGAGCTCGCACAGGGGAAATGAGCGCTTTTCTCCGGCGTCCCTCGCTTCTCATCGCTTTCTTCGCCGCGTCCCTATCCGGACTGGCGATCCTGCTCTACGCCGCGCATGTCGTGACGCTAACCTACTCGTTGACCTTTCTTGCACCGCTCACGGCCATCGTGTTCGTCGCGCTGCTGGTCTATTCGGGACGCGGGCGCGAAGAGGTCCTCCTCAATCGCCTGTGGGGCGGGCTTCTCGCGGGGGTGCTGGGACTCATGGCGTACGATCTCGTGCGCCTGGTCATCCTGTGGAGCGGGGTCCCGTTCAATCCATTTCGTCCGATCGAAATCTATGGCCTGTTGATTCTTGACCAATATCAGGACACGCCGCTGACCAAAGCGGTCGGCTGGGGCTTTCATATCTGGAACGGCCTCTCTTTCGCGCTGATGTACACCCTGGCCCTGGGACGCGGGCGGATGCGGTGGGCTGTGCTCTGGGGGTTGGTGCTCGAAACGACGATGCTGGTCACGTATCCCTCGATTTTTCGGTTGTTGGTCGATTGGGCTTTTGTCTTGACCAGCCTGGTCGGGCATATCGCCTATGGGCTGGCGCTGGGTGCAACGGCCAGGAGGACAGTCAAATGGTGAAAAACCTGCGCATCATCTGGTGCGCCTTGATTGTGGGCGCATGGCTTGCCCTCATTCCCGCGACCGCCCTGGCGGACCCATGCACAGAACGCGCGGCGGCAATTATCCAGGGGCGTGTGCCCGGGACAGAGGAAGACCCCGACTGTGATCGGGGCAGTGTCGTCGGCGCGGTGCTTGCCTGGACTGCCACGGCGGCAACCGCTGTGACCGCGGTCACCATTGGCCTGGGCGGGATGGGTTCGGGCGGCGCGCCAATGACCACTGCCGCCGCCACCGGACCAGGCAGCACATCGAGCGGCGCGCCAACGTCCGCTGCCGCCACCCCTGGACCAGGGAGCACGTCGAGCAGTACGCCCGCCACACCCGCGGAACCGATCACGGCCATTTTGAGTGGACAGCACGCGCTGCAAACACTGCAAGGTATGGGGTTTGTCGATTGCACAACACTGCCGGATGGGACATTGGTGAACTGCCGCCCGCGTCCCGGCTTTGATGGTATGACCGGCGGCAAACCGGTCGATCATGTCGTCGGGCAGGCTATCGATCCTGCGACGGGCAATACCACGCACATCATGACACAAACCACAACCGAGTTGAACGGCATCGCGTTCACGCTGAATTCCAACGGCACGCTTGATCCCAACATTGCGATCGTCGTGACGCGAACGCCGCCAACCGATTTTCTGCCGGTCACGCCGCCCTCGACGGCAACACCTCCATCGACAACACCACCCCCGACCACAACCCCGACCTCTCCCGCGCCACCTGCAACCTCAGGGGGTGCGCCGCCTCCCGTCCCCGGAGCAGGACAACCGGCCGATGGTAGCGGAACCGGGCCAGGCGCGGGGGGCGATGGCAAGCCACAGCCGCCCGAGAAACCGCTCGTCGGAGGGACGCCGCCGGTGCAGCCGCCGGTGCAACCGCCGCAACCACCGCCGCAACCACCACCGCCCTCACCTCAGGCGCCGCCGGCGCCGCCGCCGGATAAAACACAAGCGCCGACGTCGGATTCCGGGAAACAACCGACGCCAACCCAACCCAATCGGATTCCATCTCAAGTGGTCGATTGGGCCGAGACGGAAGGCAAAAAGATTTTTGGCCAACTCACGCCAGAAGAACAAAAAGCGATGCTGCTCACTGCCGGGTCGATCGCCGGAGGGAGTCCGGACAATCCGGTCACCTTTAACAACGTGGACGATGTGGCGCGCTATGGGCGCCAACGGGCGAATGAGTTATCTCTACCCGAGGCGCGCCAGAGATACCAGGATGTTCAAAATATGCTGCACACCGTTTCGCTGGCGCGCAGCGTCTACAGCACGCTCTCACTCCTACCCGGCATCGACCAGAAAATCAACGACCTGCTTGCCAAAACCGCCCGGCAAATGAAGCTGCCGCCGGATGCGGTCAAGACGGTGCTGGACATGAGCGATGAGAATTGGGAGAAATTCGAACAACTGAGCCAAGACCTGGCGAATCAGATGGGCGTCAACAAGTAACGCAAGAGGGCGTGCGATGGAGAATCGAAAATCAACCTGCGCCCAGTGCGGCGCGATCAATATCGGTGTTCAGACCCACTGTTTGCGCTGCGGTACGCTGCTGCCGCCGGGCGCGCCGGTTGTCGCTCCGCCGCCGGCCATCGCTCCACTGCCGCCGCTGATCAATGCGACACCTCCGGCTATCACGCCGCCGCCCGCCAACTCGACGTCTCTGCCAATCGCTCCGCCGCCTCCGATGAATGCCCCTCAGCCGGCTGTCACGCCGCCAGCGTTGGTTGCCCGCTTCCACCAGGTCGAGAACCAGTATTTGATTCTCAAAGGCAAGCTCGCCGTCGGACGTATCACGCGCGCCGAGTTTGAAACCGCGTTGGGCGAATGGATGGTGCAGGACGCTCAGGGACGTTACTGGATGGTGGGAGTCGAAAGCGGCGAATGGCATCTGTACGACGGCGCGAACTGGGTGCGGGCCGACCCGTATGGGGGGCGGCCCGCGTCTACTACGCCGCCGGCAGGCATCCCCCCCTAAAGTTTTCGCGCTTTTCTCTATGACTCTGTAGTCAGCTCGGCGGCGATGGCCTCCGGCCTGTCCTGCGCCCACGCCTGGCCCCGCGCCAGCGCCGCCGCCACAGCCTCGGCGGGGAGCTGCGTTCGCCATCTCGCCAGTAAACCCCGTGCTCGCTCGCTGGCTTCGTGCTCGCTCGCCGGGTGATTCATCACCAGGCCGAGCAGTGCAATCGCCCGCTCCATCTGCCCCTGCCGCGCCAGGCAGCGCGCATACCCCGAGAGCACGTCCAGGATTCGCGGTCGCGCCTCGGCCTCCAGCGCCGCCTGCATGGCCCCGCGGAAATACCGCTCACCTTCATCCCACTCATTCATGTCGCATGCCAGCAGTCCCAGATTGCTCAGGGCATAGGCGACGGACCACTTTTTGCCCAGCTCGCGCGCCAGGCGCAAGCTCGTTTCAAAATCCCGGCGCGCCGGCTCATAGTCGCCGCGCTGGTGCGCGATCCGCCCCAGGCTGACCGCCGCCATCGCCGTGCCGAACGGATAGCCGTCCGCTTCAAAGATCGAGCGCGCTTCGTTCAAGCACACCTCCGCCGCATCATAGTCGCATAACTCGATGTGGACAATGCCCAGATTGTTGAGCGCCGCCGCGATGCTCAACCGGTCCTGGTGACGGCGCGCCAGGGCCAGGCTCTCTGAAAAATAGCGTTCCGCATCGGCAAAGCGCCCGGCATCGATGCTGATATTGCCGAGGTTGCGCAGGAGCGGAATCAAGACCCCCGCATTGGTCCCCGGCAGGCGGCGCGCCAGAGCCAACCCCTCTTCGAGGCACTCTTTGGCCTCGCTATAGAGCCCGATGTCTTTGAGCACACGCCCCAGCAGGTTCAGCGCGTCGGCGAGCGGCGCGGAAGGATCGGCGGTGAGGGCCCGCGCAAGCTGGACGCAGGCTTCGAGATGGGCTTGCGCCTCGGGCAGCGCTCCCAGATTCCAGCAGGTCTCGCCCAACTGCCGCAGGAGCATCAAGCGCTGCTCGTCGGTCGCATGCGGCAGCGCCGCGCTTTGCCAGACGCGCCCCTCGCTAAAGTGCCCGCGCAGGTACCAAAAGCGCCCCAGGCTGAGGGTCAAGCGCACGCCGAGCGAGACCTCCTGCGCCAGCGCCCAGGTGAGCGCCGCGCGCAAATTGTCGTGCTCCGCTTCGAGCCGGTCGAGCCATTCAACCGGGCGCTCCGGCGAGGCTTCCGCCTGGGTCGACTCAGCCAGCGCCAGGTAATACTTGGCGTGTGCGCGCCCGGCCGCGGCCTGTTCGGCCGGATCGGCTTGCAGGCGCTCCAGGGCATACGCGCGCAGAATCCGCAACATGAACAGGCGCGGCTCGGGCCCGGGCGTCGCATACTTGAGCAGGCTCTTGTCGGCCAGTGCAAGGAGGCTCTCAGGGGACGCCCCGGTCACGGCTTGCGCGGCCTGGGGCGTCAAGCCGCCGGCGAACACGCCCAGCCGGTCGAACAGGCGCTGTTCCTCCGGCAGGAGCAGGTTGTAACTCCATTCAATCGCGCCGTGCAGGGTCTGCTGGCGCGGGGTGCGGTCGCGGGCGTTGCTGGCGAGTGAGGCGAGGCGCTGCTGCAACTGTCCCAGCAAGACCTGCGGCGGATACCACTTGACGCGCGCCGCCGCCATCTCGATCGCCAGCGGCAGTCCGTCCAGGCTGGCGCAGATTTGCGCGACCGCTTCGCCGTTTTCGGCGGTCAGTTGAAAATCCGGCTTGACCGCCTGTGCGCGTTCGACAAAGACCGCAATCGCCGCATAGCTCAGCAGCTCTTCCGGCGGCGGCAAGGGGTTGAGCTCGGGCAAGCCAAGCGGTGACACCGGCAGTTCGCGCTCGCCATACACCCGCAGCGGCTCGCGGCTGCTGACCAGCACCTTGAGGCGTGGGGCGTGCGCCAGGAGCTCGGCCACCACCGGCGCGGCGGACAAGAGATGCTCAAAGTTATCCAGCACGAGCAGCAGGTGATTGTCCCGGAGAAAGCCGGCGAGGGTGGTGTGCAGTGCGTGCTGGGGCGCTTCGCGCACGTCCAGCGCCTGGGCAATTGCCGGCTCGACCAGGCGCGGGTGATCGAGCGGCGCCAACGGGACAAAGCACGCGCCCTGTTCGTATTCGTCCTGAAGCGCCTCGGCGATCTCCAGGCTCAAGCGCGTCTTGCCGGTGCCGGGCGGGCCGGTAAGCGTGACCAGGCGGACGTTCGGGAGACGCAGCAGGCTGCACGCGACGAGGGTATCACGCTCGCGTCCAAGCGCCGCAGTCAACTGGGCAGGGAGGTGATACGGGCGCGTGGTGGGCGCGGCGGGCGCCGGCGGCGCGGGGGCGGCCGTGAACGCCGTCGCCGGTTGCGTTGCCTCCCGTGCGCGCGCGAACGTCACAAACGCCGCATGCTCCTCTTCCGGAATCCCCAGCGCCCGCGCAAACTGCAGCGCCAGGTCTTGAGATGGCCTGAGGTCCCCGGATTCGATTTTGCGGACGGTCACGATGGAACAAGCAGCCTGCTGCGCCAGGTCTTCCTGGGTTAGGTTTAACGCGCGGCGGCGCTGCTTGAGCCACGGACCAAAAGCAAGGTCCATCCTCCCCCGTTCTGCTTGTATCACTTTTTATATCGGCGAATGATATTACCGGATCGGTCTGCGTGTGGTTTAATGGCAACTGTTGGTGACTGTAGCATAGTTTATCTCAAAAAACAACGACCATCAAACCGTCCAGCCGCCTGACAGTTTTCAACCGGCCTGGAGCGCAAGATTCACATGAATGCTCAAGAGATCGCTCTCGTTCAACACTCATTTGTCCGGCTCACGCCGCTGATCGGCGTCGCCGACCTGTTTTATGCGCGCCTGTTTCAACTCGAACCGGCCCTGCACCCGTTATTCAAGAATGACCTGCTTGAGCAAAAGCAAAAATGGTGCGCCGACCTCGAATGGATGCTAATACGCATGACGCAGCCGGACACGCCGCCGGATGTAGAAGCGCCGGAGTCTTGTCCCGCGAGGGAGGGGGGCCAGCAGGGCCACGACGATCCGACGGCCGCGGCCTGGCTTTGGACGCTCGAGCAGACGTTGGGCGAAGAGTTTACACCCGAGGTCAAGGCCGCCTGGATGGCCTTGTATCACTTGCTTCCCTGAATTTTGCGGGAGCCGATAAGGAGATCAAGAAATGACGATTCAATTCAAGTGCACTGTGGGGATGGACACAACCGGTCGCCTGGACCGGGTCTGGATGACGAACGAGAATTTGACCGGGCAGAGTTGAACACGTTGGGCACAGGTTGGGTCTTGAGTTACGGAACGGGGGTCAAGACCACAACGGGGATCCGGCGCGTCACCCGCTTTTGATATTCCACAAACTGCGCATTCCGGCGCGTCACCAGTTCCCACAGCCGCGTATACTCTTCCCCTTGCGCCGGGCGCGCCTCAACCTGGAGCGTTGCGCCTTTGACCTCAATCGTCGTGCGGGAGCGCCGCTCAAGATTGCGAAACCAATCCGGCGGCGTTTCCTGGCCCCAGTTGGAAGCGACAACCAGATAATTCTCTCCGTCACGATAATAGGACAGTGGGGTGGCATAGGGCTTGCCCGATTTGCGCCCCACCGTATGCAGCAACAAGACCGATTGTGGCCCCATCTGGCTTCCCAACCGGCCATGCGTGACCTGTAACGCAAACGCATTCGATCGCGCCAATAACCTGGTCCAGATGCTCATCCTCTATCCTCCTTGACACAATGCACAATTAAGCCTACGGTTGTCACCCTGAGCGTGCGAAAGGTCTCG
>JBAVQS010000124.1:0-2163 GCA_049694275.1 Anaerolineae bacterium | reverse complement strand
AACCGCCATTGCGGCAGGCAGGCCGACTTACTTTTGGGGGCGCATAATCCAGGTGCCGATGAGGGTCAGTAGACAAATGGCGACAATGCTCTCGGTCCAGAAAAAGGCGATGAAATCGTTCAATGCGCCGAGCGGCGGTGTGCCGGGTAAGACATTGCGAATCGCCGGAAAGGCAAAGAGGAGCGACGCCAAAAAGCTAAACATCGCCAATTCGACCTTGCGTCCCTGCAACACGAGGACGGTCAGATAGAGCGAGCCCAACGCCAGCAACCACATCACGACTATAATAAAGACCGCGAAAAACACGGTCGAAGTGGCGCGCGTGACGCCGACATCCAGGACCGGATAGAGATCCTCGCTCTCCGGGTCTTTGCCCGGCATGACGGTGAGGCCATGCAGCGAGCCAGAGAAATTTAGTACGACTGGCACCAGCGTTTCCTGTGCTGGATCCTTATCGACCGTGCTCATATTCAGCGCCAATGCGGCGCTATGCTGGTCGAACGGAAAGTTGGTAAACACCCCGACGAGATCGACGGTCACATCGGTCGGATTCATCGGCTTGCCTTTGGCAAATGCGCGCTCGACATTGCCAGTCGAGCCATTGACAGAGAGCTTTAAATCCTGGGCAACGTTGCCGCCTTTATCGAAGGCGCCGTGGGGAGTGAATTGCAACCGGATCGACGCCTCGCCCTTGGCCGGGTCGACGGACATGAGCTTGGCGTCGATATTGACGTAATCGGCATGTTGCGCCGGATCGCCGATTGTAAATGGGGTGGCACGGTTTTCGCCCTCGGCCAGGAATCCGGAAAGGACGAGATAATACGCTACGACAAACACGACCAACAGGACCGCAGCGATAATGCGGCGCATGCCGCCTGGCTTGCTTCCTGCATCCGGTTTGCCGGTAAGTGCACTGGGGGATTGCATAAAAAAGCCTCCTTGTGAATTGGGTCCGTTCAACGTACAACGGGGTTCATCCGGTCGTGCGGCGTATTATAATACGGATGATGCTCGCTGGATAGCCCCCCACACTTTGCAGGACGGCATCACCCGCGTATGAGACTGGCAATCGCCTGGCGCGCAGATTGGAGGAGGGATAACGAATCGACCGCTTTGCCCTGCCGGATGGCAATCTCGGCGCGGAGGAGACTTAACTGACTGCGAATGATTGGATCGGTCGCGAGCGGCTCGGCCGTCGCACAGAGGGTAAAGGCATCGGCCAGCCGCCCCTGCTCGACAAGCTCGCCTGCGCGCCGGAGATCCGTCTCGACGGAAGAGGTGGTCCCACGCACAATTCGATTGTAGAGTTGCCTCGTTTCAGGCGAAGGAGCAACACCCAGTTCCGCCGAAAGTGTGGACTCGCACTGGTGAAATGCTTGCGTGGCGGCGGAACGGTCACCGGCTTGATAATACACCGCCATTAATGCCCGATAATTGCGCTCGCGGAGCGGGTCGAGCTGGATTGAACGCGCCAGCGTCCGTGCAGCGCCCGCACAATCCCCGGCCGATTGCAGAGCGCGTGCCAGGGCCCAGAGGAGATCCAGGTAGAGGAGATGCAGACGCTCGCGCTCGACAAAAAGCCACTCGTCGAATAGGGGCGCCTCACGAACCGGGAGCCCATCGAAAAGATCACCGTGATAGAGCTCGGCCAGCGCGGCGAGCTGCGAGGCCTGCTCCGCCGTCGGAATATACTGTGCAGAATCGAGCCCCAACGTTCCGGCGCCGCGCCGCAATTCCAACGCGTCCACCGTTGCACCCTCCGGGTTGAACCAGCATTCGGCGTTGTCCGATCCGATGCAATCCGATTCGAGGGTCTTGCGCAGGTCCCATAACAGGTGACGCAAGCGATAGCGCGCGGCCTCTTCGGTTTTATCGGGCCAAAAGGTGCCGGCCACTTTGGAGCGGGTTACGCGGGCAGTCGGAGCAAGGGCGAGAAACGTAATAACGGCAAGGGCCTTGGCGCCCACCTCGCCGGTCGCGTCGCGACCATCCTGTAAGACTTGCGGGCGCCCCAGTAACTGGAATTGGAGAGACATGGGCGTGATCTAAACCTGGCACTGATAGGATACAACGGAACCCTAACTCTCGTCAATGCGCCCTTTTGTGGTGATGCCTCACATCTCGTAGGGGCAGCGGCTTGTCCCTGCCCTGGTCGGGCGAGCA
>JBAVQS010000123.1:0-13742 GCA_049694275.1 Anaerolineae bacterium | reverse complement strand
CGGATCGACAATAAACATCGGGACCGCCAGATAACTGGCAAGGTGTCGCGCGAGAATGACTTCGATTTCCTTCTGAGACATGCTTCTATCCCCCACCCGGACGCTGTACAGCCAAGGACGACGAGTGTCTGTGCAGGCATCATACACGCCAGGATATCAAGAGGTTCGTAACGGGGGAAATTCTAGCAGAAAAAGGCCGGGTTGTCATCCGCCCTTTTTGCGCCGCCTTTTTGCGATAGGGTGGGCGGCGAGTTTTGTACCAGGGGTTGGAAATCGCAACAACGCATAGCAAAATCGTCTGTATCTTCAAAGCCAAGAACAGAGACGCAGATAAACGCGGATGAAGTTACCCATCCCTGCTACCAATTTTCTTCGCCCTCAAACTCACGCGCTTCGCTTTCTCGCTCCTCTTCACGTATAATCATTTCGCCAAGTTCGCGCTCCACATAGTCAAGGAACCTCAACATTTGGGGCGAATCATCTTCTCGGCGTTGCTGCTGGACTAAGGCAAGCCGCATCCTATAATAGGCGGACGTAGGCCCCCAATGGCTTCCTAGATACAAAACCTGCATTAAAACATCCCAGTCGAGCGTTACGTCTTGACGTTTCACAATGTGACGTACCAAATCGAACCAAGATTGCCAAGGGTGAACCGTCTTTAGAACTATCAGCACAGTTTTTAGTTGATCTGGTTCTCCATTTATCCACTCGCTAAAAGTTTCATATGTGTTAGAGTCGAGTTCAGACACTCCTTCGTTCTCAAATGCTTCTTTTGAATCCGCTAGAACACTATTCAAAACATCAAGCCAAAAGTTTTTAAAGTTCCTATCTGCATCTCGTACATGCCGCAAGGTTTCACTGAGAAATTCGCGATAGGTAGAGTTTTTACGAATGAATTTCAAATTTAGATTGGGGAATGTATCGTAAACAGGCTGCCCAATTTGAACGGTGTCCGAATAAAAGTTGCAGCGTGCGGTGACATAGTCTATCAATGGCAGTAGGTTATCCGTGCATAGCGTTTCCAGGCATTTGGACAAGTCTCCCGAAAGACGATCTGGGATACTAGGAAGCTGGGTCGAGATAAATACGATTTGACGGAAGACATCAGGCCGAGATTTGTGAATAGAAGACTGTGTATTACCTTCTTGAGAAAATACAATTCCTCCAATGAGCTCGGCATATGCTTCCGTAGAAGCGCGACGTGTCAGCACCAACAAGTTTTGAGCGGCCCTATCGTCCTCTATCAAGATAGCACTGAGAAACACATCAATGAGTGCCAAGTCAACATTCTCATCTTTTAAGGTGATTAGCCTTCGCAAGATTTCCCAGTCTTCTTCGTCTAGAGATACCTTGTTGTAGGCATAGCTCCAAGCCACAGTTCGGGCGGAGATTGTATCGCCTGAGGATATCCATTTTCTTGCCCATTTTTGCCGTATTGATGGATCTCTGGCCATAAGATTACTAAGCAGTGTAATCGCATAGGTAAACAAAGGATGCCGATGCTCCTGAATAACATTCAAGATAACCTCGGCGAGATCAGAGCGAGTTTGCCCAAGGCGGTTAAAGAACTGTCTCATCAGCCAACTATTGCCGTTATCCAAAGAGGCGGCAAGTTGCATTTGACTTAACAACTCAATAAGCTCGGTCACACGTTCAGCAGTGTAGTCTGTCAACCCCGCTATAAATTCATCTATGAAGTTTATCGCTACATCACCTGTAATTCCAATCCGCTCTTCGTCCCAGTGCCAACGGAAAAACTTGCGATAAAGTTGAAGCGGTTCGCTTTGTAGATGGTCGAGAACAGCATTTGCTCGACCATCTGCCAGCTGCTTTTCTATCAACTTTAGCAAATGATAAATATGCGCTTGCAACGCAAGATGTGTTTCTGTCCGCGCCAAAGTTTCGCAAATGGGGAGTAAGTTCTCTGCATCAAATCTCATAAGTTCATGAGACGTGCTACCGCCAAAGGGAAGCATTTGGCCAAACGAACTTTCATATGCCTTGAGTATCTTGAGCTTGATAGTGGGCACTGATAGTGGACTTGCGTATAGTCCCCAAAGAAGATGATATGTCTTCAAGCGAATTTGCTTCAAGTAGTCATTCAATAGAAGATGGTGCGCCATCATATGGATTGCGTTAGTATTAACGTAATCCATTTCGTCGTACCTAGCGTGATTCGAACAAAGATGTTTCAACAAATCCACATACAACTCGCATGTAGACACATCGGTTACATCGCGTGTCCAGCTTTCCAATTCCAGCACAAGTAGCCATTGTATGTCATAGTAGAAACGGATCATACCACCGGGGACAGGGCGCATAACATAATCAAAAAGCCTTTCCAGTTTTTCTCGCGCTTCTTTACCAAGCTGTTGGGAAGTATTATTTCCATAAGCGATGTAGTCACGCAGCAACGTAGCCGCGGGAGCCAGCAAACGCGGCCAGTCACGATGTAGGACTTCATAAGCGATATTCACACTTAACTTTTGGGCAACAAACGCCAGTTTCCAAACGCTGTAGCGGCTTGGAACCACGCTAATTTTGCCCAACAAACGCACATTTCCAAAAACCGTTTTTGGGTGCTATACGGACGGAAAATCCCAAAGGAGACCGTCCGATGAACACTCAGGTCATTTTGCTGCCCCCTCCGTTTGCAACTGGCTTTGCGCCGCTTGCCGTGCTCGGTTATTGCTTGACGCGCACCGAGTTCTTGAAACCGCTGTGTGGCGTGCAGCTGGGCATTAAGACGCGCCAACATGCACCCCATGAAAAACTGCAAGATGTGTTGGTCAGCATCCTGGCGAACTGCTCCTCCATTAAACAAATCGACTTGCGGATTCGCCCCGATCTCGTCTTGGCTGAGGCGTGGGGCCGTACCCAGTTTGCCGAGCAATCGACGACTGCCGACACCTTGAATGCCTTCACGGATACTTCGGTTGCCCAACTGCGCACCGCGCTCGACATCATTTACCAACGCGAAGGGCAAGCCTGCCAGCATAACTTCGAAACGGACTTGTTAGCCATCGATATTGACCTGACGGGCTTGCGGGCGTCGGCGCGCGCCGAAGGGAGCTGCAAGGGCTACTTCAGTGGCAAGCGCAATGCCCATGGGCGGCAGGTCATCCGGGTCAGTGCGCCGTACTATCACGAAACGTTGTATTCGAAATTGGCGGTGGGTTCCCAGCACGGCAGCACCGTGCTCAAAGCCACGCTCCGCGCGGTCCAAAGCTTGCTGCATTGGACACCGGAACAAGGCCGGCGCGTACTCATTCGCACCGATGCGGGGTTGGGTAGCGATACCAATATCAATTGGGCGCTCACGCATAACTACCAAGTGTTGATGAAAGGCTATAACGGCAAACGGGCGATCGCGTTTGCGAAACAAATCAATGCCGCCGACTGGTATGCGTTGCACGATCAGCGCTGGGTGGCCTGTGTGCCGCAGGCGCCACGCTATGCCCGCCGCACACAAACCCTGGTGCTCCACTGGGTCACCGAAAGCGGCGAAACCAAGTATGCGACCTTGGTGCATTCCTTGCTCGATCATGACTGGCACACGATCCCCGATTTATATGATGGACGGGGTGCGGTCGAGAGTGAAATCAAAATGGATAAGAGTGGTCTGCTGTTACCCAAACGCCGCAAGCAGCAATTCGCGGCCCAAGAAACCTTGTTGCTGGTGACCGATCTGGCGCACAATCTTCTGGCCTGGCTGCATCCTTGGATGTTCGCTGAGACGCGGTTTGCCAAGATGGGGCCGGTGACGCTGGTGAATGATGTGCTGTGTCTGCCCGGTGAAATCCGGGTAAAGGGTGACAAACTGCATATGGTCGCTTTGTGGGAAACACACCCTTATGCCGCGGAAATGCAGGTTTGCCTACTGAAATTGCTCGCTCATTTTGGGAACCCGTAGTTGTTGGGCAAAATTCGCGGGTTTCCATATTGGGAAATGCGTGAATTTTGCCCAAAAGTTAAGTCACAATGACTAAGGCTTGGTCCTCAGGCATGCTCATGATCGGTCGCCGCCGTGCATATGCTTCAATTACCTTGAAACATTCGCTGGGGGCCCCTATCGCATAAGTTTGCATCTGTTGGAGTACCGCCAATTTTGCCGCATCTTCCGTATCGCGCGAGAGAACATTTCCGGCTACCCGTGGCAATTGAGAAACCAGTCGAGTTAGTTTCCGGCTTCCATATCCTTTTTGTCTCAGTGCAACTAAATTTTCAAGTATTCTTTTTGTGAAATAACTCCCAAACGGTTGGAGTACGTCCTTCTCAAAATCGAGGTGACTAATCTCATCATCAAAGAAATACCGGAAAACCAAATATTCGGAAATATTATCATCAAATATCCGTGCCACCCGATTGTTTGGAATCACATCGAGAATTTCAGTTTCCTGTAGTTGCGAAATACCAGCTTGCAGCTGGCGAACATGACTATATCCTATGTGACTTGCCAACTCTTGCATGAAATCGTTTTCAGTCAGATCAATAAAGCGAAGAGCTGCTATGGTGGCTAACAACGTTCTACTTTGAGGCGTGTTATCCAGAAAGTCACTGAGTTCATCGAAGACGCTTTCAAAATAAGATTTCGATAGTGTCGGTATTGAACCTTCACTAATCTTCTCACCGCGCTTCAATGCCTCTGCTGCGACTACAGCCATGCGAGGATTCCCTTTCGCAATAGTCACAATTTGTTTTCTCAATTCGCGATCTAGCTCGAATGGTTTGGCTTGTAGGAAAGAGTCAATATCAGCATTCGACAGCCGCTTAAGGGCTAATGTTTGTACACCCGAGAAATTGGGTTCTCGCAATTCCTTAAGGACAGCACCACGATTGTAGCTTCTAGTATTTGCTATGAGCACCGAACCTTCAGGCCAACGAGAATCTGTAAAGACTCTTTTTATGTCTGTGAGATGATCTATTCGATTGGCGTCATCTGCGATAAGAATATATCGTTTCCCTCCCTGTAATTCGGACTGTACGGCTTCCCAAAGACTAGACGGGGCTTCTTTTACACAGCGAATCTCCGCATCAGCAAATGTATCTGATACCCTCAATTTCTCAGCCAGTTCAATAGAGAAGTGCGTCTTTCCAATCCCTGGATCACCATCTATCACTAAAATACGTGCGCCAGTCCCTACTAGACTAATCGCGTTAGCAAAGTCTGCCTCGCGTCCAACAAGCTTCTCGGAAAAGGGTAAGTGGCGACTGCGGCGGTGCATTCGGGCTTTAAATTCATCAAGCGAAACAAAAACACCTTGAACGCGCTGGGCGTTTATGTTTTCCAGAACCAAGCCAAACTGATCCTTCAAATAGCTACTTACTTCGCGCGCTAACGCTAGATTGTTCGCGGCTTCACCCAATATGGCTTTCCGAAAGGCCGGCTCATCCTTCTGGATGGCTGACTTGAAATGCGTCTTAGATTGGCGCACCAAGTTACGAATCAACTGTGCGTAATCATCTGACGATAAATTATGCCCACTTATAAGGAGCACGGAGCGCGATTCCATCGCTTTTGTGAGCCTACGAATGAATTCTTCACTCCGAATGTCGCTTGGCGTTAGATCGCTTACAATGATATTGAGGTCTTGGCGCAACGCTCTAGATAGCTGTTCACGGTCAATAGAGACTTTGCCTTGATCAGAGTATCTTGCAAGCACTGGGCGCATCTCGTCAGCCGCTGCTTGAAAGGAATCGAGGTAAAGATCTTCCCAGGGTTTATGAGTGGCTTTCTGCCAAGCAGCCTTAATTAGATCATAAACTGCGTTACTTGGCACTCCGGAGAACATGTATGTACCAAATAGATCAAAGATTGTCATAGTCTTTCTCTTGTAGACAACATTCTATCATCCGCTTCCCCCACCGTCAATCATTCACATCAAAAAAACAGCGGATCGCACTCGCATACGACCCGCCAACCGGACTGCGAAAGGTAGATGGTCTCTCGCCAAAACTGTACACTTGCTCAGACAGAAACGGGGGCACTGGATCGCGTCCGCGCCCGCGACCGCCGGGGCTGCGCGCTGCGTATCTCCCGGGCAATCTCGGCGACCACCTGGCGCGCGGCGATGACGACCTGGCGAGAGATTCCCAGGCCGACATCAAAGTTCTTGCCCTCGATGCCTACGAGGATCATGTGCGCGGGCAAACGATTCAAGCTCCGGGCCAGCTCGATCGCCTCGCCCACGCCAAAGGTATGAGAAGAACACCGAAACCGGTCCAGGGGAACTTGTACCTCGTGCGCGTCGAAACGCCGGATGGCGCCGGGCGGCGCGCCCGAGCACATGGCATCGACGATGATGACGTGGTCCTCTCTCTTCCACACCTCGCCGAGCGTCGCGCCGTCGCCGCGCGCTTCTACGACCGTCGTGTTGGGCAAATTCTTGGCGGCCAGCGCTCGAGCAACGGCCAGGCCCACGCCATCATCGCTGCGGTCCGGATTGCCGATGCCGATGATGAGCATATTCGGCAGTCTGGACCCGTTTGCGGCGGTATCCGACATTATTCTCGTTCCACCGTCAGTTTGAGAAAATGAGTCGCGCACGAGATGCACGGGTCATAGTTGCGGATCGCCTGCTCGCACTGCCAGGTCAGTTTGTCGGTCGGCAGATCGAGGTGTCGCGGGATGTACTGCGCCAGGTCGCGCTCAATCACCTTTTGGTTTTGCGCAGTCGGCGGGACGATCTTGGCTTCCCGGATCAGGCCGTCCGGGTCCAGCCGGTAACGGTGATAGAGGATGCCGCGCGGCGCTTCGGTGCAGGCAAAGCCGACGCCGGCCCGCGGCTCGACCTCAACGTACGGTTTTTCAGGCCGCTCGTACGCCTCGATAATGCGTAACGCCTCCTCACACGCATACACAGTCTCGACGCTCCGCACGATAATGCTCTTGAATGGGTTGGAACAGGTTGGCCCCAACCCGACCTCCTGCGCCACCTGCTGCGCCGTCGGCGACAGCCGGTCAAAGTTCAGGCTGTAGCGCGCGAGCGGGCCGACGAAATAGATGCTGTGATTCTTGAGCGTCGAGTGCAGGGCATTCGCGTAAGGAACGTGCTCTTCGGTAAAATAGTTCTCGTACTCGCGCACCGAAATGTCCAGCCCCTTGCTCGACACGAGCCGCCCCTCGTTGATCGGGTATTCGTTCGGATGCCGGAGCGCGACAAATTCGTAATCCGGCTCGAAATCGGGAAATGGAAATTTGGCAACCAGCCGGACTGTCTCGATGGCCGCGTCACGCGCCCACTTGAGCCGGTCGACGATCGCGCCGAGCTCACTTTTGGTCGGGGCTCGATAAAAGCCCCCCACTCGCACATTGACCGGGTGAATCTCGCGCCCGCCGACGAGCGTCACCAGCTCGTTCCCGATCTTTTTTAATTGGAGCGCACGCGTGACCACGTCGGGATAATCCTTGGCCAGGCGAATCGCGTCCTCATAGCCGAGGAAATCCGGCGCGTGGAGCAAATAGACATGGAGCGCATGACTCTCGATCCATTCTCCACAATAGAGCAACCGCCGCAGCTCACGGATCGGCCCCTCGATCTTGACGCCGCACGCATCCTCCATCGCGTGGATGGAGCTCATCTGATAAGCCACCGGACAGATGCCGCAGATGCGAGCCGTGATATCGGGCGCCTCGCTAAAGCGGCGGCCGCGCAGGAACGCCTCGAAAAAGCGGGGCGGCTCGAAAATCTTGAACTGGACCTCCTGCACCTGCTTGTCCTTGATCTTGACAAAGAGGGCGCCTTCCCCTTCAACCCGCGCGAGGTAATCGACCTTGATCGTGCTCGTGCGCGCCGCGCGGTGGGCGCCGCTTGATTTTTTCGCCGCGCTCGCCGGACCGGCGACTCTGGTTGTCCCCGTTGTGCTCGCGGTGGTCGCTATGCTCGCTGTGCTCGCCGTGCTCGCTTTACCTTTCATAGGCTTCACTCTCTTTGCGGAACGCTTCGGCATAGGCATTGAAACTCCGATAGGCCCGGACAATATCCTCATCCTTGACGCCCAGCTTGCCCCAAACGGCGCTCAGGGATTCCGTGTTGGGCGATTCCTTGGGACCAAAACAGCCAAAACAGCCGCGCTGAAAAGATGGGCAGAGTCCCCCGCATCCTGCTTGCGTCACAGGGCCGAGACAGGGGGTGCCCTGCGACACCATCACACACGGGGTTCCACGCCGCTTGCACTCGGCGCAGACGCTATACCGGGGCAGATTCGGCTTGCGCCCGAACAGGTAGGCGCTCAGCACTTCGAGGAGCTGCGCTTTGCTGATAGGACACCCGCGCAGTTCATAATCCACAAACACGTGGTCGTTGATCGGGGTGGACTTGTTGAGCGTCTGGATGTATTGCGGCGAGGCATAGACGAGCGAGATGTATTTGCTCACATCGGCAAAGTTGCGCAGCGCCTGGATGCCCCCGGCCGTCGCGCACGCGCCGAGCGTAATGAGCACCTTGCTGGTGCGGCGCACCATGTGAATCCGCTCCTCGTCGTGCGGGGTTGTAATCGAGCCTTCGACCAGCGACACATCGTACGGCCCCTTGACGACGGCGCGAGATGCCTCGACAAAATTGGCAATCTCGATTGCGCCAGCCACGGCGAGCAGCTCATCCTCACAGTCGAGCAGGCTCAACTGGCAGCCATCGCAGGAGGCAAATTTCCAGACGGCCACCCTGGGTTTCGTTTTGCGCGCCATGCTCACACCTCCCGCTTTTCGACCAGGTCCCGTACCTGGTCATATCGAAATACCGGCCCATCTTTGCATACAAAGACCCCGCCAAACTGGCAGTGTCCGCAAAAGCCGATTCCACACTTCATGTTGCGTTCCATCGAGATATGGATGTTTTCACCATGCACGCCGCGCTTGTTCAGTTCCAACACGGTATAGCGCATCATGATCTCAGGCCCACAGACAAAGGCCAGCGTGCTACTCGGGTCAAAGGGAGCTTTGGGAATCAGCGTCGTGACGACGCCGACATTGCCCCGCCAGCCACCCATCGCGCGATCGACCGTGACATAGACCTCCAGGTCGAACTTGGCGCGCCATTGGGCCAGCTCGCGTTGATAGAGAATTTCGTCGGGAGTGCGCGCCCCATACAGCAGGACAATCTTGCCATACTTTTGGCGCTCGGAGATGAGCCCGTATAGCGCCGGGCGCAGCGGGGCCAACCCGATGCCGCCGGTGACAATGACAATATCCTTCCCCTCAGCCTCCTTGATCGGCCAGGAGGTGCCATAGGGGCCGCGCACACCAATCATGTCGCCGCGCCGGAGCTGCCGCATGGCGTGAGTGACCGCGCCCACTTCGCGCGTCGTGTGCACCAGCCGTTCGTGACTGGTCGGGTCGCCACTGATCGAGATGGGAATTTCGCCCGCGCCAAAGATATACAACATGTTGAACTGTCCAGGCGCAAAAGAGACCCCGTCCGAACCATTCGCCGAGACCAGTTCCAGCGTAAAGGTATCATGCGTTTCCTGCCGCACCGTCTCGATCCGGTACGGCGAGCTGTGCATCGGATTTCGAGTTATATCGCTCATATCACAATCCCCTCAAGCCGGCACCGCGCCATAGACGTCGATCAGTTGGAACCGGGCGGCCTCGAGGCTGGCAACGATGACGTTGGAAAAGCGTTTGAGCAGCTCGTACCCGAGGTCGTGGTCGGCGTTGCATTTCATGCGCAGGCATTCCCCGTCGAGGGCAATAGCCCGCGTCTGCTCGAGCGCCCGCGCATCCGAATGCCAACGATAAGGTGGAATCAACCACGACCAACCGAGAATGTCTCCGGCGCCCAGAGTTTGGAGAACAATCGGGCCGCGACCGGGCGCATAGATCTCGAGTGAAACCTGCCCCTGCCGGATGATATAGAACTGGTTGGCCGCCTCGCCTTCATGGCAAATAAAGGTGTCGGGTTTGTAGACGACATTCGTGGCGCAGCCCACCAAAAGTTCGAGAAACCGCGGCTCCAGATCCTTGAAATATGGATGCTCGCGGAGAATCGGTTCTAGCGTCTTCATGCTGGCTCTCCTCTTGTAACCCCTTCTTGCAGCAAACGGGCCTGTTCGGTAATGTCAATCCCGGCAGGACACCAGGTAATGCAGCGTCCACACCCCACACAGCCGGGCGTACCAAACTGGGCGCCAAAGGTTGCCAGCTTGTGTGTCATCCACTGCCGATAGCGCGCATAGATGGAGGTGCGGATACTGCCGCCGTGAATATAGGAAAACTCGAGGTTAAAGCAGGAATCCCACTTGCGCCACCGTTCGGCGCGCGTGCCGGCGAGATCGGTGGTGTCCTCGATATTCGAGCAGAAACAGGTTGGGCAGACCAACGTACAATTGCCGCAAGACATGCACCGCGCTGCGACCTGATCCCACATCGGATTCTCGTAACTTTTGAGGACTAACTCGGCGAGCCCATCGATTTCGAGCCGGCGGCGAATCTGGCCGGCGGTGCGGTCCACCACATTCACAGCCGCCATCAAATCGGCCGGACCTGCGACCTGATGGGGAACCTCGGCGATCACATCGTCCCCCACCTCCGTGCCCGTGCGAAGTACGAGAAAATGCCGTTCGTCTTGAATCACTTCGGTGAGCACCAGGTCATAACCGGATTTAGCTTTTGGTCCGGTCTGGAACGAGGTGCAAAAACAAGAACCGCTCGCCTGGCTGCAATTGACCGCAACGATAAAAATATTTTCGCGCCGCGCCTTGTACGCCGGGTCTACAAATGTGCTTCCGAGCAAGACCCGGTCCTGGGCCGCAATGGCCCGCAGGTCACAGGGGCGCACGCCCATCAACGCGAGTTTGTCGGCAACGACCGGCTCGTCGACGAGGTCGAACGCCTGGAAGGCGCCATCCTGTAACTGGGCTTGCCAGACGCGTTGCTCGGGAGGATTCAAATAGCGTTTCCAGGCATCCGAACTATTATTGAATCCAAAAAGCGCATTGTCCGTTCGCCGTTCAAGACGATACTTGCCGTTATCCTGAACATCCGTCCAACCGACAGGAAGCTCTGCGCTGCTTGTCAGCTCGTCATGTACGATCGCGCCTTCGCGGCGAGTCGGGCCAATCACGCGATAGCCACGCGCCCGTAGGACATCGAACAATTTCTGAAGGTCAGCCGGCTGGACCACGACCGGTGTTCCCAAAGGAAGGGATGAACGAGTCATGTCTCTATGCCTCTCTTGTTCCTAGCTTGTGCATCCTTTGAGGAGCTTGCAGGATGGACCGATGCGCAACCAACTTGTCCATCACTTGTCGCATTATAGAGAGAAAAAGATGACAATTTGGTTCCTGAATGGTATCAGGACGGTCCAAAAAAGTAACTTTTTCGTGAAATTTATCACGAATACCCTTCCTTGCGCCAGATATTGACAACCCATTTGCTAACCGCTAGAATGGCATCGTCGTCTCATGGATTGCCTCCGGAGAGGTTATGCCCGACTCGCTCGAAAAACAGATCGAACAGATTCAATCGGTGATCGCCGCCCTTGAGGCTCAGCGCTCCCTGCTCGGCGACGCCGTTGTCCATACGGCCCTCGCGCCGCTCCAGAGCAAGATCACGGCGCTACAGGCGCAGCAAAAACAGGCGGCGCCCGAGGAGCGTCGGCTCGACTGCCCTCGCGGAAAAACTCGATCCTGAAGAGTGGCACGCGATTATCTCCCAGCTCCATTCGCTGATGGCGACCGTGATTATCGATCACGGGGGGACGGTCACGCAATATCTTGGTGATGGCCTCCTGGCCCTCTTTGGCCTCCATCAGACGAGCGAATCCGACCCCGAAAACGCCATCCGCGCCGCGCTCGAAATTCAGCATTCAGAGTTACGAATTACGGATTATGAATTACGACTGCGCGTCGGCATTCATACCGGCCTCATCGTGACCGGGGAGATCGGGACCGACCTGCACCGCGAGTTTACGGCAACAGGCGATGCAATGAACCTGGCCGCCCGCTTGCAGGCGGCAGCTCCACCCGCCGGGGTCCTCATTTCGCACGACACCTACCGCTATGTGCGCGGCGTGTTTGATGTGACCCTCCAGCCGGCGCTGACGGTCAAGGGCAAACGCGAAGCGGTTCAGACCTATCTCGTGCGCCGGAGCAAACCGCGCCCGTTCCGAACAGTCACCCGCGGCGTCGCGGGCCTCCAAACCCATACAGTCGGACGCGAAAAAGAACTGGCGCAACTGCGAAACGCTTATTTGAACGCTTTCGAAAATCGGTGCAAGGTGTGGGCGCAGCTCATCGGCGAGCCGGGAATCGGCAAGAGCCGGGTGCTGGAAGAGATGCGTGACTGGATCGAGTTACGCTCAGAAACCGTGCGTGTCCTGCGCGGCCGCGCCTTTGCCGGCGACCAGAATCACCCCTATGCCCTGATCCGCCGCATCTGGTTTGACCGTTTTCAAATCGCAGAGGATACACCACTCAGCCAGGCGGAAGCCAGGTGGCTCACCGCTTTCCGCGAGCTATCCGGGATCGAGGAGCAAGAACCCGCGCAGGCATTGGGACTCCTGGTAGGCCTCTCCTTCAAGGACAGCCCCTATATTGGAGCAATGCGGAATAATCCCAAGCAAGTCCGCGGGCGGGCGTTTGTCGTCAGCCGGCAGTTGATCCGGCGATTGCGGATAGAACTACCGGTCGAGCTGCTTTTGGAAGACCTCCATTGGACCGATGCCTCGTCGTGGGAATATTTGCAGCAAGTCATTCTGGATTCCGGGGTGGGCAGAGAACAGGAGCGCGAGGTAGGAGCGCCAAGCAGCGCCGAACTGAACGGAATGTTCATCCTGGCAACCGCCCGCCCGGAATGGAACCCGCCGGAAGCATTGCGTGAACCCTCCATCAGTTCAAAACCGTCAGCCGAGGAGAACCCGACGTTCCGTGCTCAACGGTTGTACCATCTTGACATTCCAATCACCCCGCTAACGGACGAGGCTACGCACGAACTGGTGCGCGAGCTCCTGGAACCCGTGGAGGGAATGCCAGAAACGGTACATGCGCTCGTCGTCCACCGCGCCGAAGGTGTACCCTATTATGCCGAGGAACTGGTGAACTGGTTTATCGACCGGGGTATTATCGATACCCGCGCGCATCCCTGGCGCTTTGTCGCCCAACGATTTGAAGAGTCGCCGCTCCCCGCCACGCTCCAGCACCTCCTGTTGACCCGCCTGAGTGCGCTGGCCGAGGCGGAGCGAACTGCGCTCCAGCGCGGCTCTGTCTTTGGTCGCAACTTTTGGGCAAGAGGAATCGAGGCGCTCGGGGTGCATCAGAGTATCCGGGTGCTCAATCAGATCGCGCTGCGTGGTCTCGTCGCGCTTCAGCCCGAGTCCGCCTTTTCCGGCGAGAGCGAATGGAGCTTTAATCACAACCTTTTGCGCGATGTGACCTATGAGAGCGTCCTGAAACGGGACCGCGCAACGTTGCACCGGGCCGCAGCTCATTGGCTAGAGGAACAAGCGCGAGTCGCCCGGCGGTTGGACGAATTTGCGGGGTTGCTCGGCGAGCACTACGAACGCGCCGGAGATTCGAGCGTCGCCGTCGGTTGGTACTTGCGCGCCGGAGATCAGGCGCAGACCTCGAACGCGCTCGAAGCCCGGAAATTCTATGACCGGGCGCTGGAACTGGCGCCGGCAGACGACCGCGAAACGCAATGGCAGGCGCTCATCGGACGCGAGGCGGTATTCGACCTGCGGGGCGAACGGGACGCGCAACAAGCCGACCTGAATACACTCCTCGAATTGGCCCATACCTTTGAC
>JBAVQS010000122.1:0-5522 GCA_049694275.1 Anaerolineae bacterium | reverse complement strand
AGGTATCCGGGTAATTCGATAGACAAGACCGTGACCGTAAGCCAGAAATCTTTCGAGGAGAAGCAACAATGAAACACCTGATCCGATTCATCGGACTGCTCGTTCTGCTGACGCTCGTTCTCATCGGGACCGGCGCGCTCGGGAGCCGCGAGGCGGCGGCGGCATCACCCGCCGCCGGGAACAGCGTGGTCAGCGCCCCCAACCTGGGCGTCTCGACCGTGGTTTTTGACCCCAGCATGTCAACCGCCCTGATTCAGGCAACCGTTGACGACATTTACGTGAAGCAAGTCGACAACGAGATGGGCACCAACCGCTATGCCCTGCTCTTTCAACCCGGCGCCTATGGCAGTGGGGGCACCCCGCTCATCGTCCGGGTCGGCTATTATACGCAGGTCTCGGGCCTGGGCGCCTCGCCGACCGATGTCGTCATCAACGGCCATGTGGATGTTTACAACCGCTGTCTGTCCGGCTCTTGTATCGCGCTCGACAACTTTTGGCGCTCGGTCTCGAACCTGACCATCAATGTCATGGGGCTGAGCGGCTGTCAGTCGTCCGGCGATTTCTGGGCGGTCTCGCAGGCGGCGCCGATGCGGCGCGTCAACATCACCGGCGGCAACCTCACGCTGATGGACTATTGCACCGGGCCCTCTTATGCGAGCGGCGGCTTTATCGCCGATTCGCAGGCGGGTGTCATTATCAATGGGTCCCAACAGCAGTGGTTCACCCGGGATAGCAACGTCAGCATCGTCTGGACCAACGGCGTGTGGAATCAGGTCTTTTCGGGCGTGGTCGGCGCGCCGGCCCAGTGTTTCCCCAGCCAGTGCACGAGTAGCGGCCCCTACACCACGCTCCAGACGAGCCCGGTAACGCGGGAGAGTCCGTTCCTGTATGTGGATGCGTATGGCATGTATAACGTCTTTGTCCCGGCGCTCCGCCATAATACCAGTGGAATCACGTGGGGCAATGGACCGGCCGCCGGCGCTTCACTCTCGCTCGGCGCCTTTTATCTCGCCCAACCGTCCGACTCTGCAAAAAAGATTAACGGCGCGCTCGCCAACGGCAAGAACCTGCTCTTCACCCCCGGCATCTATCACCTCGACGGCCCGATCGCAATTACCCGCGCCGACACCGTCGTGCTCGGGCTCGGATTCCCGACGCTGGTTCCCAACAACGGCGTCATTGCGATGACCGTCGCCGATGTCAGGGGCGTCCAGCTCGCCGGATTCATGATCGACGCCGGCCTCAAGAGCTCGCCCGTCCTGCTCCGGGTCGGCACGACGCTGGGTGTGTCCGGCGCGGCGCAGAACTGGAATGACCCGAACGACCCGACGACGATTCATGATGTCTTTTTCCGCATCGGCGGGGCGACCCTCGGCCGTGCGACGACCACCCTCATCGTCAACAGCGACAATGTGATTCTCGACGACATCTGGGCGTGGCGCGCCGATCACGGCAACGGGGTGGGCTGGACGAGCAACACCGCGAACACCGGCTTGATCGTGAACGGCAACAATGTGACGGCCTACGGCCTGTTCGTCGAGCACTATCAAAAGACTGAAGTCATCTGGAACGGGAATCACGGCAGCGTTCGCTTTTTCCAGAACGAGATGCCCTATGACCCGCCCAGCCAGGCCGCCTGGATGGAATCCGCCGGAGTCAAAGGCTATCCGGCCCTCAAGATCGGCAACGGGGTCACGAGCTTTTCCGGGTACGGCATGGGCAGTTACAGCTTTTTCAATCAGGGCGTGGACATCTATGCCGACCATGCGTTTGAAGTGCCCACCTCCCTGTCGAGCGGAAGCCTCCATGACCTCCTCACCATCTTCCTCGATGCAACCAACGGCAAGGGCGGCATCCTGAACGTGGTCAATCACACGGGCGGGTCGTCCACCGTCGCCAATCCGGATGTGCCGGTCACTGTGATCAGCTATCCCTAGCCGCGGCCCTTCCGCTTACAACACGCCTGCATAAAGACGCCGGCCGTTCGTCGTATGACGAGCGGCCGGCAATCTATTTATCGATATCCAGCCGGGCAACAGCAAATGGCGGGCCAGGGGTTCAGCCGGCAAATGACGACCGCAGGGAGTTGCTGTTTGCGACACACACAAAAAAGACCGCCGGGGTAAGAGGACCGGCGGTCTTTTAAATGGTCTTGTCGCGTAGCTTTTATAGCCAATGGCCAAACGGCCACGACTTGCTCTATATGGACCTGATCATTTTTTTGCTTTCTTGACAAGGTTGTAGGCTACCGCAGAATGGATGAGAACCTTGAGTGAGCGCTTTTTGAGTTTATCGCCCTTGTAGAGATCAATCGCTCGCCATCGATTGCCTTCAAGGCCGGCGTTGAAGAGCTTGTCCGGATCTGGAAGACTTGCGCCCTGAGAAAAGGTCACTTTGACCTTATCCTTGTGAGCGTTGGCCACGCAGATTAGTCCATTGTGAGACCAACACGGAGAGCCCATCCATTTCCATTCCTCGACGATCTCGGGGTCAGCATCCCGAATGATTTTGCGAAGATCGGCAAGCATTTTGCCGCGCCAGTCGTCAAGTCCTGCAATGAGTTGATCAATTTGCTCGCTCGGTTCCATGATCTATTTTTTCCTTTACTATAACGATTTCCCGCTTGCGCTAATCTGATAACACTCTGTTATCACGATACTTTAATTAAGAGCGAATGTCAACACATCTCGTTTTGTCATTCTGAACCCGCGCTTTTGGCGGGTGAAGAATCTCGCTAGCGCAAACGGAATCTGGCGCTTGTGAGGAATCACCAGAGGATGCGGTGTGTTTGTTGTTTTGCACAGCGCAGGCCCTTGCACGCGCGAGATGCCATCGCATGAATCAGGAGGACCGCCGGGTCATGGGGACCGGCGGTCCTTTGTAATTTGCATTTTTCGCGTACCGGTCTATAATCCTGTCCCAACCGCGTAGAGATGTGATTGGCCCTTTTAGCCTATTCCCTGACGCCTTCGTATTCCCTATAATTAGCACAATTCGGTGATTCCGTCGTTGCCTTTTAAGCAAGCGCGTTCTGATCCGCAAGGGTGTGCGTGCCTGTTTTGAGGGCTTTTTTGCTTTCTGGTTATCGCCTGCGGCGTTGCAGGCGCGCGTGAACACCGGCGAAAGTTCGCGGGGTTGTGCGCTGGAGCTCTCTGACGCAGTTCACGTTCCAGACGGCGATCAATGCCCTGATCGAAAACAGTTGCAGGTTGAGCTAGCCCTTTCGGACATTCGCGTTTGCTCCGCTGGATACGCGCGCCGTCCGAAAGGTTTTTTTATTTCGCGGCGCGGCCCTGAGATGTGGGACTGGTTGCTCGACCATTATTACATATCCTCATTCTACTCAAGGAGCAAAAGATGAAACTTCGACCCTCTGGTAAGGTCACTCTTGTTCTCACACTGGCCGCGACGGCCCTGGTGTTGGCGCTGCTGCTTCTCACCGGCGCCGGTTCGAATGATGAACTGAGCCAGACCGTGAGCCTGGCGTCGCGAAACCCGCGCGATCTTTTGCGCCCATCCATCCCCGGCCGTGACAATGTCGATCCGGATTTACAGCCCGCGGCGCCCCCCGCCCCCGGCGGCAAGTCCATCAGCGGTCCCTTTTACTATGAGATGCACGGCAAGAGCAAAGTGTTCGACGTCCGTGCACTTCCGCAAACGCCCCCCGTCAAGCAAGAACGGCAGGAGCGCGAAGGGCCGGCCGTCAACCCGTCAATCTTTGGGACAGGAAATAGTGCGCCGCCCGCGCCCGCCGCGCCGGTTGGCCCGCTGGCGGCCGCGCCGACCCCGATCGCGAGCTTTGACGGTCTCGACTATGCCACCTGGGGCGGCGGCCACCCGCCGGACACGAACGGCGACGTGGGCCCCACCTACTATATCCAGACGGTCAACACCTCCATCGGGATTTACAACAAGAGCACCGGCGTCCGCACCGCCGCGTTCTCCTTTAACACGTTCATGAGCCAGGGCGCCTTTGGCAACCTGTGCGATGCGAATAACTATGGCGACCCGGTCGCGCTCTACGACACCTTTAACGACCGCTGGGTGATTACCGACTTTGCCTTTGTCGTCAGCGGCGGCAATGTTGTCGCGCCGGCCTATCAATGCTTTGCGGTTTCCAAGACCGGCGACCCCGTGAGCGGCGGCTGGAATTTCTATTCGCTCCTCATCTCTGATGCGCTGAACGATTATCCCAAGCTCGGCATCTGGCCGGACGGTCTCTATATGTCCGCCAATATGTTTAGCTTTGGCGCCGGTTCCGCGTTCCAGGGCGCCCGCGTCTGGGCCTTTAATCTGGCCCAGATGGAGGCCGGCTCGCCGACCGTCCAGAACGTCGCCTTCAACGCGCCCTCAAGCGAATTCACACTCCTGCCCGCCAATGCCCGCCTCCAGACCGGCGCCCCACCCGTCGGCACTCCGAACTATTTCGCCGTCGTCTGGCAGTATCTCAACTCCTTCAGCGTTTATAAATTCCATGTGGATTGGAACAACATCTCCACCTCGACCTTCACCGGACCGTTCCAATCGACCATGACATATTGGTGGGCTCAATTGAGCGGCTCGACCGCCCCTTCCCCCTCCAACGCGCTCGACACGCTCTACCCGCGCATGATGGTGCAGAACCAGTACACGAATATCGGCGGGGTCGAATCGCTGTGGGATGCGCATACCGTCGGCGCCGGGAATCCCACCACGAGCTCCACCGTTGCCCAGGCCGCGATCCGGTATTACCAGGTCAAGGTGACCGGCGGCACGGTGGAGGCAAACACGACCCAGTCCTACACCTACAGCCCGGATGCAAGCCTGTACCGCTTTATGCCGAGCGTGGCGGTGGACCGCACCGGAAATATGGCGATCGGGTACAGCACGTCCAACGCGACGACGAACCCGGCGATCAAGTACGCAGGACGCCTCTCCGGCGACGCGGTGAACACCATCGGCCAGACCGAGCAACTGCTCCTCCAGGGGGGCGGCACACAGTCCGGCACCTGCGGCACGACGTGTACCCGCTGGGGTGACTATAGTGCCTTTTCGCTCGACCCGGACGGCTGCACCTTTTGGTACACGACTGAGTACTATGCCACCACCGGCCTGAACGACCTCACGCGCATCGGGAGTTTCAAGTATCCCTCCTGCACGCCGGTCGGGAGCGGCGGCACGGTGCAGGGGACGGTGACCAAGGCCAGCAACGGCGCGGCGATCAGCGGCGCGACCGTCACCTTTGGGGCCCGGACGACCACCACGAACGGGAGCGGGTTCTACCAGTTCACGAGCATCCCGGCGGGCGCATACACGAGCGTCGCCGCCAGCGCAACGGGGTACAACTCGGCGTCCGCCAGCCCGATCTCGGTCACCGACAGCGGGACGACGACGCAGAACTTGTCCCTCAGCAACGGCGGAACCGGCGGGTGCTTGACCGATACGACGCAGGCGGACTTTCAAAAGGGTGTGGCGACGAACTGCGACCTCACCGGCAATCCCAACAATGTCACCCTGCTGGATGCTCCCACCATTGACCAGCA
>JBAVQS010000121.1:0-5396 GCA_049694275.1 Anaerolineae bacterium | reverse complement strand
AATACAAAACGCACGTATCGATTGCTGGCGGCGCTCCCCCAATTGAGCATGGGGGTGGCCGCGATTTTGCCGAATTCCAGCAAGCGTTTCGACGCGGCGGCGCTGTCGAGCCCGAATGGCGATACGTCGAGGAGCAGTGACCAGCCCCCGTGGGGCGGGATGACCGTAAAATCGCGCAGCTCTTCCAGCAGGACATCCCGGCGGCGCTGCCACTCGGCTACACTGGATTGAATGCCGTCATCCGGAGCGTTGATGGCGGCGGCGACCGCCCCCATCGCGATGCCGGTCTGGCAGACCACATTCGAGATGCTCACCCTGGCGATATCGGCCATGATGCTCGCGGGGCCCACAACCCAGCCCACACGCCAGCCAATCATGCGGTATTCCTTGGAGGCAGAGCCCACCGTGATGACCTGGTCCCGCATCCCCGGGAACGAGGCGGGATGAATGACGCTGCGCCCGTCATATAGAATGCGCTCCATTGCAGAATCGTCGATCACCCAGCACTGCGCGCGCCGGGCTAGGTCAAGCAGCGCCTCCCATTCCTGGCGATTAAAGACTGCGCCCGACGGCATCGCGGGACTCATCAACAGCGCCGCTTTGACCGGTCCCGGATCAATCGCGGCGAGCGTTTGCAGATCGAGGCGCCATCCCAGTGGCGATGCAATCAACGGGACCAAGCGCGGCACCCCTCCGGCGAGACGGACCCGATTCATCAATCCGACATAGATCGGATCGGTGAGCAAGACCTCATCGCCGGGCTCGAGCGTCGCCAGCAGCACATTCAGAATGCCGGATAACCCGCCCGCGCTGATGACGCACTCGGTCTTCCAGTCATAAGACTGGCCGGACTGCCGATTGACCAGGCCGGCGGCCGCCTGGCGCAGGACATCCAGGCCAAAGAAGGGGAGATAGCTATTGGCCGCGTCGTCGTCGACCGCGCGTTTCGTGAATTCGAGCGCGGCGGGCGGCGGGCGCAGGTCCGTATCGAGATTTTCCAGCCGCAAAACGTCGGGGTCGCGCAGGCTGTCGGCGAGGTCGCCCATCTGTTCAACGCCGATTCTGGCGATATGTGCAAGGCGTGAGGTTGACATGGCTTGCAATTCTAATGCTTTTCGGCAAAAGGGCCAAACCGGCGGGCGTTCGCGCTGGACAACTCGCGTGAGATTGGGTACAATCTTCCCTCAAGAATGAAGTTGTTGGCGTCCTGCCTGATCATCGCTCTGCTCCTTGAATCCATCTCGTATCTATTGCCATCGCGTCTCGTTCCCCACGACCATCTGTTAGTTGGAAACGTCACCGCAGAGCAATTGCACAGCCATCTGACAAAAGAAGCCCAGGAGTTGGATTCCCCGGGCAATTTCTTCGCGGATGCGCGTTCTGCGGCGATGAGCATGACCGCTACGGGCGGACGGATCATTTCGATCATGCCCAGCGCTGACGGATTCCTCTTGACCCTTCACCCTGAGCTGGCGTTGCAACTGGCGGTTATCCTGTTCATTGGCGCCGTCTCTTTTGCGCTTGCCTTGCCGCGTATACGCTTGCAAACACGCGTACTTGCCTCTGTGGACCCTCCACCGCGCCCGCTCCCCCTGTTTGCCTGACGGACCTCTCATTGTACAATACCGGCTCAGCGCAAGGCGCAGGCGCGCCTGTAAGGCTGAGCGACAAAACAAGGAGCTCGAAATGAAACATAAACGCTTGATCGCCCTGGGGGCGATTCTATTGACGTTGGCCGCGTTCGGCGTCGCGTCGGCGCACGCCAAGCTGGACCACTGCACGCCGGCCGTCAGCGCGACGGTCGCGGCTGCGCCCGCGCAGGTTGGCTGCATCTATTCGGAGGAGATTGATACCAAGCAATCGACGATGAGCATCTGGAATGCCAGTGGCAGTCAGGTGGACAAGAAGGATGCGCATGTGGATTTGAACGACGCCGACCACCAGACCCTCATCGTCTCGCTGGACCCGGCGAACGTGCAAAACGGCCTGTACACGGTCAAGTGGCACGCGGTTACGCCGGATGACGGCGGCGTCTCGGATGGGACCTGGCAGTTCATCATCGGCAGCGCCAGCGCAACCCCCTTCCCGCCGACAGAGGTGGTGCAGGCTGATACGCCGGCGGCTGGCACGCCCGCGGCGGCGAGCACCAGCAGTGCGACCAATAGTCCTGCGGCTACGGAGACACCACTGGTAACGGCTACGGTCGCCAAGCCGACCGCTACCTCGCCCGCTACGTCACCGACGACCGGCGGCGGCGTAGACTATGGCTGGGTTGTGTACGTGTTGCTCGGCGCGGCGTTACTGCTCGGCGGAGTGATTCTGGTCCTGAGACGGCGTTAGTAGTCTGTCACAATTATTTTGTCATGTCGAGCGAAGCGAGACATCTTCTTTACGTTAGCGAGATTCCTCGCTACGCTCGGAATGACGGCAGACGCGACTTTGCATTTGCCCTGAATCACCACGTCACCTCCCTTGACGGTCGGGCAGAATCCACTATAATTCCATGTAATTCTAATTCGCGGCTCTCCAGCTTGGTCGTCACCGCACATTCTGATTCTCGCTCCGGCCTCTCCCTCTTACTCCGCTTTCACACGCTCCCCGCACAGAGAACGAGCTGAGGCGCAGCGCCAAACAAAGGACAAAACTATGTTACGCCGTCTTGTATTCGCAACCCTCGCACTCGCGATTTTATTTATCCTCGCGCTCGCCGCATCCATCGGCCACGCGGCTGGCCCTATCGTCGTCACGAATACACTCGACGAAACCACGAACGGGGATGGGTGCAGCCTGCGCGAGGCGATCACCAACGCCAATGACAACGCCCAGACGTATCCCGACTGCCCCGCCGGGGTCAGCGGCCTGGACACCATCACCTTTAGCGTCAGCGGCACGATTACGCTTGCCTCAGCCCTGCCAGCCATCAGCGATGACCTGACGCTTGACGGCAGCGGGCAATCGGTCACCCTCAGCGGCGCTGGCGCGGTCCGAGGGCTGCACGTCAACGTGGGCACGACCCTCAACTTGAACGCGCTCACGATTGCCAATGGGAAAGCCGCCAGTTGCAACGGCGCGTTGGATTGCGGCGCCGGCATCTGGAACGAGGGCACGCTGAATGTGACCAACAGCACCTTCTCCGGCAACAGCGCCTCGCGCGGTGGGGCTATGTTTAACGCGGGTAGTGGCGTAGCGAACGTGACCAACAGCACCTTCTACGGTAACACCGCCGCCGCAGGCGGCGGAATAGATAATGTTGGGATTCTGACCGTGAATAACAGCACCTTCTCCGGCCATAGCGCCAGCCTTGGCGCCGGCAGCGGCGGCGGCCTCTTTAACGCGGGGAGTGGCACACTGACGCTCAAGAATACGATCATCGCCAATAGCACCTCCGGCGGGGATTGCGGCAATAGTGGCACGCTTAACACCGACAGTCACGACCTGGCCGACGACGCGACGTGCGGCAGCGCTACGCAGGCGACGAGCGGCGCAATCAACCTCCAGGCGCTCGCCAATAACGGCGGATCGACGCAGACGATGGCGCTCGGCAGCGGCAGTGTGGCGATTGACGCCGGGGATAATACGGTGTGTAACGCCGCCCCGGTGAATAATCTTGACCAGCGCGGCTATGTCCGCATTACGGCCTCGGATACGGTCTGCGACATTGGCGCGTATGAAGCCAATTCGCCCGGCGCGCCGACGAACACGCCGACGAATACGCCAACCAATACCGCAACGAATACACCTACCAACACACCCACCAGCACGCCGACGAATACACCGACCAATACGCCAACGAACACGCCGACGAATACACCGACCGATACGCCAACCAATACACCGACCAATACGCCGACGAATACGCCGACCAATACGCCAACGAGCACAAGCACGCCAACGAGCACGCCGACCAATACACCGAGCGTGAATGCCGACCTGGCCCTTGGCAAGACGGCGCAGGTGAACAGCACCGGCACGCAACTCATCTACTGGCTCACGGTGCAGAACCTCGGGGCTGCGACGGCGAAGAATATCGTCGTGACTGACCCGCTGCCTGCGGCGGTCGGCTACCTCACGGTTTCATCGCAGAGTGCGACGAGTTGGCAGTGCAGCTATGCGGCGGCCACGCGCACCGTGACCTGTACCATTGCCGCGTTGCGCGCAGGCATGACGACTCCAATCGGGTTGCTCGTCAAGGTGCTGGATACCTCGCAGAATTTCACGAATTGCGCGACGGTGAATGCGAGCACATTCGATCCGAACACGACCAACAATCAGTCCTGCCTCACGCTCGATTCGCACTTGAATCCCGTTGCCCCGACGACGAATGCAAATGAGAGCGACCGTGCAGCCGGCTTTTGGGCAACTCTATGGCAGACGCTAACCGCGTGGTTTGAACCGCCCCAACAAGCGCGTATGCAATGAACCAATTTCGCGCTTGTTCGCGTTTCTCGTGGCACAAAACGCCCCGCGCCTATTACTGCAGGGCGTTTCAATTCTCGCTTGACAGGTGGGTTGTCATTCTGAGGAGCGCTTTGCCTCCCCTGGCGTTCTTCGTCCGCCGTAAGGCGGGAGGCCAGGGTTGCGACGAAGAATCTAGTCAGCGAGTACGAGATTCTTCGCTGTGCTCAGAATGACAGCGGAGAACTGAAACGCCCGACGCCTATCGCTATCTGCGGTATGTCCACGACCCGGATTTGGGTGTAAAATGATTTGAGAAATGGCGGACAAGCAAAAGAGGCGACCCCCGCATCCCGGCATGCTTGTGCAAATAGTGCGCGGGCATTTCCTCGTGGCGTTCATGGTTGGCTTGGTCGTGGGGACGCTCATTGGCGCCGGCGAGGGGCTGGGGGTGCTCTTTACCCAGGAGGTGTTCGGGCGATACAATGAGCTGGTCGCCTGGGCGATTGTGATTGACGCGGGCGCGCTGATCGCCGTCGAATGCGCGCTCGCCGTGATCGGCGGGCTGATTTGCCTCGCGCGGCGGCTGGTTGCACCCCTGCGTCACTTGGTGGCGCTGCAACTGGGCGAAACGGCATTTATCACGGTGTTTGGCGTGGGGCTCTGGTCACAGGGCATCGCCAACCCGGCCCTTTTGGGCTCTAACCCGCTCGGCGCGCTCTGGCGGTCCGCCCTGGTCGGGCTGGTGTTGGGAGAAGCCACGCTGGCTCTTGTGATGTGGCTCACAGATTACAGCGCATTCGTGCGAGGTCTCCGGGCGCGCTACTGGCTGGCACTGGAAGCGGTCGTCCTCATCATTGCCATCGCTTTTGGGTTTACGTATTAAGGTGGAATGATGAACAAGATTTCACGTCGGGATTTTCTAAGATTAGCAGGGCTTGCCGCAATCGGCGCGGCAATGCCGAACGCGTACCTGTCGCGCTTGCCGCGACCGGCGCTGG
>JBAVQS010000120.1:0-5126 GCA_049694275.1 Anaerolineae bacterium | reverse complement strand
GATGATTTCCCGCCCTTTACCTCGACCGAGCCCGGCTGGTGGAGCGTCACCTGCGCTACGCCCGATCAGGCGTACGTGGGGACCGACACCTTCCTGGTTTATGGCATTCCGACCGATCCGTAAATCGATCCGGTCCGACCCGCAGACAACTGAATAAGAATCGAGCAGGAGGGACGGGTTCGCCCGCCCCTCCTCTCATATCCCACTAAAAAAGCAACCGCCGTCTATGGCGGTTGCTTTGGGTCTGCTTCTGGGTAATCCCTTCCGTGGTCGCTGCTATTTGAGCATCAACTGAATCCGCGCGTTCAGCACATCCTCGGGCACCGGCCCGATAAAGTTGCCATTGGCCCGGCCGGTCGCGTCGGTCCCCTGAAGTAGCCGGCCATCCTTGCCGACGAAATAGGTCTCGGGCACGCCGGTGATCCGGTACGCCTGTGAGATGCGCGTCCCTACATCCGCTCCGTTCGGATAGTTCTGCGTGAACTCGGCGATAAACTTTTTCGCCTCCGGTTCGGTATCTACATAATCCACGCCCAGAATCAACACGCCCTGGTCTTTGTACTTTTCCCATGCGCGCTGCAAGCCGGGCGCTTCGTCGCGGCACGGCACACACCACGACGCCCAAAAGTTGACGACGACCGGTTTCCCTTTGAGCGCGGACAGTTGGTAGGTTTGCCCGTCAAAAGTGGTCAGTGTGAAATCGGGCGCAGTCCCGGCGGCTAACGGCGGCGCATTGCGGAAGGCCAGGCCGTACGCCAGTAACGCAATCAACGCGACGACGACAAGAATGGCGCCGCCAAAAATCACCTGCTTGTTCTCTAGCCGGCCGGTGGTCTTGACCGTCGGGGCATCGTTCATTCCGACTCCTTGAGCTCACGCTCGATACGCTCGCGATACTCGCCGGTCGCCTCGGCCGGTCCGGCCGGCGCCGCCGCAGCGGCCCTCTGGCGCTGCCAGCGCCGCGCGGCAACCAGGAGGATGAGCGCCCCGGCGACGACCGCGACGATGGGCGCAAGATAGACCCCGAGGTTGAACCCTTCGGGACGCGGCGCGCCGAGCACGCGTTGGCCGTACTGGGACACGAAATACTGCTGAATCTGCTCGGCCGTCTCTCCCGCGGCCAGCTTGTCGTGGATCAGTGCACGCCACTGCTGGCACGCCTGGGTGTCACAAACGTCCAGCGGGGTATTCGGACAGACCGGGCAATAGAGTTCGCGCGCAACCTGCATCGTCGCGTCGTCCAGGTTTTGTGAAGATGGTTTTGTCGGAGCGATCGATGGCGAAGCAGTCACGATCATCAACAGCCACATGAGCAAGATCGCCAGCACCGTCAGCCCCACCAGCAATAACCAGTGATGCTTTTTCATCGCACCCCATCCCACGCCCAGGGCACGTACGTCTCCCAACGTTCGAGCAGGTAGCGTTTGTGCGCGATAAATGTATCGGCCTGCGCCATAATCGCCTTTTCAACCACGTCGGGTCTCGATCCGGTCTCTTTCATCAGCGTGGCGGCGCGTGCGTAATACATCGGGAGCAGCGCGGCCACGACCTTGTCCGGATCCCCCTCGCCCTTGTTATAAACGACGGCGAAATCAAAGACGACATGCGC
Source organism: Anaerolineae bacterium (assembly GCA_049694275.1). Lineage (GTDB taxonomy): Bacteria > Chloroflexota > Anaerolineae > UBA4142 > SHND01 > JBAVQS01. The sequence goes on along the minus strand of JBAVQS010000120.1, from coordinate 3,517 downwards.
CCACAGATCAGCCGGAAAGTGAAAAGCGCCGCCAGGCTTGTCCACCAACTGCTTGATCATCTCACGGTTTGAAGGAAAGAGGACCGTTTTCCAGATGCGCGCATAGCGACGCGCCCCGGCCGTGAACGCGTCGGCCAGCGAAGAGGTCGTGATCGGCGGCAACCCTTTGCGTGGGATATCGGCGGCGACATAATCTCCATAGACCGGGGCCAATCGCGGCGCGCCCACGACCGGCCAGCGCTTGCGAAAGATATCGACCATCCGGAACAGCGTGCCCACCGACTGGATAAAGGTCGGATCGAGCGCGAGCAGCATCTCGCGGCTGTCGTCGAGCTTGGTCCCCAGCGGCACCTGGCACAGCTTGACCCCCTCCACAATCGAGATGGTCGTCAGCCAGATATCAAAACCGTGCCGCGCCACATCCGTCTCCCATACATCCTTGCTGGTCAGACGCGTCGCCAGTTCGGTCGAGATGGCGAACTCGCCGCCCATCGGTTGCCGCACCTCGACGCCATAGAGCATGCGCGTCAGCGGAAAGGCCAGGAGGTCGGTGACGGCGCCGTCGGGAATCGGGCGCGCGTAATAGGGGAGCGCGAGATTATATTCCTTGTTTCGGATAGGCTGAACCAGCCGCTGGACCCAATCGGGGGTGAGCGTTTGAACATCGGCTTCGAGGATGACGACAATTTGGGCATGGAGTGAGCGCGCCATCTCAAATATCGCTCGCACGGCGCTCCCTTTGCCCTGCATCCCCTGGTAAGTCGTTACGATACGCCGGATGCCGGCCGGCAGAGCGAAATCAGAGGCCATCGCGACCGTGTCATCCGACGACCCGCCGTCGACGATTGCGATAACGCCGCGCCAGCGCGGGAAATAGCGCGCCAGCGCATCCGCCGCCGTCCGACCGATTGTCGCAATCGTACGCGCATTCTTATAGGTCGGAATCCCGATGACAATATCGGCGGCGCCAATCTCTGCCAGCCGGCGTTGTCCCTCTCCACGCAAAACGGTTTCAAACATATCCGCTATCCGTTACTCGCTTTCATCGCTCTATGGGGTCACGGCCTGCGCCGCTTTCGGCGCCGCTTCCGCCGGGGTCGATTGCCCCCGCAAGACCGCCTGCAGGCCGGTATGCCACCCGGTCGCATAGGGAGCACGCTCGGCCAGCGTCGGGGCGACAATCCCCGACTCAATCAGACCGCGCAGAAAATCGGCGTACTCGGGAACCGGCACCGACGAGACAAAGGCGCTGCGGCGCGCGGGCACCATGCCGGCGGCGGCGGCCCACTCCGCCATGCGCGCCGGCTCGTTCAACCAATTTAACAATTCCGCCGCAGCCGCGTGACGTTGTGGATCACTGGTCACAATTGCATAATTCCAACTGCTCACCAGAGTCGTCGTTTTGCCATCCTGAGTCGGCAGGGGCGCAAAGCTGGCATCTGCAATCCGGCTCGCCCCCGTCAGGTAATCGCTCGCTTCAACCTGCGCCAATGCGGCCTGTCCATCCGCAAAGAGCGGCCAGACATCATGCGTACTCTTGATGGAGAGCGTATTATCCGGCGCCAGGTTCGCCGCCCGCAGCTGTTGAAAGAATGTCAATACGGTCATAATCACCGCAGCGTCCAATGGACCGGGATGCTCGGCCGCCGAGAGGCGTCCGTGGTTCTGTAAATATTGGAACAGGAACGCATCGTCGTCATCCGCCGGAAAAGCAAACGGGGCCTTGGCGGCGAGCACCTGGTCCCAGCTCCCCAGCGGGCCGTGCACGACCTGTTTATGATACGCGAGGTGCTGCACGTCCAGCGTAATCGGCAACACAAGCCAGTCCCCATTATACCGGGCCATCTTTTGCGCGGGCGGAAACAGGTCCGCCATGGCGCCAGCCGGCAGGTCCTGGCTGAGCGGCTGCAAAAAATCTGCCTTGGCGGCGGCATCCACCTGCTTGGAATCGATGATAATCAGATCCGGGAGCCGCGCGGGAACGAGCGCCTGGACCTTGAGCATAAAGTCGAGCAATCCCCCTTTACCATAGGGACTTTTCAGGACAAAGCTGACACGAATGTTGGGATGCGCCTGAGTAAATTCGGCAAGTTGGCGCTCTAGAACCTGCCCCCCGCGCGCAGCCTCGGGGGTAAATTCCTCCGGCGCCCAAACTGTCAGGGTGATATTGGTCGCCGCCTGCTGGGTGGGGATGAAGGTAGGAGATGTTGATGGCAAAGTGGCGACAGATGGAATCGGCGTGGTCAGATCAGGCGTCGGTTGCAGTGTAGGATCGACCGTGGGACTGATACTTGTGCTATTGCCGGTACAAGCCGATAGAAATAGCAGAATGACCAGTACAACGGCCCCCCCAACCCACTTCATCACCGCGATTATAGCACATCCGTACAAGCTGACAAATACTTGGATTTCTCATAGAATTCAAGCATGACCACAAAACAACGTGATGTCGTCCGGCGATCACTTTACATCCTCGGCATCCTCATGCCGGCGATTTTATCCGTTTTTCTCTGGCTCGCTTGGGATATCTATAGTTATTCCTTCCAGACCGACCCCGCGCCCGCCGACGCCGCGATTGTCCTCGGGGCCGCCGTTTGGGGACAAGCGCCCTCACCCGTTTTTCGTGAGCGCATCGAGCACGGCATCACACTCTATCAGAGCGGTCAAGTGCAATTTCTTATCTTTACAGGAGGCCAGGGGCTGGGGGAGGGTATCGCCGAATCGCAAGGGGCACGCGCCTATTCTATATCACGCGGGATTCCGCCAAGCCGTATCCTCATCGAAACGACATCCACCACCACGGAGGAAAACCTGGCGAGTGCAAAAACGATTATGGAAAAGGAACATCTGGGACGCGTCCTTATCGTCAGCGATCCTTTGCACATGAAACGGTCGATGGCGCTCTCCGAGGAATTGGGGATGGATGCACACCCCTCGCCCACGCCTACGTCCCGTTATCAAAGCTGGTCCAGCCAGGCCGGGTTCCTGTTTAGCGAGACGCGGCTCTATGCCACGCTCCTCATACGCCGCCTGTTCAACGTCGAGGCTCCAAATGCAATTACACTCTACCGCGTGATAAGCGGCAGCCAGATCTCTGGCGTCAGAATCGGAGTTGGCGTCGGAGTAGCGGTCGGCGTGCGCGTACGAGTCGGCGTCGGGGTCGGGCCGAGGACAATGCTTGTCACCGCGTCGGCCGAGATGTTACCCGCGCCGTCGATAAATTTGGCCTGGACCAGCCGGGTCCCACTGCCCGGCGACAACGCCCACTGCGCCGTCGTCGCATAAGGCGCCGGATAGCTCACCACGATGATCCGGTCCAGCCACAGGTTGGCCGTCGCGCGATAGCCCACGCGAAATTCCAATCCCGGCGCATCGCCGCTGCCATAGGTATAATCGAAATCGACATAGAATTCCTGGTACGTATTCGCCGCGCGGAAATCGGTCCCGCGCAATCGTTTCAAGCCCAGCAAATTTCCGCCGTTATTATCGACCACGTCGAGATAGGCAACCTCTTGCG
>JBAVQS010000119.1:0-36253 GCA_049694275.1 Anaerolineae bacterium | reverse complement strand
GACCATCCACAGGACGGCCTTTGAGCCGCTGACTACTTTCTATCGTTCCGGATCGCTTGGCCCACCGGGCATTGGCGGCGTAGGCGGCATGGGGGGCGTCGGTGGGACGCCGGGAAAGAGCGGTGCGGGCGGCTGCGCCGGGGGCTGAGCCCCGTACCATGGGTCGGGTGTCGGCGGCACGGTGGGGAGGGGACCCCCCGCCGGCGCCATCGTCGATACCGGATAGAGCCGCGTGCCAAAGCGTGTCAGGACGACTGCGCCGAGGCCGAGCGTGCCGGCGATGAGCGAGACCAGCCAGCCCACACAGGGCACCGAGCCGAGCAAGCCGAGGGCGAACACCCCGGCAAAGGCCGCCACGACCGGCGTATAGTTGCGCACCTTGAACCAGGTGAGCATGCGCTGTCCGGCGTAATAGCCGAGCGCAATGGACCCAAACGCGATGGCGGCGAACATCGCAATGCTCAAAAGCAGGGTGAGCGGAATTCCGATCAGGGTGATAGCCAGCAGCACACCGAGCACCGGTCCGAGGATCATAGTCAGGCAGCCGACGCCGAAACTCGGTCCCGGCTGAACCAGCGCGGTCTGCATGACCCGCCGCGTCGGCTCGGGAAAGATCACGACCAGGAGCATGCCCAGGGCGGCAAAGGCCAGCGCCCGGATCACACCACCGAACGGATCGAATCCATCTGCGTTCGGGCGGATGGCGCTAACGGGTGGAATTGGCTGCTTGGGCAGTGTCGGCGCGGCCGCGCGGTTGACGCCGCCCTTGACGGTTGCGCCCTCGTCCGCTTTGTACCCGCCGCCGAGCACGTGCACGCTGCCATTCACGATTGCGCTTGACGACAGATTGGCCGCGCCGCCCATGATGGCGACATCGCCGTTGACCGTACCTGCGATCTCGGTCGAGCCGCCAAAGATGGCTACATTACCTTGAATCGTCGCGCCTTTTTCAACCGTCAGGTTCCCGCCAAAAACAGCCACGTCCCCGGGCACGGTCGCCCCGCTCTTGACAGTCCCATTGCATCCCATCAGCGAATAATCGTGACCGGTCGAGTTAGTGTCATAGGTCGAGTTCCCACCGAAACAGACCGAGTGATCGTCTGAGGACCCCTGCGCAAAAGCCGGGGTAACGGAGAATGCCAGCGCCATACCGATCAATAAAGCATACAACAGTTTTTTCATTTCAATTGGCCTCCATCGCACGAATAAGACGACTCGACAGGGCAGGCCGCGTGATCATATAAGTCCAGATCAGGGTCAGGCTCACCGCAAATAGGGCGACGAGCATCAGCGCAATCCGGCCATCGCCGTACCAGAGGGCCTGGGCAAAGGTGCTCGTGACGAGAAAGAGGGTCGTGACCACCGAAACTACAAAGGCGACTCCATCCAGAAGCGTTACCCAGCCGGCCGCTTGCGTTAGCGCGCCGAGCGGGGAGGACCAGATCAGGAGAGCGGTGAGCAGCATGGAACCGAGGCCAAAGGCGGATGCGCCCAGAATATTGCGTCGCAGCGCCCGCGCTCGCTCGCGCGCGGCGAGGCGGGACAAGACGCGATTCGAGAACCCGGCATCCGGCGCCGCCAGGGGCGTCGTGTGCAGCAACTGCTGGAGGGTTAGCAGCGCCTGCCATTCGCCGGGGTCGAGCTGGGCTTGCAACTCGTTCCCCTCTGCGGGTGTCAACCCGGGTAGAGTGTAACTCATCTCACTTTCCTTATTCTCATCGGGCATGGCTTGTCGCTCTTTCCAGTCCCCTGGATAGGGGCGATGATGTGGGACTTGCTTTCTGCATCTCGCGCGCCATTGCCTGGCGAGCGCGGAACAGCTTGACTTTGACAGAGCTCACCGAGTCGCCTGTCATTTGGGCGATCTCCTGAACATCCAGGTCATTCCAGTATTTCAGAATGACCACCGCCCGGGCGGGGGGAGAGAGTTTTTGCAAGAGCTGCTGCACCTGCTCCTCCCGTTCGTGCGCGAATGCCATCTCTTCAGGGTCGGGCGTCGAGGCCGGCACGGTCTCTTGCACGTTGTCCTGATCGAGCGAGATCCACTGGTATTTCCGTCGCCGGAGGCGGTCGATGCAGTAGTGTGCGGCAATGCTCAACAGCCAGGTCGCAAACTTTTGGTTCGCGTGATAGCTCTTGAGCTGCGCAAACACCCGCAGGAACGTCTCTTGCGCGGCGTCTTCGGCGTCCGCCGGGTTGCCTAACATCCGGTAAGCCAGATTATAGACCGGCGATTGATAGCGCTGCACGATCTGCGCAAACGCTCGCGTATCGCCGCGGCGGGCCAGTTCGATGATAGCCGGGTCGAGCTCAGTCTTGACCTGCTCCATAAATCGTCTCTGCCCCTATTTACGTGCTGTGGAGGAAAAGGTTACAAAAGGTTCCTGTAGAGCGTATTCCCAATAGAGTGTGGTCACTATCACTTGTGGTCACGATGAGCATACATACACTGGATAACGCGTGCTTGCCCAATTGTGCATACGCTCTAGTATAGCCTCCGAAAAAAAAGCTTCCCAAAGGGAGATTGTAATCCCCTTTGGGAAATAAGACCAATAATCTTGTGCTCTGTCATCCTGACGTATATACCCTGTCATCCTGAGCGGAGCGAAGGATCTCTACGGGCATGTCCGCTCCTCGTGCAAATACGTGACGCGCTCCTGCAGGTCAGTTCTGGTGGCACACGTGTCACGCGTGAGGTCACCAGGTTTACGAAATCTTCAAGCCGAACCAAATAGATAGGTGCGATAATTTCACCACCTCAATCACTGGCAGTGGAGATTCTCATATAAATATCCTACTCTCTCTTCGCAACTCAATTCTCGGGTGATACGACTATATGCAAGAGCAAGAAGAGCATCTACCTGCGTGAGATACACTTTCGCCGTAAAGTCAGCCTCCGCAGTGACGATTCGACTCCCGTTCGAATTATACGCAATGTGAGATCCAATGTGCTGAGGCAGCCGAGTAAGCTCGTTTCCCGTGGAAACATCCCAAAAACGTATCGTTCCGTCGTCGCTAATTGTTGCAACTTGCTTCCCATCAGGGCTAAAAGCAGCGCTCCTGACCCAATTTGTATGTCCCTGTAATATATGTAGCTCCTGAAAAGTAGCCGCATCCCAGATGCGCGCGGTATGATCGTAACTTGCTGTCACAATTCGTTTACCATCTGCGCTAAACGCTACACTAACAACAACACTATGATGTCCTTGAAGGACATGATTTTCTCGGCCACTTTCCACATCCACTATGTGTACTCGGCCATCCTCGCAGGACACAGCGAGAAGATGTCCGTCTGGACTAAAAGCTACACCAAAGACCCGATTCGGGCCGTAATCTAGTACGAGAAGGGCGCGTTCACTTGCTATATCCCAGATCCTTGCAGTTCCATCGTCGCCGGCTGTTGCGACCCGTCGACCATCTGGGCTAAAAACAGCACTCCAGACCCGACCATCGTGGCCTCGCAAACGCTGGAGTTCTTTGCCTGTTGCGGCATCCCAAATAATAGCAGTTGCATCAGAACTAGCTGTGATGATACGCTTGCCATCAGAGTTAAATCTTGCACTCCACACCTCACCTGTATGTCCCCGCAATGTCTGCAAGAGTGTACCGGTGTCGGCATCCCAAATTCCAACTGTTCCATCATTACTTGCCGTAACAATTCTTCTACCGTCTGGACTAAAATTTGCATCGAAGACAGTATTGGTGTGACCTTCTAGAACAAGCAATTCACGTCCGGGGGGAGTTTGCCATACTCGGGCTGTCCCATCCCCGCTCGCGGTAACGATTCTGCTACCATTGGGACTAAATGCAGCAACAGTGACCTGGTCCGTATGTCCACGCAGAACCGCCAGTTCGCGACCGGACTGGGCATCCCACACTCTGGCAGTCTGATCGCTGCTGGAAGTAACGATCTTCTTACCATCAATGCTGTAGGCAGCAGTCCAGACCCAGTTCGTATGCCCCTGCAAAACACTTAACAAACGCCCCGTTTTCGCTTCCCAAATGCGGGCTGACTTGTCAGCGCTTGTTGTTACAATCTGCTGTCCATCTGGACTATAGCCAATTCGTGAAACAGCATCCGCATGTCCTTTCAAGACAAGAAGTTCCTCTCCATTGGTCGCATCCCAAACACGTGCTGTTTGGTCATCACTGCTCGTCGCAATCTGTTTGCCATCCGGACTATATGCGATACCACGAATCGGACCCGTATGCCCATGCAACAGAAAGAGCTGGCGACCGTTAATATCATCCCATACATATGCTTGAGAGTCCCTACCAGCGGCGGCAATGCGCTTTCCATCGGGGCTTACTGCCACTGCAAATATCTGGTCTTGGGGTCCTTGCAGGACCTTTAATTGATTACCTGTAGCAACATCCCAGATCCGGATGGTCTTATCATAGCTTGCAGTGACGACCTCTTGACCATCAGGAGTGAATACTCCTGCAAAGACCTGATCCGTGTGTCCTTTGAGGATATAAAGCTGCTGCCCAGTTTTAGAATCCCAAATGCGAGCTGTCTTGTCTTGACTAACAGTCAGAATTCGCGTCCCATCGGGGCTAAAGATAGCATTCCACACGACATCGTCATGACCCAATAGGACTGTGACCTGAACTCCCGTAATCGCGTCCCAAATACGCGCAGTCTTGTCATAACTTGAGGTTAGGATGTACTTCCCGTCAGGGCTATAGGCAACATTGCAAATCTTTGCTGTATGCCCACGCAAAGTCACCCGCACGAGCGAAGCGAAAACGGATTGGCGAAGGGCGGTTACATCTTCAAGAGTCTGTGTCACACTAATAGCACGCGTTGCCAGCAGAATACTCCTTTCAGGATCGACCTCGAGGTTAGCAATGGCATCTGCCGCTAATTCACGTGAGAACGCGAGCTTTTGCTGCTCAACTGCATTGAAATAAAACCAGATTGCCAGGCCCAGCGCAATCAGGGCGATTACACTCAGGGCCGTCGCGCCAATCGCCAGCCAGCGGATGCGGCGGTTCTGGCGCTGCTCTTGTTCCACCTGCGTCCGCGCCTTACGACAATCCGCCAGGAAATCTTGTTCGGTTGCGGTTAGCTCTGCCGCATGTTCCGCCGCCCATGCCTCGGCCTCTGACAATGTCTCCCCACTCAACAACAGCCCCGCGCGCTGGTTCTGGCTTGCCCACAGCGTAGCCTGTTGCTGGAGCACGCTCAGGTGGGACTCGAACCACGCGGCGTTGTTCGCACGCACCGGCTCGACGAGGCGGTCGTGCGCCAGCTCGTACCAGATGGTCCCGCGCCGCGCCTCGGCCCGCACCAGGTGCGCATCCTCAAATTGCCGAATCGCTTGGTTCGACAGCCCTCGACTCCGCTCTGGCTCGCGCAGCACCTGTCCGCGAATACCGCCCGGCGTAATCAACTCGCGGTCGAACCACTCGCGGATCGTCCGCTCACGCTCGCCGGTTGCCTGGGCGACCTGCACAACACGGCTGGCGTAATAATCGGCGAGGGCGGTGTTGACATCGCCGACGCCTGCGAGGTCGGCTTCGGCAATGGACGTTGCCTCCGGCGCCAATTTTTCCCAGAGACGCAAGCAGACCACCTGCAACTGCACCGGCTCGACGTACTGGCCCAACTGGGTCTCGGTGGTCCCATCCGGTCGCTGCACCTGCACGCGGCGCAGGTCGTCGATTAACCTGGTTGCCGCTTTGTCGGTGAAATCCACCCCGGCCTGACGCGCCGGCTTTTGCATCGCGTCGCGGGCCGCTGTCGTTTGCAGGAGATCGAGCCGGTAGGTGTTGTCGAGGCGCGTGGGGACGAGATCGCGGTAGTTGTCCAGCCCGGCGATGTAATCCTCGCGCATGGCAAAGAGAGTCCAGCGCTTGCGGTTTTCGAGCGCCGCGCCGATCTGGGCAAAGAATTCCTGCTTGGCCGCGACGTTGGTGGGATCGACGGTGAGAATCTCTTCGAACTGGTCAAAGATGAGCACCTGGCGCGCAGGGTTGGCGGCCAACCGCCCGTCGAGATAGGCGTTCAAGGAGAGCGCGGCGAGGTCGGCGAGGGGCAGGCGCTGTTCGGCGGGGAGACCCTCTTCGAGCGAGAGGAGCGCGCTGAATACATACCGATTGAGACCCGAAGCGGGAGCGAGACCCGAAGGGGCCTGTCCTGAACGTAGTGAAGGATCTAAACCCTTCGGGTCTGGGAGTTCGGCATTGATGCGCATCGGGGGTAGGACATTGAACCCCTTGCGCGCGAGGCGCGGGAGGAGCGCGGCCTGAATGAGCGAGGTCTTACCAGCGCCCGAAGGGGAATAGAACAGGACGATGCGCTCGGCGGTCAGGAGGTCGAGCAGGTTGAGGGTCTCGCCGTCGCGGCCATAGAGCGTCTCGCCCGGCTGGAACGCGCGCGGGCCGACGTAGGGGTTGGGACGCGGGTTGGTCATATTGAGGCTCATATCAAGAATCTCACCGCAAAGAATCTCACCGCCAAGGACGCCAAGGACGCAAAGAAAAATACATACAAAAACCTTTGCGTCCCCCTGAAGGGACTGACGCTTTGCGCTCTTGGCGGTTCATATCTTTAGCTCTTACGCCATTGGCGGTCTAGCTCACGCGCGAAATCCTGGACGCTGCCCCAATAGATGCTGATGCTGACATCCTTGTGAAAGCGCGCATCCTGAAAGTACTTGTCCAGATAGTCGTGCGCTCGTTCGGGCGCCACCGCCCGGCTCTCGTCGGGATCAATCTGCGCGGCGATGTGGGTGAATGATTCGCGCAGGTCGCCCCCTTCCTGGCTCGTGATATAGCGGAAGGGCACGCGAAAGGTCCAGTCATCCATCTGGAATCCGAGGAGCAGCAAGAGCCGGTTCGCGAGCGCACTGCGGACCACCGGCGGGATGAGTTCGCGGTTCCGCATGGCGCCAATCAAAAAGTCAAAATAATCGTCCTCGGTCAGGACGAGCGAGTTGGGGTCGTTCAACTGGCCGAAAAAGCAATAGACGAGCGGCTGCTGCGGCGTCGGGCGATAGCCGGGGTTTTGGGCATAGATGGACTTGGTCTTGATCTTGTCATTCCAGCGACAGAGCTCGACCTGCGGGTCCTTGCCCGCGGCCTTGAGCGCCTCGACCAGCAGGTTATCCGGTGTGGTCGTGATGTAAATGTCGAGCGGGAGCGCGGCCAGCACCTGATGCGCGGCGCTCGGGTCTCGCTGCCGCCACTGAGCGGCCGCCTGGGCCATTAACTGGGGCATCGGCGCGGTTTTGGCTTCGGGGGGGAGCGCGTCGCCAAAGCGTTCCCAGATCCGGTCGCGCAAATATTGCGAGAACTGCTTGCGGAGCGTATTGACATCCTGATTCACTGCCAGGAACTGGGCGACGGCCGGGAGCGCCTCGTGATCGCCGGCGAGGGGGAAGCGGTACTGCTTGGCCCAGCCGGCCGCAATCTCGCGACGCGAGCCATAAAAGGGCTCGTTCAGCCCATCGCCCAGAACGGGGATGCAGCGCGAGCCTCCTTCTTGGTCCTCGGGGTCGCCCCGGATGGCCTCGAACAGCGCCGTCCATTTTTCAAATCCCTTGTCGTCGCCGGCAAACCCGGGGACGTACCCGATGCGCCCGCTCTTGAGCCGCATGAACAGCGCCGGCATCCAGCTATCGGGCCGCGCCCGCACGGCCCCGCGCGCCGCCGCCACCGCCCGGTCGATCTGCCCATCGCGCAATAGTTCCTGGAACAGGACGGGCATGAACCCGGCGACCGTCTCCATCGTGATGTTGCCCTGCATGGCCAGCACGGCGGCCACGCCCGATTCCGCAAGGCGCGGGCCGAGCGTAACCAGCGCATCCCCGGCGTCGGGGAACATTTTCGCGCTGGCGCACGAGGCGAGGACGATCAGGCGCGGCGGGGCGGTCAGCTCGTTCAACCGGGTCACGAGGTCCGCGCCGCGCACGACCGCCGTCTTGCCGTCCGGCGCTTCAAGCCATAGGCGCGGGTCGCCCTCGACGAGGCCCCCGTGGCAGACCAGGTAGAGGAGGTCATAGCCGTCGCGCAGGCGGGTCACGAGATTGTCGAGGGTGGCCGCGCCGCCGGAGGCCAGGGACGTGACCGGGACGCCGCGGAGGGCCGTTTGTGTGCGGCTCAACTCGCCGGCCACATCCACCGGCGCGAGGTCATACAGCTCGGTCAGGTCGGAGGGGTTGGCAATGCAGACGAGGGCGCGCAGGTCGCTCATGGGGCGCAGCTTGACCGGTCGCCAGTCCTGGCTGCTCAAATAGCGGGAGAGCAGGAGGCGCTCGCTCGTCGCCAGCGCCGTTCCATCCTGCGGATCGCAGAGCATCTCCCAGCGCAGGGCATGGAGCTCGGCGGCGGAAGGGTCGATGAACAGGCGCAGGCGGAGCGGCCAGTCGTTCGAGCGGGCGGTGGCGCGGGCGGAGGCAAAAGCGGCGAGCAGGCGCGTATCCTCAAAGAGCCCGGCGGCCAGCAGCTTGCCATAGGCGTCCGGGGCGAGGGAGCGGGATTGGAGTTGGGCCCGGTCCAGGTGCGCGAGGAGCGGCGCGCCGGCGGCGGGGCGAATGTCCGCGTCGCTGTTGGGCTGGGTAAAGCGCAAGTCGACGCGATAGTGATCCGCTTCCCAGCGGGTCAGGGTCATCTCGAGTTCGGCGTAATCTGTCATGGAACCCCCTTGGGGTCACATCAAGATGGATATTTGGCGGCGATCTTTTTGACCGTGTTGATCCCGCGCAGCGTGGATCGGGCGCCGAGCGTCTTTTCGAGGACCGCATTGGAAAAAGTAGAGTCACTCTGCTTGGCGCGGCACAGCCAATAGACCTCGCGGTCGTGTACATGGAAATTGTCGATCTCCGTTTTCAACGCCATCAACTTGCGCCTGGACGCCGCGTCAGGTGGCGCGGCGAGGAAGGCAATATTGAATGCGGCGGCCGCCTCCAGGTCGGCCTCCGGAAAAGGCCGGTAGCCGGCGATCCGGGCCAATTCGGCGTCGGTGCGAATAAACGTAGCGACGGAATAACCGAGCGCCTTTTCAAGCGTCTGCGCGATCTCGCTTTCGAGCGCGTTTGCGTCCTGTCGGGTCTCTTTGAATAGGACATTCCCGCTGTTGATAAAAGTCTCGACGTTCGAGAATCCGAGCGATTGAAAGAGCTGGCGCAGTTGCTCCATCTTGACGGTATGACCACCCACGTTGATGGCGCGCAAAAAGGCAATATATCTTGGCATGAGTCTCTTTACTGCTGGCCTGCTATATAAACCAGTAGCTCGCGAGCGAGCAGTGCATCAGCTTTTGCCCGGTGGCTGTTCTGCCCTTGTAGGCGACAGCGCGCCGCCGCCTCTTCCAGCCTGTACCAGCGATAGTTACCGTATTTGGCGTTCCATTCGCCGTTAAAGCGGGCATAGAGTTTCATAAGGCAAAAGAGGGAATCTTCGTCAAAATCCCAGGGGATGCCGTGCCAGGAATGCGATTGTTGTATCATGCGGAGGTCGAAATCGGCGTTATAGATGGCGACGCGGCGGTTCGCCAGTACGCGCGCGACCTCCGGCCAGACCTCGGACCAGGCCGGGGCGTCCTTGACCATGTCGTTCGTGATGCCGTGAATCTTGACGGTGTCGGGCGGGATGGCGTCTTTCGGCTTGACGAGCTGCTCGAGGAGGATATTGGCATCAGAATCAACGATGCAGATTTCGACGATCTGCGCGCGGTCGTCCATACCGGTGGTCTCGGTGTCGAGATAAACAGGTTTTTTGGAAAGCTCAGTACGGGCCAGGTTGACTGCTTCTTGGCGGCCCTGGGTGCGAGATGGCATGGGATTGCTCCATAAGAAAGGGGTTTCTGACGCAGGTTAGCGGTATGCTTCGCGCCGGTGACGTACCCTCAATATTATAACAGTGTGCTGCTCGTCATCGATTTCATAGATGACCCGATAGTCTCCCTGCCGAATTCGCCAGCCCTCGCGCCCCTGCAGCTTGGTGCAGCCAGGCGGACGCGGGTTGTTTGCCAGTTCCAAGATTGCATCCCGAGTGGCTTGGTAATCATGCGCTGGTAGCTGTCCAAGCTCTTTTTCCGCGTGAGGAACGATCAGGACTCTATATTTCATTGTGATCTGTGCTGGCTCTCGATCCGTCTGATTGCCTGCTCGATTGGAACGGGAGTCTCACCTGCTGCCTGGGCCTCGTCGTACGCGCGCAGATCCTCTAGCTCCTCCAGTTCCTCTAAAAGCCGGTTGTATTCTGCGATGTCAAGCACCACTGCCACACGCTTCCCTTGAGAATCGACAATATAACGCTCGTTAAGTGTAATCATACAACCTCTATGAAATTATCATCCCTCTGTTCTGTACTGTCAATTGCAAAGGGCGTTATGCCTGGCGTTTGTGCGCCTGGAGGACGACCACGGTCACATCGTCGGCCAGCGTCGCCGTGCCGGTAAATTCCGAAATGCGCTTGTCCAGGGCGCGTACCAGCGCTTGCGCGCCGGAGGGGCCGACGCTCGTGATGAGGTCGGCGAGGCCCGTCTCGCCCAAAAATTCCAGCGCGGGGTTTGCCGCCTCGGTGACCCCGTCGGTGTAGAGGGTGAGGACATCGCCGGGGTCGAGCTGGACGACGCCGGCGCGAACGGGCGCGTCCGCGTCAATGCCGAGTGGGAAAGTGGTGCGGGTGAGCGGCTCCAGCCGGCCGTCCCGGGCGCGCAGGAGCAGGGGCGGATTATGCCCGGCATTGACGTAGGACAGGGTCCGGGTATGCGGGTCGAGAAGCGCAAAAAAGAGGGTGATGAACATCCCGTTGGTCGCGTCTGCCGAGAGAACGCGATTGGTCTGGACAATGGTTGCGACCGCATCCAGCCCGGAAGTGGCGCTGGCGCGGAGGATGCTGCGCGAAGCGGCCATCAAGAGCGCGGCGGGAATCCCCTTGTCCGACACATCGGCGATGACAATGCCCCAGCGTTTGTCGGGGAGTGGAATGAAATCGTAAAAGTCGCCGCTCACCTGGCGGGCGGGGCGCCACAGCGCCGCAACCTGAAAGCCGGGGATGTGCGGGACGTGCAACGGGAGCAGGCTGTGCTGGACCTTGTATGCGGCCTGCAGTTCGCCGTCCAGCCGCGCCTTGTCGATTGCCGTCTGGTGCAGCCGCGCATTCTCGACCGCGATGGCGGCCTGGTTGGCAAGGAGCAAAAGCAACTGGGCGTCCTGCGGAGTAAAAGGCGCGCCGGCGGCGGGACGATAGACGGCGAGGACGCCGACCGGTTGGGTATCCAGGCAGATGGGCGCGGCCAGCGTTGAGTGCGCGGTAGACCCGCGCCGCGCTGTGCGATTCTCATAGAGCGGTTCCACACAACCATAAGCGCGCCCGATAATCCCATGGCCGAGACGAATGGCGGGGCCGGGAACTTGCGGGACAAGCCGGTTCGAAGTGGGATCATGAAGATAGAGCGCGCCGGCCTCGCCGTCGAGCAGCTGCCGGGCTCGTTCGGAGATATTGACGAGCGCCGTCTGGAGCTCGAGGTGGCGGCTGATGGCGAGTGAGGTCTCATACAGCTTTTCAAGCTGCCGGTTGCGCGTCTCGAGCTCGCGAATCCACTGGGTGTTGCTGTGGCGCAAGCGCTCGGCATTGTCGCGCACGGCCTGAATGAGCAGGGCTGGAAAATTCTGGACGAGCGAGATAAAACGGTCGCGCGAAATTTCGAGGAGCGTGGCGTCGCCGACCGCGCGGGCTGCCGCCGAACGGGGCAGGTCGTCGAGCAGGCTCATCTCGCCAAACCCATCCCCCACCCGCATTTCGTTGAGCGGAGTGTCCCCTTCGGGTGTCGGTTTATAGATCAGCACGCGGCCGGACCGGACGAGGTAAAATTTGTCGCCCGGTTCGCCATCCTTAAAGATGAGCGCGCCCGCGGGATAACGCTTTTCGCGAATGTGCGGCGCGACCCGCGCCAGTTCCGCATCGTCCAGCGGCTGGAAAAAAGAAAAACGTCGAAGGATGGAGGGGTGTAGTTTCATTCCGCCCCATTATATACTAAACTCGGCGGGTCAACGCGGCCAAATTACACGCGCGCTGTTAAAGGATGTCATCCAATCCCTTTTTCCAGGCGTCGTCGAGCGGGAGATAAGAGGTCTCTTCAAAACTCTCATTCACTTGTTCGAGGTATTCTTGAATCTGGGCCTGGGGCGCCTGGGCCTGGAGCGCTTCCAGCTGTGCCGCAATCGAGTTGGTGAGCTCGCGGCCATCCTGTTCCAGTTCGGCCAGGTCCAGCCCGAGGTTGAACATGTGATTGAGCCGGGTCAGGATGTCGTACCACGCCTTGTAATCCTGCTCGATCATGAGCCCTTTGAGGTTGGACGCAAGCTGGGAAAAGTCGTACATTGGCACAAAGCCATACAGTCCCAGGTATTCGATGTCCAGCCGTTCGGCCCGATCCGAGAGATACGAGCCGATGGTTGCCCCGCCCTGATAATTG
Organism: Anaerolineae bacterium; assembly: GCA_049694275.1. Lineage (GTDB taxonomy): Bacteria > Chloroflexota > Anaerolineae > UBA4142 > SHND01 > JBAVQS01. The sequence goes on along the minus strand of JBAVQS010000119.1, from coordinate 23,823 downwards.
GAAAAGCCGACAGCATACTCGGTCAGCTCGTGCTTCATGCGCGGCAGGCTATAGATGCAGGAAAGCTGGCGGTCCTTGTCATAAGGGACTGCGCCGTACACGCCGCCGACGGCGGACACGCGCTTGACGCGCATCTCCATGACCAGGTTAAAAAACGCCTCGGCATAGCGCGCGATATTGAGATGCGGTTCGTCGCCAAGGAAAATGAGCAGCCCTTTTTTGTCGTCGCCCGCGTAATAGATTTCGTTTCGGGGCGACTCGAGTCCTTCGAGATGGCCTTCGACCAGTTTGATCTCGGGGCGCAGCAGATGATGCGTGCCGGGAAACTGAAAGAGGTAAAAGGGATCGGACTGTAGCTCGCCGATTTTGCGCGCGTGGGTCTGGTCGATGACATACCGGGGCAGTTCAGACGAAATGGCGCCGGCATCGGCCCACTGGCGCCAGCCCGCCAGCATATAGATTTCGTCCGCAAGCGGTTTTTCGGCAAGCTGTATGAATGCATCCATATTCATCTATTATACCCATGCGCAGAAAAATGCGCTATTTCAAAGTGGACTTGTCGGGAATTTGCTTTCTGCGATGATTGGGAATATGATCGGTGTTGCGCTCATGGTCAGTCTGCTCCTTGCGCCTTGTTATATCTCCTGATACGACCGCCCGCGCGAGGGGCAAAACATCACCGCCCTGGGCGGGACCATCACCGACCAGGCGGCGCTCTTTGGCCTGTTGAATCGTATTCGTGACCTCGGGTTACCACTCCTTCTCGTTCCGTATATGCCCGATTGATTCTATTCTCAAGGAGTCCCTACGTGCAACCGCAATCCGCCTCACAAATCGTCAACCTGGTTTTCAAGGCCATCGCCGTCGCCGTGTCGGTCGCGGCTGTCGTCCTGCAGACCATCGGCGCTGGCAGTGTGCAGACCACGTTGACCTTGCTGAGTATTGGCCTGTTTACCCTCGCCGTCAGTTCGATTCAAAAAGTATAACCACGCACTATATGGAAGAGGCGACCGAAGCGCCGACGCGGACCCTTTTCCTCGGTCCTGCTTCCCGTTGCTATTCTGCTGGCCTATGCGCGGTGGTTCTTTGGTCTGGCGGTGTGGCGATTCCGCACCGAGTAAGAACTCACGCAGAGTGGAAAGGAAAATCGGTCTACAATGACGCGATCGGTCGCCAAACCGGCCAACCCCATGCTCGCCGTGCTCCGCGAGCGCAACTTTTTTCTCCTCTGGCTTGGCCAGGGGACCTCGCTGCTCGGCGATAGCTTTCACTTTATCGCGCTCTCCTGGCTCGTGCTCCAGCTCACGAACGCCGACGCTTTTGCGTTAGGCACGGTGCTGGCGGTCGCCGGAATCCCCCGCGCCCTCTTTATGCTCGTCGGTGGGGCGATCACCGACCGGTTTTCGCCGCGCACCATCATGCTCATTTCGGATGGGGTCCGATTCTTGCTGAGCGGTCTCATCATGGTCCTGATCCTGACGGGAACAATCAACCTCTGGTTGCTGTATGCCATCGCGCTCTTGTTCGGTTTTGTCAGCGCATTCTTTCAACCTGCCGCCGGCGCGATCATGCCCGCCCTGGTCCCGTCGAATGAACTGCAACCGGCGAACTCTGTATTTCAGGGCTCGGCTCAACTCGTCTCGTTTATCGGCCCGGTGCTCGCGGGGAGCGTCATCGCGTGGTTTGGGGCAAGCTCTGGAGCAAGTCGCGCGGGGACCCTGGGCCTGGCGGTTGCTTTTGGCATCGATGCTTTTAGCTTTCTCGTCTCTGTGGTCACGTTGTGGCTGATGCGCATACCCACTGCTGTGCGCGCGGGAGACGACCAGCACGCCGCAAGTGTTCTGGAATCGATTCGCGGCGGGCTTGCCTTTGTGTGGAATGACCCTCTGATGCGCTGGATGTTTGTGGTGATCGCCGCCGCCAACTTTTTGTTCGCGGGGCCGATTGATGTGGGCATTCCGGTGCTTGCCAAGCTCCGTTTGCCGGAAGGCGTTGCCGGCTTTGGGTTCATTATCGCTGCGTATGGCCTCGGCAACCTGATCGGCACCGTTCTTTCGGGGATGATTTCGCCGCGGCGCTGGTTTAAAGAGTTTACACTGGTCCTCCTGTTTGCCTTTGGGCTGGGGATCGCTCCCTTTGGCTGGCTCCCGTCGGCGTGGTTCGGCGTTGCCATTTTCCTTCTGCTCGGGATCGGGAACGGCTATTTCTCGATCATCCTGATTACCCTGCTGCAAAAGCGAACGCCTTCCGAGATGATGGGGCGTATCATGAGCTTGCTCATGCTGGCCAACGTCGGGCTGATGCCGATCTCTCAGGCCTTCGCCGGAGCGGTCGTGAATGTGAGCCTTGACGCGCTTTTTATCGGAGCGGGGATTCTCATGCTCCTCGTCGCGCTCTGGACCACCTTTTCGCCGACGCTTGGCATACTGACGAGCCAAGTGGAAAAGCTTGCCGCCACGCCGCCCCAGGGCGCACCCGACCAACAGGGTCAGGTGGAGAGGTGAAAAGCTAGTGGCCGACGCCCCGCCAGTATTCGAGGTCTGAATCGGAAGGGAGGGGAAGGAAATCGAATGGCACGTCGGTATACACTCCCAGGTGGCGATTGGTGATTTGCCCCCCGGCAGTGACCAGGCTTCCTTTGTCAAACATGAGCCGCCACTGGATCTTGAGTCCCTGTGTCTGCGTCCAGACGCTGAGGGTATAGTTGTACGGCTGGTCCAGGATCGAAGTCGCCGTTTCCTCGCGCCAATCGGAGAATATGATTCCCCGGTCTAAATAGTTGGCGAGCCGGAGCGCCACAAAGGCTTTGGAGACCGTCTCAACCTGCTCGTTCGTCACCTGGATGCCGAATGCATCCAGCAGCGCCTGGAATTGCCCCGGTTCGTACCACTGGTCCTGGTAGCGCACAATGAGCTTGTTCTGCTGCCGGGCTTGTCCCTGCACGGTCGCGACTCTGGGCACGAGATAAAACCGAGCGCCGGGAAAGAGCAAGCTCCATTCTGGCCGCGAGGCGAGGCTGACGGTTCCATAGGTAATGCTGGATTTGTTCGCCTGCGCTGTCGCCTGGCAATCGGCGTCCTGCGGCCCGCAGTCGTACCGCTGCTGGATCTCGGCCAACACTTGGTCCGCCTCTGGCCCGTCCGGCGAAGTGAGTCGCGTATCGGGCGTGGGGACCTTGACGATGGGGCGGGGCGGGAGCGTCGGCGTTGGGGCAATGCGACAGCCGGCCAGCAGGGCAAATGCCAGGACCAAGCCGATGCGAATCACTCGTGGTTCAATCATAGCGCCCCCTGCATGTGCCCGCAGGGTGGGGAATCTACCGCTTTCCTCATCCGCAGTCTAATGTAATCAGCATCGCGGGCGCGTTCGTTTAGAATGCTTGTTCGTCGCTATTATACGCCAGAATCGCGCGCGGGCAATCCGCTCCGCCGATAGGGAATGTACAAGAGTTCCACCGCTGCCCAAGCGTTCAGACCCGGTTCGCCGCTTGCTTGTGGAGCAGCGCCGCAACCAGATTCTCACGGCGGCCCGGGCCGTCTTTGCGCGCAAGGGGTTTGAACGCGCGACCATCGCCGACATCGCCCGCGAAGCGGTGATGGCCGAAGGGTCCATTTACAACTATTTCAATATGTAGTTCGAGCTCTTGAATTGCTTGGATCGCCCCGACGCGGACAGCCTCTGATTTGATCAGGGCCTCAATGATGCGATCCTCTTGTTCCTCCCCTATTCCCCGACTTGGTGTGACTTACTCCCAAGTGCAGTTCTGCCGGCTCAGCGAGGCGACCGTGGACTGGTGCTCCTGTTCGAAACGGTTGATAAATCCGGTGCGCCTGTCGGGAATGGTTGGTAATTCGCGGACCCGGTCCAAGCTCGTGACCTCAAGGGTGCGCGCTTGACACACTTCTGTTTTAGCCTATCCTCACTCCTCATCTGACTTGGCTTTGGAGCGTAGATCCAGCATGTTGCATCTCGTACTCACCAGACTGGCCCTGCTGCTCCTGTTTCTCCGCCTGCTCGACTTGCTTTCCGCACACACGCCGCGCCCGGCGCCCACTTTCCCGACCGCCCAGAGACCCGCCCCGCAACCGCCCCCTCCTCCGCAACCGCGCACGCCGGACGATTGTCCCGCGTGTCGTGCGACTGCGACGACATCCACGCCACCAGTGGCGCCGCCGCTCCGACCTTGGCGCAAAGGGAAAGGTCGGCGCGGGTGGCGCAAGACGATTAACACGGATGGTTACGCCTGCCCCAACCGGGATTGCAAGTATCAGGGCATCACCGATGCGAATATCCATGCCTTGGTCGGGTACGGCCATCATGGGAAGTGCGAGCGGATCCAGGACCTTTACTGTCAGGCCACCGCAAGTTCAGCGTGCGCCGCCACACCGCACTCTACTACCTGAATACTTCGGCTGCGCGGGTGGCCCTGATCCTCACGCCCTCGCTGAAGGTCTCTCCGTGGCCGGGGCCGTGCATACCTTAACCTGCCCGGTGCATTGCCAACTGTTTCCGACAGCAGCACCGGCCGCCGCCCGGGTGCTGAAATGCGTGGATTTACGGGGGAAATCGTCACGGAGGATGCGCTGCTGTCCCATCGCGAGTAGTCTGTGATTTATGATCCCGATCTGCGTGGGAACAGGTGTATAATGCAGCGAAAGTCGTTTTGCGAAACGCAGATTAAGAAGCGTCATATTCTTGTTGGGAGGAGATAAATCGATGACAGATAGAATTTATGGACACATGCTAGTCCTAGACCCCGACAGCGATCTCATTGCGGAGGTTCCTGGGCTGAAGTTGCCGACGGTCGAAGCACATACCTACATACTCGTCGATGACGACGCAAAAGAGTGCCGGGTCATTTCGGAGGACGAGCTTGAGGCGTCCTACGTCGACAACAACATCCACACCTTCCAGCTTCAGGAGGTCAACTTGCTGACCCTCGATGTCGACAACCAGTACGTCACCATCACCTACAGCAGTGGCGCTCAGACATCTCTGCTGCTCGGCTCAATCGATTTGGGTGGAGGCGGGCTAGTCGAACAGTACGCGAAGCGCAATGGCGTCATTTATGCGATCGACGACGCGGGACATGTGCAACTCGACGCTACCAACACCCCTAACCTAGTCTACGTACGGAAGTGGTATTTGGGAGAGGCCAAGCGCGTGAATGACGAGCGTATTGAAATCGCCGAGCTCGTCCACGATTTCGCCGAGGCCATTGGTGAGCTTGGGCACGCAGGACACTTGGGTCAAGAGATGAAAGGGGATTAGGATGTCAGTCGAGTTTCTCGACACCGAGCAGGTGTCCTACGACGTGCAAGCTGATACGCTGATGGCGGCGGCCGAGACTTTTTCGCAGATGGACGAGGCCGCCAAGACAGAATGGTTTCCCCGCTATGACTACCAGACGACGGGGAATGAGCTCTCCAATGCGACCATCACAGTGGGCACCAGGATCACGATGCCGCATTGGAGCGGGTACAGCTCAGCCAGCCAAGCGGAGAAGGACGAATGGGACCGGTTCTTTGCCGCGCTGCAGGCCCACGAACAAGGCCACCTCGATCTGGTCATGCAGCACCTGGACCATGTCGACGAGCCCCTGGTCGGCAAGTCTGTTGACGGCGCCGCACAGGTGTGGCAATCGGCCCTCGCCGCCCTGCTGTCGGCGAGTCGTGCGTACGACGGCCAAACCGACCACGGGCGTAACCAGGGCACGATCATCGACGTCAGTGTCGGAGCGCCGGAGATCGATTCATGACGATGACCTGTCTAGGAGAGGAGCACGCCCAGCAGGACCAAGGCCAGGCCATTGGCCAGCGGTGAAAGAGCGAGGCCGGCGTCGTCGTGGCCGGTACGGGATTGACTGTGATCAGAGTCGGGCATGGAACGGCTCCTCATCCGAGGCTTATCCGTTGGATTTGCTGGTTCAATTCGTCTTGCGACAGTGGCATGGGGCCGTTCAGTGTCATCGGCCAACTCACTGCATCGGTCTCGGAAAAGCTCAAATCCAGTTGAGAATTGGACTGGCCATCGAAACCGGGCGTATGAATATCCTGCCGATAGGCGGCGCCCTCCTGCCTCTTGGAATTCTGTGCAACGCGAATGTGAACATCATACGTAATCACAGTGTCTGGTAAACCGTTATCCCAGGCCTTTTCGAGCGCTTGAGCCTGGCTCGTATCTAGGCTCAAGCTTACTATGCACCGGTTCGTGCCCTGCATAGAAGGGGTGCCTGATGCCTGCAGCTGGTCAACGAGCTGAATTTGTACCTTCCCGTCAATCCAATCTGGCGACAAAATGTTTGGGGGGGGTCCTTGTTGCCCTTGCCCCTCGTGTGGGTTGGCCGTTGCCAGCCGCTGGGCCAGGCTGGCAGTCAACAACTGCTGCTCTTGTGGTGTGAGAGCCAAGGCTGAGGTCATTGTGAACTGGCCGCCCGTGACTTGAAAATCCTTACCCTCACCCCCACTGCCATACAACAGTAAGTTGATTTGGGGTACTCCCTGGTCACTGACAGCCACGCGCGGCGCATCAGGTAGTGCGTAAAAGCGCGTGGGTTCCGCTTCGTCTGCATAGACCATCACGTTGGGCAGTTGTTCGATGGTGATGCGTTTGGTTGTATCCAACATAGGATCCTCTCACCCTACGAGCCGCTGGGCTCAACGAACAGCTCGCGCCCCGCCACTGTCTCTGTCGCACTCCATGCCCCCGCCCCGGCTGTCGTCAGGTTCCGGCGATGCGTATTGAAGGTCGGCTGGTCCGGCGATGCCCCTTGCACAATGTCCTGCAGCGAGAACGCTACATTCACACTCTTGCCTGGCTTGTCCGTCGTCAGGGTCACCCGGATCGGCTGACCGCTTCCCCGCCATAACTCCACATCCAACCCATACACGTTTGGAAAATTGGCATGGAGCAGGTCGGGATGCGCTAATAAGAAACTCTGGACCGACACTTCCGTGTTGATGCTCGCCGACGCCGCCAACTCGTGCACGCGGCTCAGCACCGCGGCCGGATTCAGGTTCATCGAGATCTGTTCCAGCGACACCTCGACCGCCCCCCACGGTGCACCCTGGAGCGGATGCTGGGGGTCTTGGGTCTGGGGGTCCGGCGCCAGGGCAATCGTAGCCTTTGCGCCGGGCTCGACCTGGCACTGGGCCGGTGTGGCCACCCCTGCCCACTGATCCACCGGATACGGCATGTCCTGATCCATGAACAACAACGTAGGTGCGATCCTTCCCACTGTTACCGTCACCTGCGACGAGGCCGGGTTGTTGATCATCACCACTGTGGGCCCTAGTCCCGCTGGCGCATTGTCGGGCAGTTGGATGGATAAGGGATGGCTGGCTGGTTGGTCGAGACGCAGCTTGACTGGCACCTGATACTGCTGCCCCGTCTTGGTGGCCGTATCGATCGTAAAAGTCACATTTCCTTCGATCGAGCTAGGGTCGGTGGTGAGCAGTTGTGCAAGCAGCGTATACATTTCGAGTGTGCAGTCGAGGACCAATTCGAAACCGTGTGCGGCATCGGGGAGGTCCATGCCGGCGGCTGCATCGCCGCCGCCGACCACGGTTGAGCCCAACCCCAACAGAATCTTGTCCCCATTGAAAGTTGCTTTTTGAAAGCCGCCGACCTGCAAGTCGGCGTATGGCACGCCTTCTTGTTTGCGAATATGGTCGCGGAGGGCCTGCAGCCGCTGGAGGTCGAGCCACGGCACTAGGATCATTCGAACGCGCACGTGATAGGCCGCCGAAGCGGTGGCATTGGGGGCGCCGGTGGGGACGAGCAGTGCGGACATGGCCGGCATGCCGGTGTCGGGGTTAAAGGCGAGGCCGTAGCGGTCGGGCAATACATAGAATTGATTGGGAATCACCGATTCATGGTAGGGGCCCTGGTTATCCGAGTCTGCCCATTTCGAGTCCGGGTCGGCACTGAACTCGTTGGTCAACCTGGCATATATGGGATAGTTCTGCCATTTGGTCTGGGGAATGTCGATCGGATAATAGGCCTGCGCCGTGTCGACCGTCGTCAGCGCGGTATTGATCAATGCTGGTGTGCTTCCGGGCGCCGGTTGAGGTCTTGGAAATAACCTGTAATAGTCGCTGTACTTGTATACCTGGTTGGCCTCAAACTTGACCGCCGACAGATTGGAGATTTCGGATTCGGATGGGGCAATCAGCGCTTCCGGAGCGTTCTGAGCGGTGAAGACTTCTGTCTGATTCAAGGGAAGGCGTGTAGATATCCGTTTTTCCCAGGGGCTAATCTCAATGGTACCCGGGGCAGGAGCCGGCGGCGCGGGTTGCTGGACGCGATAATGTACATCGGCCCGGACCTCGAACCAGCTGTTTGGATCCTTTTGCAAGGCGTAGAGAATGAGGGTCAGATCAACCTGGACTTGCGCCAGCAACCGCTGGACCATGTTGTTGTCGTCGGAAGGCGCGGGTAAGACCTGGGGGGCGGGGAAGGTGAAATCCCTGCGTGAATTTGGAGAATGGAGTGTGATGCTGAAATTGTCTAAAGGAAACGGCTTTATATCAACCGGCTTGGGGGCCGCACCGCCCCATCCCAAATCAAAACCCACCTGCAAGATATAAATGTCCCCCTGCCCTAGAGTCCCCGTCTGATGATCGATAAAGACATTGGGGACATTGCTGTTGCGGGTCCGCCGGCTGACAACGGCTGAGGGCACATAGTAATGGCCATTTTGCGCCTGATAGCTCGTGTTCAATTGATTCGGCGTTACACCGGGGCTTAGCACAGGCGCACCGTCTGTGCGCATTAAGGCAAACTGCTGGCTCGCCTGTGCGATCGTAGCGACGTTGACTGCCTTCAAAAGCATTGGAGATGTCCATGTGACTGCGGAGAGTGCATTGGTACTAATAGCCAGATCGTTCATCTCTCAACTCCTTTAAAAATTCAAGAGCAGCAGCCGGTTCGATGAGGGGGTGCTGTCAATCATTTTGGTCTTGGTTGTGTCATAGCCGAACGCTTGCACGCTGTAGGTGTAGCTATTCTTTGTGGGATCCTTGAGCGGAACCTTCCAGACGAATGGCCCTGCGGCATTGGCCGCCGTGATCTGAAAAATCTGCTGCTGCGAAACCTGATTGTCAGGATCCTCATAATCCAGCTGCACGATGACGAGCTTCCACATTTTCTGTAGGTCCAGCAGGGTTGGTACGACGTTGACCTCGAGCATCTTGCGGGCAATGTCGCCGACAAGAACGGTACCCTCCTGTCCTGGCGTCCAATCTCCCTGATACGAAGACCCATCGTTATAGGTCACGATGACCTGGTATTCGAAATTGCGTAGCCTGGGATTCTCCAACCGGACTTGCCAGGCCCACGTACTTCCTGCCACATTGAAAGTGTGGTTGTCTTCGACGTGGTACGAATGGTCGGTATCTTGATAACGTGTCGAAACCACAACGCCGGTCGCCGGCGGGAAACTTCCCTGCGCCACGAAGGTGACCCGCAGCGTATCAGTGAAGGGGGCATTCAGGACGAGCGTATTCGAAGTGCCTGTCTCTATGGGCAGGTCCAGACGCTCGCCGGAGACCAAAAAGTAGCTGACCTGGTATTGGTAGGCGCTGGACGCATTCGGACCCGTATAAGTAAACCAGCTGTCCGCGGTGTGATCGGGGGAGAGAAAAATATCCTTCTCCGCCGTTGGCGAATCCAGCCCGGGGAATTTAAAGTGCAATTGCACGCGGGCTACCGTATCGGTTGGAATTGAGCCCCAACTCGCCTGGACACGCACGCAGTTCAATTGGTCGTAGCCGAGAACCAGCGCGCGGTCTCGGGTGGGTTGAGGCGGAATCGTTTCATAATGCGAGCTGGATTTGTAATGAATCTCACTGCTATAAGTATAGGTGTCTTTGGGCGTCCCATCCGCAGCCTTGGCCATCACTGCGCGAAAGTAATAGACCTCCTTGCCCGTCATAAAGGTAAATTCCTTGTCCCCGTGCGGTACTAGAACCTGGTGAGTGTTGTCGTCGGTCTGCTGGTAATCCAGAAAGACTTTGATTGCGGCAATCGGGTCATGGTCGAAATCCGCCGTTACGCGAATCGGCGCCTCGAGAACTTGGAAATAGGGATTGTTCAAATCCGCCGTGATGATGCGGCTCTTGACCTGCTCGGCCGTCAAGAGCTCGAGCAGCATGGCGTTCGGGTTGCGCAGAATTGGAATATTCTTTTCGTACGAGATATGAAAATCAATCGAGCCGCTGGCGGTCTGGGTGAAATCCTTGAGCCACAGCTGGTTGCCTGGAATGGGTTTGTCACCGGTATGGTCAAAAGTGCTGCCCAGTTTATCGGCTTGCAAGCCGGCCGTAAAGGCGGTGGCAAAGAGCTGGTTCTGGATGTAGGTCTGGACGACGCTAAACGCGAGGTCGTTCAGTTTATTCTCGACGTCTTTGACCATATCTGCATCGGCGTCGCTTGGCCAATCGACACTCTTGACGTCAATGTGGAGCGACGCGATTTTGGTGCGGATTTCCTGCAAGCTGCTCACCTGAGGATAAGTGTAATAGGAATTCCCCTTGTATTCATAAACGTTGCAGTAATCTTTGAGCTCCTGATACACGTCGCTCATGTTTCCCGTTACGTCGATCGTCAAGCTCGGGATGCGGGCCATGAAGGAAATGCTGTACTGCACGCTCCCCGGCGTCTTGCCTTGCTCGACCAACGAGCGGAACAGTGTCTCGCCCTCTTGCCCCAACAGGGCGCTGTAATTCGCCAGGTTGGTCTGAATCAGCGAGGGCTTGGTCGATCCGCCCGTGGCCTTGACAAAGCCGGCGCCTGCGTCAGGGATCATCAGGAAATTTACCGTGCCATCTACCCAAACGGGGTAGGAGAGCTTGATCGGCCGGTCATCTGTATAGGCTTCTATCATTTCAAAGCGGAACCGGCCGGGGCTCATGTAGCTGGGGCGCCGGAACTGTTTGAGGCTGCGGATATAATCGATAATCTTTTTCTGGTCGTCTTCGCTCACCGAGAGCTCGGTTTGCATGCTGAAAAGACCACCTTCCGTTTCCGTCGCGCCCAGACTTTGCGTTTCATCTTTCAGCACCTTGAAATCACGAGCGAATACGATCATAGTGAGCATCGGCCCGCCATCCGGCGCCTTCGAGATCGACGGAAACTCGGGGACCATATAATAGAGATGGTCATCCTGATCATCTTGAAATACCTGGACATGCGGCACACCCGGCACATCCAGTGGCGAAAATAAGTTTAACATGTTGTATCGCAGCCCCTTTCTAATCGAACTAGAATCTCACACGCTAACGCCGTCGTTACCGCCCGTGAACTCCAGCGCGGTTCCCCCCGGAGACCCTGGCAGATCACGCTGGCCGGCCATCCGCCGTCGGCGCACTGTCCCTGGCACACCTGCTCAATCGTCCCGGCATCCGGCGCTACTCCCGTCGACAGACCTGCACTTACCAGGAGCATCCGGTTAAAACCCGCTGGCTCCGGCCTCGTGCAACTTTTTTCCACCCCGATCTTGACGGCTTGAAGCAGGGCGTTCTCTTCCGCGATTCTGTCCTGCCCGGACGGGTTCAATCGAGAGCAAAAAAAGGCGGTGGCATAGGGCGAGCTATAATAGGGCGTCCAGTCCCCGCGCGTTTCCCCGGTCGCGACCAAGTCCGTCAGCATTTTCAGGCTGGCTATATATCCAGGCACATCCCGCGCACCTGCCTGGCCGAGAAAGCGGACCACATTGGCGCAGGCACATGCATCCACAATCGCTGGTCCCTCGTCCATCCAGACGGTAAAGACTCCTTTGTGGACACCGGCCCAACGGCTGATGGGATGGAGCGGGCATCCGCTCGTCGTGCGATAGGGTCCAAATAGCGCCAGTGCATCAGTGGACGAGAGCGGAGACAACCGGCCAAGCGCAAGGTGTGCCAGCGCTGTGTCGTCCATGTCAGGCGCTGCATGGTGCGGCCCGTCTCTGCCCCAAAAGCGAAATGCCCCTTGCGGATGCTCTGCCTGGCACGTCGTCAAGTACAAGCGCGCCCGCTTTTGCATGAATCGGATCTGCTCTGCCCCCCTAGAATCCTTGATAGACCTGGATACCTCTTCGAGACAGTCATATACCCAGCATGTTGTAAAGCAGTTCCAATCCGGGCTCGCATGTCCTCGCTCTTGCATAATCGAGGGCCAGGCTCCGGCCTGCGCGATACGAGCCGGGGTTTGCTCCGCGGCGAGAAATTCCAATCCTCTTGAAATCCGGGCCGTTGTTCCCTCTTGCCCACTGTAAGGTAACATACATCTTTGCAAATCAAGACCTGGCCAGATGGCCCGGGCGCGCATACAAACGCAACTGGGTTTCACCTGTGCGGTTGACGCTCAAGCCGACGAGCGACCTTAGCCGTTCGTCCGGACTAGCGATCAATTGAGAAGACGCGCGGTAGGCGCTCACATCCCATTGAAATTGAGAGCTCATTTCTAGCACTTGGCGGCGCAGATCGGCGTCGTCCAGAAAATACCGACGCGTGTAGTGATACAGAGCCAACCCTTCAATTTCTCCTTCCTGAAGACCAATCCCCAGCCCGGCATTCGGGTCGCTCCATCCCTCGCGGACCCGGAGCATTTGATGCACATACGATGCAAACGGATCAAGCGCAAACCCTGCGGTCAGAACAGCTTGCCCCAACAATGTGAAATCTATATTGGGTAGGCGATAGTACAATTTCACACCCGAGTGACCGGACGGAGAAAAGGACAGGCTCAACATTTTGGGGTACCCCCCAGTTCCGAGCAGTTGAATGAGCTTTCTTGCCTGGGAACCAGGAGTGCAACCCATCGCATTCAGTACACTTTCAAATGCAGTTTCCGACTTGGACGTTTGACGGTCGGCGTTCCAATAGAGTTTGTATTTCGCCTTTTCATTCTGGCCAAGCTCCGCTCCCAGCCATAGTTTCCATTGGCCATTTAGGTGAGTTTGGAGTAGTTCGCAAATTCGGCGCACGAGATCTGCCGCTCCCGGGATATCGGCGAGTGCCGCTTGCGCGATCTGCAGCGCCGCATCGACGCGCTGGCCGTGCAACGCTCCGTACGGCCCGGGGTCGCATGTCAACGTGGGGCCATAGGGTCTTTGTGTGACGGTCTCGCAGAGTTCGATTGGAGAGCCATCCGCGCACAACCGCGAATGTTGGCGCCAGGTATCCGGCGGCGGCAGCCTATTCAGGTTAGCAGTGAGCGCACGCCAGGTGCGGAGATGCGAGAGGGGGCTCCCGCTGAGTACGAGCCAATCGCCAACCAGATCCTCTACCCGAGCCAGGTATCTCGCGGCCTTCGTTTCAACGGCTGCCGCGCGTGGTTCCGGGGAAACTGCTCTCATTGCGGATCAGGCTGGTGATCCCAGCGGTGCGCCTGTCAGGCGATTTGGATCTCCATAGAGCTGCGGTATGCAGTTCATCTGGTTGTAACTCGCGATTGAACGCACGTTCTGCGTCATTATCTGGTCGGTCTGAGTGCGTAAATTCATTATCAAATCATTGTAACTTGCCGGGCTGCCGCCGGTGAGGATATTCTTGAGCGCACAGACGAGAATACTGTTCTGGATTCCCGGCACTTGCCACTCGGACTGGTCTGCGGCGCAAGCCTGGATCAACACGCTTTTGGCCTGGCGCAGCTCATGGTTGGCCGCGGGCATATCAATCACGAAACGACCGTCCACTTGTCGAATTGAATTGACATTGCGCGGCAGGGCTTGCGGGTCCTGGAGGCAGAGGCCCAGCGGCATCAGGGTATGGCAGCCCTGGGTAAAAGCCTGCGCTTCCGTTTCGGAGAGATTCACCCCAACTGCCTGCGGCGCTCCCTGTACAGGCCTGGCAATTTGTATGAAAGAGGTATCGAGTACTACCGTCAGGTTGATATGGTCCGAGTCGAGTTGTTCTGCCAGCCGTGCAAAATCATAATCCGAGATCAGGGTTCCGGAGTAAGGCATGATGGCGTCGTACCATAGCGCGGGATCGGGCTGCCCGTCTGCGGAGAGTCCCTGGAGGCGCCTCCCCTGGCCGGAAAAGAAAACGCAGACAACATCGCCTGACTTGGCCGCGGTCAAAAGCTCGTGCAGCGCCGCGAGGATACTGCCCGAGTTAGCCCATGTCTCCCGTTGAATCCCGATATTGACCGGATCAAAGCCAAAGGCGGTACTGAGGAGCTGTGCGAAATCTTCAGCATTCTTGATCGAGTTTGGCAGGTCCGGCACGGCCCATCCTGCCGCACGCCACTGGCTGTAATCGCCGATTCCCACGCAGAGCGCATACTTGGTCATCCTCTCCTCCACTTGCCCCCCAGCAGATAGGCCGGCCGGCAATTCATTGTAATGTACTAGCCGAGAAACACATCCTGCGTCCCGACCGGTCTCCCGCGCAGCTGCGGCGTTTGCTGTCCCGCCGAATACCCGCTGACCTTCTGCCTCAGTCCTTGGAGCAATGCCGCCGGGTTCATCTGGAAATCGGGCTGGTTGGCGAGTTCCAGCAGTGCATTGGTCAGGTAGCCATGGCTTTGGTTGTTGCTCTCCGCCGCCATCTCACCATAGTTACAGGCTGACAGGAGCAATGCTCGTGCTTGCGCTGACGAGTCTTTGGTTGCATCCGTCGTCATCGTGACTCTCTGGTCTGCACGCAACGGGTTTGAAATATTCCCGTCCAGCACGCTGGGATCGGGCCAACCGGCGAAGGGAATAACCGTGCGGCAGTTGGAGATGAATGCTCCGATCAAGTCAGCGCTCCAGCCAAAGCCCCGGAATCGGACCACGGCATCCGAAGCCGACGCGCCGGAATGGCAAGTGTCCATTACGATGGTCAAGTTGACGCCCGGCGGGAGGAGAGATTGCGCGAGGGCAACTAGTTGATAGTCCATCAACATGCCGGCTCCGTCAGAGGGGACAATCGCATCATAGTACCGCGCGCTTCTGACCCCCCAGCCATTCTCCGGCACGCGCCCACCCATGCCTGCAAAGTAAAAGCAGATCACATCGCCCGGCTGCGATGGAGACAACAGATTCGTCAGCCCGCCGAGGATGGATTGCAACGTCGCCTCTGCGTTCTCGCACAGGATGACATCATCGGGTCCAAACCCGAAAGAGGTCGTCAGCAGCATGGCAAAGGCAGTTGCATCGGCCGCGCAGTATTTCAATCTCGGGAACGCGAGTGGCCCGGCCGAGTTCCAGTTATCGTAATCGTCAATTCCGACCACAAAAGCTCGTTTCGTCATTATTTGTCTACCCTATTTTAGGCGGGTGGGACAGCCAATAGATAGCTATCCGTCGCCGCAACCGCATTACCCCGCCGCACCGAGTTGTCCGCGCCTACTGCAGTGATCTGGTAATTGTAGCTGCGCTTGTTACGGTTCAAGATAGGAATGCGGAGGTTCGCGGGAACTTCTGTGTTGTTGGTAATACGCGTAACGGATGAAAAACGATATCCGGTATCGGTATCCTCGTAATCCACTTGCACGACCAAACGCGCGAGGGCGGCGGTCAATTGCGCATCCAGCAAGAGATTGAGCCGGTCTTGCCATGGCTCGTTAATAACCAGATTCCGTTCCGTACTGTTCTGGCGCGGCAGTTTGATGGTCTGTTCGTCTTTTAGGAAATAGGTCACTTCATACCAGTATCCCAGCTGGTTTGGATCGGTCAGCCGCACCAGCCAGTCGAAAGTAGGCTTGTCCTTTGTCAGCACGAACGAGTCCTGCACATGAAAGTTATTAGGATTATCGTCGTAGCCTACTTTGACCTCTACGTGTGGGAGGTCATCCCAGTTCATATCTCCGATCACAGCATTGACCTTGAGCAGGCCGACATAGCTCTCCGGATCGATGACGAGTGAACGATTGACGCTCGAGATCATATCCGTCGTATAGTGTGTCTTTTGTCCGCGAATATTCGAACTCGGGTCGAAAAACAGGTCGACGCGATAGGAATAGTTCAAGCGGCGCGCGGCGTCCAAGCTGCACGTGAATTCTTGAGGTGTGATATGGCCCTGCGCATCCGGTTTGAGCTCCACATCGCTCACATATTTGGGCTGTCCATCACCGCGATTTCCGTACTCCATGTGTACGGTAACCTCGCTGAGCCCGAGCGAGGCAAACGGCGTCGGGCAATCGACCATCACCTTGATGCGTTGAAAGAAATCGCTGTCCAGATCAATGGCGAGGAAATGTTTGGACTTGTCCACGCCCCGCAGCATCACGCCAAAGCTGCCGTTGGGCGCATGGATTTGCTCCACAGCCGTGGATTCTTTCCAACTCATGTCAAGCGTCTTGAGCTCCTCCTCGTGCATGAAACGGAGTGTAAGGCCGATGCCCAGGTTGCTTGATGCTCCCGCGTTGCCCGCCACTGGTGGAGCCGCAGTCCGATTCACGGGATTCGCCCTCGGTTGGGGTTGTGCCGGGCCGGGCGCGGGTAGATGCCCAGCGCCGCCTGTTCCACCAGGAGCCGGCTGAGGCGGCGTCTTGACGGCAGCCCCTGGCTGGCCGGCGCCACTGACAGGACCAGCGGTGACTGGAGGACGTAACCCCAGAGGAGTTCCGGCACTCGTCCTGCCCGATGGATTATTGCCGGTGAGAGCCTTAATGGCTGCGGTACCGGCGCTCCGCGCTAGCGTGTCGGCTCCGGGCGGGGGAAGGGAAGCCGGGCTGTTAGCGGGCTGCGTTGAGAGGATCTTTGGGCCAGGCATGGAGGTCGCTCCCGAATTCACCTGCGAGACCGTCCGCCCCGCCGCTTGCGGCAGGTTCAGCCCGGGCGCTAAATTATTCATTATGGCCCCGCTCTGAGCGGCCGGCAGTGGCAGCGAGGGCGTAAAGAAATCCTTCAACAGATCCTCGGTAAAGAATTTGAGCACGTGGTCGCGCTGCTGTCGCGCGTCCGCGTCGTCGGAATAACTGTTGACGATCACGTCAATCGCTTTGTTCTGAATCAGCTTTTGGAATCCCGCGTCGATCTCGGCCCGGATCATCATATACTGCCCGGCCAGTTGCGCACTGAACTCGTCAAAGATTTTTTTATAGTCGGCATGGACAGTCACATCAAAAGCCGGCCGCAGCCCGAGAAATTTGAGGTCATACACCACGCCGATAGGTTGGCCGCCCTGCTGAAAGGCCTTTTCCAGCAGGACCGCGCCTTCCTGGGACAGCTCGAGTGAGAAGGTGGCTTTCAGATCGCCAAACAGCGAGGGCTTGGTCGTGCCAAAGACATTTTCCACGAAACGGATCCGGCCCTGTACCGGCTGATCGGTTGCATCGAGCGCGAGGATCCGTACTTCACCATCTCGAAAAGGCGCCGACACCAGCCGCGGTGCGTCGCTGAACCGTCCCGCCTGGCGGAGAATCTGAAGGCGTGTGTCGTCGTCAAGCGATAGGTCCACACTAAAGATCAGGAACCCGCCACCCAACTGTTGCCCCTCGCTCCACGCCGGGTTGTCGGTAATGTCGCGCATGTACTTGAGCAGCGTGAATTCCGGTTGGCCGTCTGGATCCGTGCTGAGATGCACCGCCTCGGGCAAGTAATAGAACTGGTCCGGGTCGGCGTGGTCGCCAAACACCGTCACGCGGTTAACTGCGAAAAGTGGCTTCAAGAGTAACACGATGCTATACCCTTCCCTATAAACTCTGCTTACTGGATGGGGACCACGAGTAGTTCAACATTCGAGGTGCGTGGTGGCTGGTTGTTTTGAAAACCGTCGGTCCGGATGTACGTCACCTGGAAGGTATAAGAATCCATGGTCGGGTCCTTGATCTGATAGTCCCAGACGAAACTGTCACTCAGGCTCGTGAGGAGGCCCTCTTGCGAGGAGTGAATCTGGTTTGCCGGATCGTCGTATGACAGCCGCACGCGCACTTTGGCCAGCTCTGCGTCCTCGAACGAATGTCCTGCCAGCGTTACCTTGACGTGTACCGTGCGCTGAAAAATGTCGCCCACAAACAATACACGCTCGGTCGAAGGGATGGCCGGGAATTGCTTCGTCGTGCCATCCTTGTAAAGCACGCTTACCTGGTACACATAAGCGCCGCTGTTCGGATTCGCAATGCGAACCGTCCAATCCTGGCTGTCCGTGGCCGCCACAAACTTGAGGAGGTCACTCTGGTGCACATTATTTGCGTTGTCGTCATAGGTCATGTTCACCAGAATGCGCAAGATTTTGTTAAAGTCGCCGGCTGGCATAACTGTCACCACAAGCGGCCTGGTGCCGGCCGTCGGATCGGTCACCAGGACGGCGGGATCGTTGGTACTAACCCAGTCTTCGACCAGCGGCGCGCCTAAAGTCGGAAAGTATGTCAATTGATACTGGTAGCTGGGCGATATTCCAGGAGCCACGCGGAAGGACCAGTCTCCCGATTGGCTGTTCTTGGTCAGCATCACGTCATTCTTGAGGGTCAGGTTATTAACCGCGTCCACATAGCGCAATGCGACCTCCACTTGTGAATACCGGTCGAAGGGTAAATTGATAGCCTGCACGTTCACCTTTTGAATCTGGTACAAGTCACGCGGATCGATGACCAGCTTGGTGGCATTGCTCTGCAGTACGGGGGATTGGATATTTGTGCCCTGCCCGGCCGGCGCGTTTGGTTTAAAGTAAACGTGATAACGATAGTTATAGCTCAGTCCGACATGAGGTATCAGTGCCCACTGGACGGTGCTGGTCGCCCCGGCTGAGTCCAGCAGCAGGTCTTGCGGTTGGCCGGCCCCGTCGGGTCCGTATTCTGCATGAAATTCGACATGATCGACCTGGTCGGAGCCAATGGCCGCGCCTCCGACCACATTCACCTTGACCTGCTGAAAAAATGGGTCCGCCAGGTCAATTTCGCGCACAAAGTCATCGCGCGGAAATTGCCTGAGCACATCCATCAAACCTTCCAGGTGACCCTGCGGGACAATCCGCATTTCAGTGGCCGATTCTTCGGTGAGATCAATCTGGAGTTTCTTGGCGTCCTCGCGGTTCAGGTGCTTGTAACTATAGCTCGCGTGCACCGGCATCATCTGGTCCATCACGCTGTGAATCTGGTCTGTCCACGCACCGTCCAGCCCTTTGGGTGGGATGGACGGCTCAAAGAACTTGTCCGTGATGAACTTTCTCACGAACTGTACCGCCGCGTCCTTTTCGGCGATGATGTCCTTATCAGACGCGCCCGCTCCGAAACTGATGACATCCAGCTTGATGGCCTGAGTTTCGATCAGTTTCTCCACGGCGCTTTCAATGTCAGTATCCACGGCAAACACGTACCACCGCGCGCCGGCGTTGAACTTTTGGTCCAGATAGTCATAGACGCGGTCCCACGCTATGGTCAACCGAATCTTGTATGCCGGGCGCAAGCCGACAAAGGTCAGGTCGTAGACCACGCCGATCAGGGAAGTGGCGGCATCCAGCGTTTTTTCCACCAAAGTGGCGCCCGCGGGGGATAATTGTACGGAAAAAGCCGCGCGGTTATCGCCATATAAGGAGGGGGTAACCGAGTACGCTTCCTTTTCTACAAACACCAGGCTCTGCGGCGTGCCGCCAGCCGTCGTGGGCTGCGGCACCGGCGTTGGCGTTGCGCCCGGTGAAGCATTGGGATCAGCATTCGGATCGACGCCATCCAGGAGAATCAGGCGAGTTCTGCCGTTGCGGTAATCAATCGGTGCCAAACGCGGCTTGTCGCTTAGATTCATCGCCTGTTGGATTTTTCGGGTGACGGTGGCCAGAGTATCGTCGTCCACTCTCAAATCCACATCAAAGTTCAGAAACCCTCCGCCCGGTTCCACCCCTTGGGGCGGGTTGCTCAAATCCTCGCGGAACTTGATAAAGAGAAAGGTCGGTGTTCCATCGGGGTTGAGTGCCAGGCGCGGCTGCTGCGGGAAATAGTAATATTGAAGTGGATCGGCATGGTCACGAAAAACCTGCAGCCCTTCAAATGAAAAATAAGGCGCTTCAAAATAGATCATGATCGGTTCCCTTTCCACTCTCCGTTCGAATCATGCCCAGGATTGTTTCCATCCTCACCCCAATCCCTATTTGTTTGACCATATCATAGGCCAGGCACTGCCAGGCCTCTAGGCGGCCGGAATCTCCAGCACAATCGTATCATCCGTCATCGGCGTGTCAGGGACCTTGCGCTGGCTGGTGCTCGCATCGGCCATAAAGAACGTCGCATTGTAAGTGTATTGCTTCAGCAGCTGGTTCTTGATCGGAATCTTCCAGGACACGTCTGTCTTTTTGTCCTTGGTAAAGACAAAGTCCTCTACGGCATCGATGGAGTTCGCCGGATCCGCATAATGCACAGCCACCTTGACCAGCTTGACCGTGCTAAAGTCAATCAAGTAGGGCATAATAGTGACGGTCAAAAAGTCCGTCGTCACTTCGCCAACCACCAGGCTCCCCGAACCCGTTTTTTTCTGCCAATCACCCTGATCCGAGGTGCCGTTCTTGTGCACGATCAACGTCCGGTACCGATAGTCCTTGGCGGCGCCTTTCCAGAGGGGCACCAGCCAAGGAATCGCATCCGTATTGGGCGTTAGTTGCATGCTTTTTTGCACATTGTAATTGTGCACCGGGTCCTCATAATCCAGATCGACGACAATCGTGCTCACGGCATCAGAGCCGGATGGCAACAGCATGACGGAAATGAAATCATTGAACATATCATTCACGATCAATTGCTTGCTGATGCTGGAGGTCCAATCGAACTGGATCTGTTGGCCGGTCTTTAAGAAGAAAATGGCCTGGTAATCGTATGGTTTCGTGACCGGCGCAAAGATCGTACGCTGGTACGTCATTTGCTTGCTGTCTTTGGTCAGTTGGACTACTTCCTCTTGCTGTGGAACGTTGTTGCCAGGGTCGCCGTAGCGGATGTGAAGCTGGACCGAATCGATAATGCCCCAATTGATCGAGCCCGCCAGAACCAGGGTCTTTAAATATCCCATGTCGTCCACGCCGATGACCAGTTGGGTCTCATCGGTCGTAATCTCCGGCCCCTTGAGCGTGCGCGAACTGTCTTTGTAAAACACTTCGGTCGAATACTTGTACTTGGCGCCGAGATTGGGATCGATAAAGGCCTGGAATAGTTGTGGGTCGGTGCTGTTGGTAAAGAGAAAATCCGCTGCCTTTTGCCCGTACTCGACGTGGAGCTTGACCGAATGGATCGGATCGTTCTCGAAATCGGCGTTGCAGCGCGCTCGGACCTGGAGCATTCTGAAAAACGGGTCGTCTAGATTGATCTCTTTGAAAAAATCTTCTTTTCGGGGCAGTTGGCCATCTGGACCGGGTGTGCTCAAAAAGCCCTGCATCGTTCCCTGTGGGTGGATCGGCCATCTGATAACTGACTGGCGTGTGTACATGAGGTCGAGATTTTCGCTAAACGACTCAAAATAGTCGTGTACGGTGGTCTTGTAGTCATCCTGCGCCCCTTTTGCCGAATCAGGGGTGGCCTGGAACTTGTCCTTCATCCCGTCCTTGAGCGCATCTTCGATCAAGCTCCATCCTTGCTCGATCATATCCTTCTTGAATTTTTCGACGTCCGCGCCGTTCGCGCCCAGGTCGCTGGGCCAATCGGTAATGTCCACACCTGCGATCTGGTACTTGCTAAAGATCTCTTGGGTCGTTCGGGTATAGCTCTGATCGTCGTCACCCCAAACGCTCTCGTCAATGTCTTTGGTGACCTTTTCATAATAGGTATGCATCTGGCCGGCATTCAGCCACAAATGCATGTTCAGCGCTGGAATCTGCGCGAGGAATTTGACATCATAGACTACGGCGATGGGGAGAGTCGCCATCTGGAAGGCCTGCCACATCAGCGCCGCGCCCCGCTGCGTCAGCTCCATCGCAAAAGAGGCGATATTCGAGCCGATGAGCGAAGGTTTACCAGCGCCCATGATATTAGTGATCATTCCGCTGCCGTCCGGCTTGGGCTGCATGGTGAGCAGTTGGACAGAGGTCTTGTCGTCGTCCACATAGGTCGGCGTCGAGAGCTGTACCTTGGGCGGATTGGATTCTCCCCTGGCCATATAGATGTGATTGACCCAGTCTTGCAAATCCGTCGTAACCTGGTCGAGCTGGGCCTGTGGCACGGATAGTTCGCAGTCAAATTGAACGTATCCGCCGCCGCGCGAACCGCCGTCTTTGACCGTCGAGGGGTCCTCGCGGTATTTAAGAAACAAGAATACGGGTTTGCCGTCGGATCCATAGCGCAGCCGCGGGATATCGGGGATCGCGTAAAAGACGGTGTCACTGTCGCTGTCCGGGTACACCGTGAGGCCATCGTACTGTTTAAAAGCTGGTACCTTTAGCATCTCTCTACTCCTTATTTTGTGTTCTGGACTATGACCCTGGAGTGCAGGTCACCGAACACTCGACGCGACACCCCAGCGTAAATTTCTTTGTTGCCACATCGAAATTTGGCGCAATGTCAACCGTGGTGTTCATTGAAGCAAGACCGCCACTAGCCCCACACGACGCGATTGCATCTGCCTGAGACTTTTTGCAGTCGGCAATGACCGCCGAAATAGCGATTCCTGCAAGGCAAACAGCCGCGGCAATTGACACGACTACAATGATAACCACGGCCGCAGCAGGTAAGGGGTCCGTACTCAGGACAAACTCAGCTTTATTACCTTGGTCGTCAAAGTAGATGCCCGAGTGGATTTCGTACCCCCTGCCCATGGCCTGGGTCATCGAGTACGCTCGGACGCCAAACCCGGTTGGGTTCCCATCCGGATCAAGGAACGCCCAATCCCCGGGAGCCGTCTGTTGGAGATTGATTGCGGCCAGGTTCGCCTGGGTAATATTCACATTCAGGCCAATTGATTGTGAGCGTTCAAAGTCAGATGCAGTACCGTTAAAGGTGATGGGGTCTGCATTAATATCACTCGTCAAGGTCATCATGACAAGGGACTGAGAGGGTCTGACTCGGGCGATTACGTCAGCCGAGCCAATGGCATCATTTTGCATGTTTAATCTCCTCGCGCAATAGATTGAGATAGGTCGGTTTCCAGTTAGCTATTGGGCGTGAATGTTCGTTCGTTGCCGGGAGGGGCCCCCGAGGTCGACCTCCCAGCTTGAGACGCGGGTCCCGAACTCGCTTTCAGCTCTTTGAGCTTTGAGTCTCGCCGCTTCAATTAGACGAGGCTTGGTCACAATTCGATTTGCCGCTATTTCCAGGGATTCCACATTCTCATAATTGCTATCAAAAACTGCCGCCGAGAAATTATCCAGCGCAGTTGCACGGCAGAAAGGAATTATGACCAACCCTCAATTAGACGGAATGATCTCGATACAATTATAGTTTGTGGTGTTAGAGAGGTCCTTCGCCAGAGTAACGTTTAGGCGATAAGAGCCTGCGGCGAACGGTCCCACCATGGGCTGCATCATGCTCCCCTCGGCTCCTGCCGCCAGCGGTTGCTCCAGAAAGTCTTGTGGGTTTCCCTCTTGCTCGCTGTTATATATTACTGGATGGTCTTGGTCATCCGATCCGGGACAGCCTTCCGGAATTTGCGTAATGATCAGCAGATCGGTAAATGCCGGGCTATCTGCTTGGCCGGCATTAAACGCCGCCCATTGGACCGTGAACGTTTCGTTGTCGTGAATCATTGCCTTGTCTGCGGCGATTTCTGTGGCAAAAACAATATTCGGTTGTCCTGCTCCGGGCTTGTCTGGCATTTCATATCCCCTTTCTTTTTGCTGTGCTCAGAGGCAATTTGAGCGATGCGTTTGTCCTCTTTGAGAACTTCCAAGACGATATTCATCTTTTCGGAGGCTGAATACCGATTTCGCATGACTGTAGTTTACACCTATTTCAACCGTTTTTGTGTCCAGTTTTCGGGGTCAACTTTAGGCTGTTGCAAAG
>JBAVQS010000118.1:0-11476 GCA_049694275.1 Anaerolineae bacterium | reverse complement strand
GCGGGACACCGGCCCGGTAATCACCATGTCGTGATTGGCACGCAGCAGGCCTCTCCTGGATTTCTGCCCGGACCGCTGCCGGTCGGTGAGTGGATTGTCCAGGTGGATGCACACATGGTGATGCCAGGCCAGCCGTGCCACATTCAGCTTGACGTGAGCGCGTCGGATGAGCAGCCACAGGGCCGGATTGCGCCTCCGTTACCCGGCCATACCGCCTCGCGTGGTCCCGGCTGGTACCGCGGCGATGTCCATGCGCATTCGATTCACTCGGACGCTCCGTGGGATATTCCCGACCTGGTCGCCTGGGCGCGCTCACGTCATCTCGATTTTTGCACGCTCACCGATCACAGCACCGTCTCTGGGCTGCCGCAGATGTTATCCCTCTCCGCAGATGACCTGTTGACGATGGGGGGAATGGAGCTCACGACCTTTCACGGGCACGCGTTGGCATTGGGCGTGCGGGAATGGATGGACTGGCGGCTTGATTCGAATAGGCGGACGATGGAGCAAATCGCGCAGGAGGTCGAGGCGCGGGGTGGGCTCTTTATCATGGCGCATCCGATGGAGACGGGCGATCCTTACTGCACCGGCTGCCAGTGGGAGTATGCCGAGATGCGACCAGGCGAGGCGCATGTGGTCGAGGTCTGGAATCATGGCTGGGAGGGGGAGAGCAATAATGAAGAGGGCTTGCAACTCGCCTACCAGTGGCTCAACGATGGCTGTCGCCTGGCGCTGACCTCGGGGAACGACAACCATGGCCGGAATCCTGACGCCAAGCATTTTGCCTTTGATGTGGTGTATGCGGAGGATTTGTCGGAGCGAGAGATTCTGCGGGCAATTCGCGCCGGGCATCTCTATGTAAGCGCCGGACCGCGATTCGAGTTTACGGCCTCCGCCGGGAATGACAGCGGAATGATGGGCGATACGCTGAACGTTGCCGCCGGCGCGCCCGTCCAGCTCTCGGCCGCGTGGCGCGACGGTCCGGAGAATGCCGAACTGTGCTTGATTGCCGATGGGGTGGCGCGCGAAAGCTTGAGCGTCGGGCCGGCAGGGGAGCATCGTTGGGAGCTCCAGGGGGGCGAAGCAAACTGGTGCTTGCTCACGCTGCGCGCTCCAAATGGGCTGATGCTCGCCCTGACCAACCCGATCTTTCTAGATTGGCGATAGCACAGAACATGAACCGCCAAGCACGCGGAGAACGCAAAGAATAACATCTGAATCTTGGCGTCCTTTGCGGGCTTGGCGGTTCAATATCTACAAGCCGATGCCGAGCAGTTTCGCGAGAGCGCGGGGCGTGTTGGTGGTAAAGAGATCGACGCCTGCTTGTAACAGACGCGGGGCCTGGGCAACGACGACCGGATTGGTCACATCCATCGTCCACGCGTCCAGCTTGATTCCGTGTTGGTGGCAAACCTCAGCCCAGTTGAATCCGTCAGCCAGCGATTGGATAATCAGTCGGTAATCCAGGTAAAACACGCTGATGTCCGGGACCAATCCCGCCAGCGCCTCCCCGCGGTCTCGCAGGTAATCGGACACCAGCCAGATGCGCGACTGCCCCAACGGGTGATCGTCGTAATAGCCATAAGCCCCACGCTGCCGGGGTAGCTCACGCGAGTCCCGCTGTTCCCCCTCCGGTCCCCAGCCGATGTAAAACATGATGTCAAACCCGAGCAAGAGCCAGGGCGCGAGTTTGCGTAGTTTGCGCAGTTGCCAGTCCGCGCCGGTGCTCACGATTACGCGTGAGCCGAGCGGCTCGACGAGGCGGACCAGCCGCTGCAGCGGTTCATCGCTGGTGAGCGGATACACATTCTTGAAATCGAGCTGTAACCGGGTCGTGCCGGAGGATTGCTGGAACAGGTGGATGACCTCGCTCAAGCGCGGGACAGGATGCGGTGTGACCACGCCGCGCCGCTTGATCCGCAGATCGCGTGTGTGCGCCGGCGTTGCGGCGGCGACGGGACCCTGACCGCTGGTTTCGGATTCCAACTCGGAATCGTGCACGAGCAGGTAATCGTCCTCGGCGAGCGCGGTAATATCCACTTCGATAAACGCGGCGCCCGCGTCGAGGCTCGCCTGGATCGCTTCCAGCGAGTTGGGGGGCGCGGCGACCCCGTCGAGCGCCCCCATGTGATGTACGATGGTTCGAGTTTTGATTTCAAAAAGTGGCATTTACCCGACACCGATCTCTCTGAGATACTCACGCGTCCGTTTCGCAATCGGCAGCGGCTTGTCAAACGGCGCAGGATACATATCCTGTTCGACGATGGCATAACCGTCGTAATGAATATCTCGCAGCACGTCGCGAAAAGCTGCAAAATCGATTGCACCGGCGGACGGCTCGACGAACATGTCGATCGAGACGGCTTGCGCGAACGGAATCTTGTCCGCTTCCACGCGGCGCTGGACGTTCCGGTCCACGCTCTTGAGATGCAAGAATGGAATGCGGTTGTGATGCTTGCGCATGAACGCGACGGCGTCGCCGCCCCGGTAGGCGTGATGGCCGGTGTCAAAGCAGATGCCGACCCGCGCCGGGTCCGTATCCTGGAGGAATTTCTCGATCTGCGCCTCGTATTCGACGTGCGTTTCCGCGTGGGGATGGAACAGCAGCTTGACGCCAAATTGCTCGTGCAGCAGGTCGGCAACGCGGTGCGTGGTATCGATCAGGCGCCGCCAGCCGCTCTCGTCGAGTGTGGAAGGGGCGAGCGTCTCGCCCGTGGCGAGATTCGAATAGGGCGCATCGATCAGGACGAAATAGGGCGCGCCGAGCTCGGCGAGCAGCGCGCCCGACGCCATGACGGTCTTGACGATTTCATGCCACGCATTGGGGTCCTCGAGGACAAACTCGTCAATCGTCTGCCCGACGGCGACCAACCCGCGCTGGTCCAACTCGCGCCTCACCGTTCCGGCGTCGGTCGGAAGATAACCGTATGGCCCCAGCTCGATCCATTTATAGCCCGCTTCCGCCATTTCGTCCAGGCAGCGTTGCCAGGGCATTTGCTTGGAATCGTTGGGAAACCAGATGCCCCACGAGTCAGGGGCGATTCCTACTTTAATCATTCTCAACTCCTTCGTTGATTTCATTCACAGGGTGAGTTATTCCGAGAGCCAGCGCTGTAACAGGCCGCGCGCCTCGATGATCTCCTGGGTTGGATCGTGGTCGATGGCATGATCCTCCATGCTGCAATCTCCCGCATACCCGATGCGTTTCAGCGTGCGCACGCACTCTTCCATCGGCACACAGCCTTGCGTATAGCCCACGTTCAAATGCTCCTCGCCGGGCAAAACGTTCTTGAGGTGTACGTGCATGATGCGGCAGCCCAGTTCCGTGATCGCGCGGACCACGTCGAACCCGCGCGTGGCATACCATCCTGTATCGACCGTCGTACCGATGCGGCCGGGATGGTCTGTTCCGATCTCGTCGAGCGTCTCCTGCGCCGTCGTTTCGGGGTGATTTTCGATGGACAGCCGCAGGTCGTACTGTTGCAGCGCGTCGACGACAAATGCGCGGTCGGTGAAAAACAGCGGGCACCCGCCGCTCAGCAGGTCCACGCCAAGGCCATTCGCCAACTCGCAGGCGGCAAGAAATTCCTCGCGGGTCTCGCCGAAATCGCCGCCGAGGCTGGTCACCGCCATCTGGTTTTGATCGAGGATCCGGTTCGCGGCGGCAATGTGCTCGCTCGTCGTCCAGCGCCAATTCAACTGACCGGGGGTCCAGATGTCGAGGGCGTCAAACCCGAGCGCCTTGATGTCCGCAACCATCCGGCCGAATCGCTCGGGGAAGGTGACTGCCGGCGCATAAAAGGCGCTGACGTCCTCCACACATTGCTCCCAACGGTTCGCCGGGCGATGCCCCGTCTGCGTCGCGACGAGATTGGAACAGTTGAAAGAGATCCGGTTTTTCAACGCGACCTCCCCGCCGCCGCTTCGCCGCCCAGTCCTTCCGGTTTGAATGCGGCCAGGACCTGCTGCAATAGCCGGATGTCGGCGCGCGCATCGGCGGCGTCGGTAAGCGGCGGGGTGTTGTTGGCGATACAGTCATAAAAGGCAACCAGCTCGCGCCGGAATGCCTCATCGTACGAAGCAATGACCCGCTTTTCAAACGCAACCCCTTCCGCCATCCCTTCGAAAACGACCGGGCTGGGAAAGTGCTTGAGATAGGGGGAGGGAAATTGAATCCGCAGCCGGTTCGCGGGGGACATGAGCGCAATCTCTTCAAAATAGTTGCGGAGGTCCGGCAGGTAGGTCCAGGTAAAAATGGCGCGCAGCCGTTCCGGATATTGGAATACGGTCGTGATCGTCGGGTCGCCGTGTCCATCGAACCAGATCTCTGTAAATGGGACTCCTTCCGGATCTCCGACGAGCCCGCGCAGCGCGTTCACGTCGTGCACCATGCTGCCGAGGAGCACGTTCGCGTAGGTGGACCGGAGCGCCGGCGCAATCTCGCCAACGGCGGCGATGATGTCCGTATTGTCCTGCGCCTGCAGCGCCTTGAGCGTCTCTGCGGGGATGTCGTTATAGCGGACAATGTTGTGGATTCGCAGGTAATCGTCCTCGGCCGGGTGAAGCGTATTGATCTGGATGTAACGCAGGTCGCTCATCTGGCGCAGTTGCGCCTGCGCCCACAGATAGCCCGGATCGTACCGCTTCATATAGGCAACCATCAGTTTGCGGTCGGCCCGCCGCGCCGCCTCGATCAGCTCCTCCGCCTCGTGCGCGCTATAGCAGACGGGCTTTTCCGAAAGCACGTGCTTGCCCGCGTCGAGCGCCGCCCGGACCTGGGCATAGTGATTGCCGCTGGTAGTGACGAGCACGGCGTCGAGGTCCAGGGCAACCAGATCTTGAAAGCGGGTAAAACGGTGGTTCTCTGGCACATTGTATCGCTCGCCAAGCGTGCGCAAGACGCCGGCGGAGAGATCGGCAATGGCCGCCACCTCGAACTTGTCCCCTAAACTGGTGAGATAGGGCAGGTGCATCATCTGGGCGACGCCGCCGCATCCGATGACCCCCACTCGTAATCGCTGACTCATCTTGTCCTCCCTTCGTGTGCAATCCGTAGGAATTATACCTTGAATTCCGCGAATTGAAGAATACGCAAGGCGCTTACAGGAGATTCGCGTATATAATTCAGATGAATACAGTTAAAACCGAACGAGGTGTAAGATGAGCGAGTTTAATGGGCCGTTGCACGAGATGTCGATGACGACGCCGACGCGCTACTGGAACGATTCCTGTTCGGTCCAGGAATTGCAATATGCCATTGCCCGCGGGGCGGTGGGGGCGACCAGTAACCCGGTCATCGTGCTGAACGTCCTCAAGCAAGAGATGAACCTGTGGAGGGACCGCATCAACCGGGTAATTCAAGAGCATTCGACCTGGTCCGAAACGGCGATTGCCTGGCAAATCTATCAGGAACTGGCGGTCAACGGCGCGCATCAGCTTGCGCCCGTTCACGAACGCGAACAGCACAAATTTGGTCGCCTCTCGATCCAGACGGACCCGGCGCTCTATCGCAATCGCGATGGCATCCTGGCGCAAGCGGAGCATTTTGCGTCCCTCGCACCGAATATGCAGGTCAAGGTCCCGGCCACCCACGCCGGAATCGGAATGGTGGAGGAGGCGACGTACCGGGGTATCAATCTGAATATTACGGTCAGCTTTACGGTTCCCCAGGTGCTCGCGGCGGCGGCGGCCATCGAGCGCGGGCTCGTGCATCGGGAGCAAGAAGGCAAGAGCATTGCCACGATGTCGCCCGTCGTTACGCTCATGGTGGGACGCACGGATGACTGGATGAAGGTGCTGGTCAAGCGCGATGGCATCGACATCCCTGCCGAGTACCTGGAATGGGCCGGCGTCGCCTGTTTCAAGAAGGCATACGGTATTTTCAAGGCCAGGGGATACCGGGCGCGCCTGCTCTCGGCGGCCTATCGCAATTTCTATCATTGGACCGAGTTTATCGGCGGCGATGTATCGCTGACCCTCCCGCACGAGTGGCAGGTCAAGTACAACGAGTCAGGGTACAAACCGAGCCCGCGGATGGACGAGCCGGTCAAGCCCGAGATCGTGGATGCCCTTGAGAAAATACCCGACTTTGGCCGAGCCTATGATGAGAATGGAATGACCCCCGAGGAGTTCGACGCGTACGGCGCGACGGTTCGCACGTTACGCTCGTTTATCGCCGCCTGGCACGATTTTGTCGCGCTGATTCGCGATTTCATGCTGCCAAATCCTGATGTCAAGTAGGTGGAAAAATTGGCAACGAGAGGAGTAGCCCCATGATGCAAGATACAAGACGGCTCACGATGGCACAGGCCATCATCCAGTTCCTCAAGAACCAGTACGTCGAGCGCGATGGGCGCGAGCACCAATTTTTCGGCGGAGTATGGGGAATCTTTGGTCACGGGAACATTACGGGCATCGGGCAAGCCCTACAACAGAATCTCGATTTCCGCTATTATCTGGTCCGCAACGAGCAGGCGTCGGTGCATCTGGCGGCAGCCTATGCCAAGATGAACAACCGCCTAAGGACCTTTGCCTGCACCAGTTCCATCGGTCCGGGCGCGACGAACATGGTGACCGGGGCGGCGATGGCAACCATCAATCGCCTGCCGGTGCTCCTCCTGCCGGGCGATATTTTTGCCCGACGCAATGTCGCCCCCGTTTTGCAGCAGCTTGAACAGCCCTATTCCCAGGATATTTCAGTGAATGATGCGTTCAAGCCGGTCTCGCGCTACTGGGACCGCCTGAACCGCCCCGAGCAGATCATTTATGCATTGCCCGAGGCGCTGCGTGTGCTGACGTCGCCCGCCGATACCGGAGCGGTGACACTGGCGCTGCCGCAGGATGTGCAGGCCGAGGCGTATGATTATCCGGCGCGTCTTTTTGACAAGCGAGTGTGGCACATCCAGCGGGCGCGGCCCGATGTGGCCGCACTCGAACGCGCGGCCGAGATGATCCGGGCGAGCAAAAAACCGCTCATCGTCGCCGGCGGTGGGGTCATTTACAGCGAGGCGACCGAGACGCTGCGGGCCTTTGCCGAGCAGACCCGCATCCCGGTCGGCGAGACGATGGCCGGCAAAGGGGCGCTGCCCTATGACCATGCGCTGTCGCTCGGCGCAATCGGCGTGACCGGCACGTTTGCTGCAAATCTGATGGCTCGCGACGCTGACCTCGTCATCGGCGTCGGCACGCGCTATTCCGATTTTACGACGGCGAGTAAAACCGCTTTTCAAAACCCTGATGTCCGCTTTATCAATATCAATGTGGCCGAATTCGACGCCTACAAGCATTCCGGCGTGGCGCTGGTCGGCGATGCGCGCGTGACGCTGGACGAGCTGAGCCGGTTGGTCGGCGATTACCGGACCGCGGCGGAATACCATGCCCGCGCCGCCGAGTTGAACCGCAAGTGGGATCAAGAGGTGAGCCGTATCTATAATCTCAGGCACGGCCCGCCGATCAGCCAGGGAGAGGTCATCGGCGCGATCAACGAGGTGGCCCGGCCACAGGATGTGATTCTGAATGCGGCGGGCTCAGCGCCAGGCGACCTGCACAAGCTGTGGCGCTCCCGAGACAGTAAGAGCTATCACCTCGAATACGGCTATTCGACGATGGGGTACGAGATCCCCGGCGGAATGGGGGTCAAGTTGGCCGCGCCGGAGCGCGAGGTGTATGTCATCGTCGGCGATGGATCGTTCCTCATGATGCCGCAGGATATTGTCACCGCGGTTCAGGAGGGGATCAAGCTCAATATCATCCTGATTAATAATCACGGGTTCCAGAGCATCGGCGGGTTATCCAACTCGCTGGGCAGCGGCGGGTTTGGCACGTACTATAAATATCGGGACGACAGGACAGGGCAGTTGACCGGCCCTGACCTACCGATTGATTTCGCGGCGATTGCCCGTGGAATGGGTGCGTATGTGATCGAGGCCACGGATTTGCCGTCGCTCAATGCCGCGCTGCGGGAATCGTGCGCGCAGGCGCGGACGACGGTGACGATTATCGAGACGGATCGCGAGGAACGGGCGCCGGGTTATGAATCCTGGTGGGATGTCGCTATTGCCGAGGTCTCGGAGAGCGAGAGCGTACAACAGGCAAGACAAGAGTACGAGGAGGCCGTCAAGAAGGAGCGGCATTTCGTATGAGCTTGGCGCCATCGGCAATAGTGCTCGGATCCAATGTGGGGCGGCCGGTACGTATGAACGAGATGAATGGAGATTAGCGGATGAACAGCAACAGGGTGCTAGAGAATTATATCAACGGCGAGTGGCGCGC
Organism: Anaerolineae bacterium; assembly: GCA_049694275.1. GTDB lineage: Bacteria > Chloroflexota > Anaerolineae > UBA4142 > SHND01 > JBAVQS01. The sequence goes on along the minus strand of JBAVQS010000118.1, from coordinate 3,205 downwards.
ATCGGGGGCAAGCGCCCAGCTCGACGTCATCAACCCGGCGACGGGCGGGATATTGGCTTGTACCCCCCTGTCGCCCGCATCAGAAGTGGACACGGCGGCGCAGGCGGCGCAGGCGGCGCTTGACGCTTGGCGGCGGACGCCGGCCGGGGACCGCGTGCAGTATCTTTTCAAACTCAAGAATCTGCTCGAGCAGCATTTTGAAGAATTGTCTCGCCTGATCACAGAGGAGAATGGCAAGACTATCGGCGAGGCACGCGGGGAGATCCGCCGCTCGATCGAGAATGTCGAGGTGGCGTGCGGTGTTCCGCTGATGCTGCAAGGGGGCTTTTCCGAGGATATTGCACCGGGAATCGATGAATTCATGATTCGCCAGCCGGTTGGCGTCTGCTCGACTATCGCGCCCTTTAACTTTCCTGCGATGATCAGCTTTTGGTTCATGCCCTATGCGCTGGCCTGTGGCAATACCTACGTGCTCAAGCCTTCCGAGCGGACGCCGCTCACCATGATGCGCGTGTTCGAGTTGCTGGACGAGATCGGGTTTCCAAAAGGGGTGGTCAATCTGGTGCATGGCGGACCGGATACGGTGAACGCAATTCTGGACCATCCGCTGATTCGTGGCATTACGTTCGTCGGCTCCACGGCGGTTGCGCGGCATATCTATAGTCGGGCGGCGGCGAATGGCAAACGTGTGCAGGCGCAAGGGGGCGCCAAGAACCCCATTATCATTCTGCCGGACGCCGACATGGAGGCGACGACGCGCATCGTAGCGGATAGCGCGTTTGGCTGCGCAGGCCAGCGCTGCCTTGCCGCCTCACTGGCGATCACCGTCGGCGCGGCGCGGGATACCTTTACCGAGGCTATTGCCGATGTCGCCGCCACCCGCAAGGTTGGCTATGGGTTGGACGAAAGCGTCGAGATGGGGCCGGTCATTACGGCTCGCAGCCGAGAGCGCATCGAGGCCCTGATCCAAAAGGGGGCCAACGAGGGGGCGCAGGTGCTCGTGGATGGGCGCTCCGCCAGGATTCCGGGGTACGAGGGCGGCTATTTCATCCGCCCGACCATTTTGGAAAATCTCCCGGTTTCAAGCGAGATTGCACGAACCGAGATCTTTGGCCCGGTGCTGGGCCTGATTCATGTAGAAACGGTGGACGATGCCATCCAGTTCGTCAACGGCGGCAACTATGGCAACATGGCCTGCCTGTTTACGAGCAACGGCGCAGCGGCGCGCAAATTTCGCTATGAAGCCCAGGTGGGGAACATCGGCATTAACGTTGGCATTGCCGCGCCCATGGCATTTTTCCCGTTCAGCGGCTGGAAGGACAGTTTCTTTGGCACGCTCCACGGCCAGGGCAAGCACGCGGTCGAGTTTTTCACCCAGACCAAGGTGGTCGTCGAGCGCTGGCCGAAAGAGTGGTCGCGCCAGTTCTAGCGATGACCGCCGATGGCTGACGGCTAACGGCTGTCTTTCGTTCTGGAGGAAAATATGATTCGGATTGCCAATGCCCCGTGCTCCTGGGGAGTGCTCGAATTTGGATTGGAAGGCAAGACGGCCGGTTACGCGCAGGTGTTGGACGAGATTCACGAGACCGGTTATGCCGGGACCGAGCTGGGGGACTGGGGGTTCATGCCGACCGACCCGGCGCAGTTGCGAACCGAGGTGACAAGACGCGAGCTCGCGCTCCTGGCGGCGTTTGTGCCCGTGGACCTTTCGAATGCGGACAAGCACGCCGAGGGCGAGGGAGTGGCCGTGCGGACGGCCAGGCTGCTCGCGGCGGTCAATCCCAATGCGTTGCTGGTGCTGGCCGACGACAATGGCAAAAACCCGGCGCGCACGCAGAACGCCGGGCGCGTGACGGACGCAATGGGATTGAATGACGCCGAATGGCAGACCTTTACGGCGGGGGTGGACCGCGTCGCCCGCGCTGTGTATCACGCGGCGGGCCTGCGAACCGTTTTCCACCACCATTGCGCCGGCTTTGTCGAGACGCCTTACGAAATTGACCGGCTGCTCGCGATGACGGACCCCAAAATCGTCGGCCTCTGTTTTGATACCGGTCACTATCGCCTGGGCGGTGGCGACCCGCTCGCCGGTTTGCAAAAGCATTACGACCGCATCTGGCACGTGCATTTCAAGGACCACAGCCCCACGGTTGATGGGCAATCCCATGTGCAGGAGTGGGATTATTTCCAGACGGTCCGGCATGGCATCTTTTGCGAGCTGGGCAAAGGGGATGTGAATTTTCAGGGTGTTGCGGCCTGTCTGCGCGAGCGCGGCTATGAGGGGTGGATTGTCGTCGAGCAGGATGTGTTACCTGGCATGGGCTCGCCGCAAGAGAGCGCGCAGCGGAACCGCGACTACCTGCGGTCAATCGGTTTGTAAATGCCCAACCCGAAAGGTCTGCGCAGACCCTTCGGGTTTACGTAAATGGAGGAGACCATTGGAGCATTTTTATAAATCCCGACCCGGAACCGGCGTGGTCGTAGAGGTAACGCCTGAAACGGCGGGATGGCAGTATCTTGCTTTTCGAGTTGTCCGGCTCTTCGCAGGCGAGACCTATCGAGAGGAGACGGCGGGAACCGAAGTCGCGCTCGTTCCACTGCAAGGCATTGGGATGGTCGAGGTTTCCGGCGAGCGGTTTCCGTTGAGCCGGGAAAATGTTTTCAAGGGGGCATCTAATGTCCTCTATGTTCCTCCGCGAAAAAGCATCCTCGTAACGGCGACAACCGATTTCGAGTTTTCGACGGGGAGCGCGCCGGCGGAGGGCAGGTATCCGACGCGCCTTTTCACGCCGGAGGAGATGAAGCAAGAACTGCGCGGCGGCGGCGCTGCGCGGCGGCAAGTCAACCACGTGCTGGCGCACCCGTTGCCCGCCGAGCGGCTTATCCTTTACGAGGTCTATGTTCCCGGCGGCATGTGGTCGGGCTGGCCGCCTCACCATCATGATGGGGCGAACGGTTCGCCCTATCTCGAAGAGACTTATTACTATCGCTTTGAGCCGCAGGACGGTTTCGGCCTTCAGCGGAATTATGACGACGCGACCGGTTTCGACGAACTGTTTACGGTCAAGCACGGAGATCTCGCGCTCGTCGCCCGGGGCTATCATCCGGTTACGTGCGCGCCCGGGACCAATATGTATTTCCTCAATTACCAGGCGGGCAACTTGATCGGCGAGGCGCGGGGGACGCCGCCGCGGGATGATCCGGA
>JBAVQS010000117.1:0-50040 GCA_049694275.1 Anaerolineae bacterium | reverse complement strand
CCTATCTCGACCTGATCCGCCAGGTGCGGGACGCGTTCAATCTGCCGGTCGCGGCCTATAACGTGAGCGGCGAATATTCGATGGTCAAGGCGGCGGCGCGCAACGGCTGGCTCGACGAGAAAAAGGTGACGCTCGAAATTCTGACTGCGATCAAGCGGGCCGGGGCGGATTGGATTCTGACCTATCACGCCAAAGACGCCGCACGGTGGTTGGCGGAATAGGATAATGAAACGAGTCGCGATTATCGGCGGTGGGATTGCGGGCCTGGCAACTGCCTATTATCTCCAGGCGCAAGCCGGCGCCCGGAACGCGCCGGTCGAATACACCTTGATCGAGAGCGCACCCTATTTCGGCGGCAAGATCACCTCGGCGCACGAGCAGGGGTTTGTGGTCGAGGGCGGGCCGGACTCGTTCATCACGACCAAGTCGACGGCAATCGAGCTGTGCCGCGCGCTCGGGCTGGGCGACCAACTGATCGGGACGAACGATGCGGCACGCAAGGTCTATGTCTGGAGCGGCGGCAGGCTGCGCGCCATGCCGGACGGGGTGATGCTGATTATCCCCTCGCGCCTCATGCCGTTCATCCGATCGGACCTCGTCTCGTGGCCCGGCAAGCTGCGGATGGGATTGGATGCTTTCGTCCCGGCCCGGCGCGACGACGAGGACGAATCGCTGGCCCATTTCGTCCGGCGGCGCCTCGGCCGCGAAGCGCTCGACAAGATCGCCGAGCCGATGATCGCGGGCATTTACGTCGCCGACGCCGAATACCTCTCCCTCAAGAGTACCTTCCCCCGTTTTCTGGATATGGAAAAGAAATACGGCAGTCTCCTGCGCGGCGTTATCGCCCAGCGCCGGGCGGCGGACGCCGCGAAAGCACGCGCCGGAAATGGGATCGGGAAGGGTAATGGCAAGGGGCCGACCTCGATGTTCATGACCCTGCGAAACGGCCTGTCGGACCTGACCAACGCTATCACGCGACAGCTCGCGCCCCAGTCCCTGCTGTGCAACCGGAGCGTGGTCGCGATCAAACGGATGGAGGACCGGTACGAGCTGACCCTGAACGGGGGGGGCCGGATGCCAGCCGATGCCGTGGTGTTCGCCACGCCCGCCTATGTGACCGCCGATCTGGTGCGTGACCTGGACCCCGTGCTCGCGTCTCAACTGGCCGGCATCCGCTATGTCTCGACGGCGACCGTCTCGCTCGGTTTCAAGCGCGACGAGCTGAACCATTCGCTGCAAGGTTTTGGGTTCGTCGTGCCCCGCTCGGAAAAGCGCCAGATCCTGGCCTGCACCTGGTCCTCGACCAAGTTTGATGAGCGCGCCCCGGAAGGGCATGCCCTGGTCCGCGCCTTTATTGGCGGCGCCCATGCCGAGCCCCTGGCCGAAGAGGACGACGCGACGGTCGCCGAGATTGCTCGCCGGGAGATCGCCGCGTCGATGGGGATTACCGCCACCCCCGTGTTGACCAGGGTGTATCGTTGGCACAAGGCCAACCCGCAGTACGAGGTCGGCCACCAGGCCCGCGTGGCGGAGGTCGACCGGCTCGCCGCACAACACACCGGACTCTATCTCACCGGCGGCGCGTATCACGGCGTCGGAATTCCCGATTGCATCGCCGATGGCGCACGCGTCGCAGAAGAACTTGTAAACAAGTTGGAGGTTTCATGACTGTCGTAATCAAACCGGGGATGGGGCACGCGCCGATGCACGGCGCTCGCTCCGGGCACTCTATTCGCAACTATGCCGAGAACCCGATGCTCGTCTATTGGGAAATGACGATGGCCTGCCCGCTGGCGTGTAAGCACTGCCGCGCCGAAGCGATGCCGACTCGCCATCCGGATGAGCTGAATCACGAGCAGAGCCGCCAGTTCCTGCAGCAGCTCGTGCGCTTTGGCGATCCGCTGCCGCACCTCATCCTCACCGGCGGCGACCCGCTCATGCGTCCCGACCTCTATGAACTGATTGACGAGGCCAACAGCCTGGGCCTGAGCGTCTCGATTACGCCGGCCGCCTCGCAGAACCTGACGCGGCCGGTCATTGAAAAACTTAAAGCGCACGGCATCCAGAGCCTGGGCCTGAGCCTTGACGGCTCGACCCCGGAACGGCATGAAGCGGTGCGCGGCGTGCCCGGCTGCTTTGGTTGGACGATGGAGGCGGCGCGAATCGCAGGCGACCTCAATATGCCTATTCAGGTCAATACGCTTGTCGCCGAACAGACGGCGGAGGACCTGCCCGCCGTGTACGAGTTACTCAAGACGGTCAAGGTGATGCGCTGGAGCCTCTTTTTCCTCATCGCCGTCGGGCGCGGCAGGGCGCTGCAGGAGGTCTCGCCCGAGCGCGGCGAAGAGATCATGAACTGGACCTATGACCTCGCCAGGGTGTCGCCCTTTGCGGTCAAGACGACCGAAGCGCCGTCGTACCGCCGCATCGCGCTGAACCGGATGCGCGGGGAGGGGATGGCGCCGGACCAGATTCAGCGCAGCTCGGTCTATCACGGCTTTGGCATCCGCGATGGGAACGGCGTCGTATTCGTATCGAACACCGGCGACATTTACCCCGCGGGCTTTTTGCCGCAGGTCCTCGGCAACGTCAAGACGGACAGTCTCATCGCGACCTATCGCCAGGCGCCGGTTTTCAAGAGCCTGCACGAGGCGAACCAGTTCAAGGGCAAGTGCGGCTATTGTGAATACCGTGTCATCTGCGGCGGCTCGCGCGCCCGCGCCTTTGCTTATACCGGCGATGCGCTCGAAAGCGATCCCTTCTGCCCGTACCAGCCGGAGCGGGGGAACACCCGGTTGATCAACGCGTAACCATGAACGATCGATTCTTGAAGGCATGCCGGCGCGAGCCGGTGGACCGGACGCCCATCTGGCTGATGCGGCAGGCGGGGCGCTATATGGCGGAATACCGCGCCCTGCGCGAGCGGTACGACATTTTGACGTTGTGCCGCACCCCGGAGCTGGCGGTAGAGGTGACTCTCCAGCCGATCAAGCGCTTTGACCTCGACGCGGCGATTCTCTTTTCCGACATTATGATTATCCTGCGCGGTATGGGGATCGAATTTGATATTCGCGAGTCGCAGGGGCCGCTGGTCGCCAACCCGGTCGTCGATCTTCCCAACGCCGAGGCGGTGCGTGTGCTGGACCCGGAAGAGGGCGTGCCCTATGTCCTCGAAGCGATTCGCCTGCTGCGTCAAGAGCTGGAGGGCAAGCTGCCCCTGATCGGGTTTGCCGGCGCGCCCTTTACGCTGGCAAGCTATGTCATCGAGGGCAAGGGGTCACGTGACCTCTACAAGGCCAAGTGCATGATGCACTGCGACCCCGAGACGTGGCGCCTGTTGATGAGCAAGCTGGCCGATTCGATCGCCGCCTACCTGCTCGCCCAGATCGAGGCCGGCGTGCAGGCGGTCCAGTTGTTCGATAGCTGGGTCGGCGCGCTCTCGCCGCGTGACTATGTCGATTTTGTGCTCCCCTATTCCAAGCGGGTTTTTGACAAGCTGGCGGGCGCGGGCGTGCCCTGCATTCACTTTGGCACCGGGACCGCGACCCTGTTGGAATTGATGAAGCAGGCGGGCGGCGATGTCATCGGGCTCGACTGGCGGGCGCCGTTGAGCCAGGGGTGGCAGCGGCTCGGGGAGGTCGCGCTGCAGGGCAACCTCGACCCGGTGATCATGCTTACCGCGCCCGATATCGTCGAGACGCAGGCGCGGGCGGTGCTGGACGAGGCGCGCGGGCATGTGGGGCACATCTTTAATCTCGGCCACGGCATCCTCCCCGGCACGCCACTGGAGAACGTGGACCGTTTGATAGAGGTCGTACATAATTACCGATGATTGCCGTATTATTGATGGCGTATGGGACGCCGAACGCGCTCGACGAGATCGAGCCCTATTACACGGATATTCGTGGTGGGCGTAAGCCGACGCCCGAAAACCTGCGCGAGCTGACGGCGCGCTACCAGCGCATCGGCGGGCGCACGCCGTTGCTTGACATCACCCGCGCCCAGGCGGATGCGCTCCAGGCCGAGCTGGGCGACGAATACCGCGTCTATATCGGGATGAAGCACTGGCATCCTTATATCGCGCAGGCAGTTGAAGAGATCGCGCGGGATGGAATCCATCGAGCGATTGCTATTGCCCTCGCGCCGCACTATTCGCGGTTCAGCATCGACGGCTATATCCAGCGCGTGCGCGACGCAGTCCAAAAGGGAAACCAGCAGATCGAATTTATGTTCGTCGAGAGTTGGAATGACCACCCCGTGTTTCTAAAAGCGGTGGCAGAGAATATGGAGGCGGCGCGCAAGGAATTTGGCATTGAGGGCTGGGACGATATCCAGGTGATTTTCTCAGCGCACAGCCTGCCCGAGCGCATCTTGCAGTCGAACGATCCCTACCCGCAAGAATTGATCGAGACCTGCGAGGGGGTGGCCGCGCTGGCGGGGCTGCCCCGCGCGCAGTGGCGTTTTGCCTACCAGAGCGCGGGCCGAACGGGGGAAAAGTGGCTGGGCCCGGATATTCTGGCGATGCTCGACCAGGTGGCGGCCGAGGGGAAAAAGCGGGTGTTGATCGCGCCGGTCGGTTTCCTGGCGGACCATCTGGAGGTCCTCTACGATATCGACGTCGAGTGCGCCGAACGGGCGCGAGCGCTGGGGCTAGAGCTGCGCCGCATCCCCTCGCCGAATGCCTGCCCGCTGTTGATTGCGGCGCTGAGCTCTATCGTACATCAATCAGTCCCATAAACCCTCACCGCGAAGAGCGCCAAGAACGCAAAGATTGTATACTGGCTACTCTCATTTGCCCTCTGCGAGCAAGGCTTTCGCCTGGGCCAGTTGTGCGCGCACGGCGTTCGGGCCGGTGCCGCCGGGGAGGTCGCGGGAGCGAACCGAGCGCTCGAAATCCAACGATTCTAGTACATCCTCACCGAATCGGTTGGAGACAGCGGCGTAATCGGCGGGGGAGAGCCGGGAGAGGGTGAGCTTGTTCGCTTCGGCGTACTTGACCAGCTTGCCGGCGATGCCGTGTGCCTCGCGGAACGGGACGCCCCGCCGGACGAGATAATCGGCCAGGTCGGTGGCGAGCATTGAATCGTCGAGCGCCGCGCGCATTCGGTCCGGATAGACGGTCAGTGTCCGAATTACTCCGGCGACAACGGGGAGGACGAGGGCGAGGGTATCGAGCGTGTCAAACAGCGGCTCTTTATCCTCCTGCAGGTCCTTGTCGTAGGTAGAGGGGAGCCCCTTGAGTGTGACCAGCAGGGTGTTCAGGTTCCCCACTAGGCGGCCCGTCTTGCCCCGGACCAGTTCCAGCGAGTCGGGATTCTTTTTCTGCGGCATGAGGCTCGACCCGGTCGCATACGCATCCGCGATCTGGATAAAGCCGAACTCGGGACTAGAGTAGAGGATCAGGTCTTCGGCCAGCCGGCTCAAGTGGACTTGGAGGAGCGCGGCGTCGAACAGGAATTCCACGATGAAATCCCGATCACTCACCGCGTCGAGGCTGTTCTCGCTCACGCGGTCAAACCCCAACTCTCGCGCGAGCAAGCCCCGGTCGATATTGAACGCATTCCCGGCGAGTGCTCCGGCCCCGAGCGGGAGCACGGCGGCGCGCTGTCGCGTTCCCGCGATGCGCTCGCGATCACGCTGGAGCATCCAAAAGAACGAGAGGAGATAGTGGCTGAAGAGAATCGGCTGGGCGCGGCGGACGTGGGTATAGCCGGGCAGGAGGATATCGAGGTGCACGCCGGCCTGTTCGACCAGCGCCGACTGAACGGCGCGCACCTGTTCGTCAACCTGTTGCAGCGTGTCCATGACATAGAGCCGAGTGTCGGTAGCGACCTGGTCGTTGCGCGAGCGCCCGGTGTGCAGTTTGTGCGCCGGCGCGCCGGTCAACTCGTACAGCCGGCGCTCCACCGCCGTATGAATGTCCTCGTCATCCGGCTGGGCGGCGAATGCCCCGCGCGCAAACTCGTCGCGGACCTGTTCCAGCCCCTGCTCCAGGGCGGCGGCTTCTTCTGCCGAGAGGAGCCCGACCCGTTCGATCGCGTGCGCATAGGCGATGCTGCCGCGAATGTCCGCGTCATAGAGCCGCCAGTCGAAGTGGAACGAGTTGTTGAACCGGGCGAACAGCTCGTCCGGTGGTTGGTCAAAGCGTGAACCCCACAACATGATTTCAGATTGTAGATTTCAGATTTCAGATTCAATACTTCACGAAATGTCATTTCGAGGCGTTTTTTGCCGAGCCCATAGGTCCCCTTTGGGGAAAATCTCGCTAGCGCAAACCGAGATTCTTCACTCCGTTCAGAATGACAAGCGATTTCGTGATGTACTGAGATTCCCTTCGGTCCCAATCCGAAATCTGAAATCAGAGAGCTAGTCGCCGAATTCCAGCTTGCCCATGAGCCCCTGATCGACCATGGCGCGGACCGACAGCGGGAGGCCAAAGAGATTGATGAACCCCTCGGCGTCCGCCTGGTTGAACACCTCGTCGTGCATAAAGGTCGCCACGTCTTCGCGATAGAGCGAATAGGGCGAGCGGCGGCCGGCGGTGATGATGTTGCCCTTGTAGAGCTTGAGCTTGACGTCGCCGGTCACGCGTTCCTGGGTCTTGTCCACAAAGGAGTCGAGCGCCTCCTTGAGCGGTGTAAACCACAGCCCGTAATAGACGAGCTCGGCGTATTTTTGCGCGACGAGGTCTTTATAGTGCAGAGTCTCGCGGTCGAGGCAGATATGCTCCAGCTCGCGGTGCGCCGCATAGAGGAGGGTGCCGCCGGGCGTCTCGTACGCGCCGCGCGATTTCATGCCGACAAGTCGGTTCTCGACCAGGTCGATGCGGCCGATGCCGTTGGCGGCGCCAATCTCATTCAGGCGCACGAGGAGGGTAACGGGGTCAAGCACCTCGCCGTTCAGCTTGCGCGGCGTCCCCTTTTCAAACCCGATCTCGATGTAGGTTGCCTGGTCGGGCGCCTTTTCGGGAGAGACCGAGAGCTGGAACATCTCTTCATTCGGTTCCTGCCACGGGTCTTCGAGCTCGCCCCCTTCATGTGAAAGGTGCCAGAGGTTGCCGTCCCGCGAATAGATCTTTTTGGCCGTCTGCGAGACCGACACGTTATGCGCCTGGGCATAGGCCAGCGCATCGTCGCGGCCCTTGATGTCCCATTCGCGCCAGGGGGCGATGATGTGCAGCTTGGGATTGAACGCCTTGACGGTCAGTTCAAAGCGGACCTGATCATTTCCCTTGCCGGTGCAGCCGTGCGCGACCGCGTCGGCCCCTTCCGCCATAGCGACCTGTACCATGTGCTTGGCGATGAGTGGCCGGGCGAACGAGGTGCCGAGGAGGTATTTGCCTTCATAGACGGCGCCGGCGCGCAGGGTGGGAAAGATATAGTCGCTGACAAACTCGTGCTTGAGGACTTCGACAATTGCCTTGGAGGCGCCGCTGCTGAGCGCCTTGGCTTCGACCTCGCGCATGTCATCCCCCTGGCCGATGTCGGCCGTATAGGTGATGATTTCACAGTGATAGTTCTCGATCAGCCAGGGGACAATCACCGAGGTGTCGAGGCCGCCGGAATAGGCGAGGACCACTTTTTTAACGGGCTGTTTCATGAGGACTGGCTCCTTGGGTGGTTTGAAATGGATGGACGCGTTCGCCCCGGCGCGCGGGCTCAGCGGTGCGCCATGTGCAGAACGTAATCGACGATCTTGTTCGGGATATTGGCGTGGGTGGCGCTTTCGGCGCCGCGAAACTCGGGCGTTGGATTGATCTCGTTGACGAGATACCCGCGCTGGGGGTCTTCGATGACATCCACCGCGAGGACCCCGCCGCCGACGGCGCGCGCCGCATCGCGCACGATTTTTTCCAGGTCGGCGTCGACCGGGCAGGGGGTCGCCGTTGCGCCGCGGGCGGTGTTGGTGACCCAGTGCTCCGAGGCGCGATAGATGGCGGCGACGATTTCGTCGCCGATGACCACGGCGCGAATATCGCGTCCCGGCTTGTCGATGTATTCCTGGATGTAAAAGATTTCGTGGAGAAAATGACCGAGCACCGATTTGTGCTCGAGTAGGGCCTCAGCGGCCTCGCGGTCGTTGAGCTTGGCCACCAGGCGCCCCCAGGAACCGATGACCGGTTTGAGGACGACCGGATAGCCGAGGGCTTCAATGGCCTCCAGCGCCGATTCCGGCGTAAAGGCAATTTCCGTCCGCGGCGAGGGGATATTGGCGCGGGCGAGCGCCGCGGTCGTCAAGAGCTTGTCGCCGCAGAGCGCGACCACGGCTGAGGAATTGACCGTGCGGACGCCCCACGAATTCAGGATCTGCAGAGCGTACAGGCCGCGTGTAAATTCCATGGCCCGGTCCAGCACGATGTCGAACCCAAAGCTGTCGGGCTGGAGCCAGCGCGCAGTTTCGAGCGGGACGCCGCCGGACGGCGCGCCGGACACGTGGGGCGTCAGGTTAAAGACGACCTCGCGGTCGTCAATCAACTCGTGCTCTACCCCGCGCTCTTGAAGCGCCTGGATGATGAGTTTTTCTTCGAATCGCACGCGTGAATAGAGAAGGCCGACCTTCATCTTGATTTCAGATTTCAGATTTCAGATTTCACCAGTTTCAGTACATCACGAAATGTCATTCCGAGGCGTTTTTTGCCGAGGAATCTCGCTGACGCAAACTGAGATTCTTCACTGCGTTCAGAATGACAAGCGATTTCGTGATCTACTGAGTTTCCCAATCTGCAATCTGCAATCGTTCTATTCGCCCCAATCCTCTTCGACCTGGGGGGCGAGCGAGAACGCGAGCGGGTGGACGCCGGTCACTTCGAGCTCGGCGCCGCAGTCGGGGCAGGTGAGAATCTCACCCTTCATTAACCCTCCGGTGAGGGGGAGCTCCGCTGCGCATTCGGGGCATTCGGCAACTTGCAGATTAACCATTTTCAGAAACCTCCAAACGACTAGAAAATAAAAAAACCGATCCTCGTCAAGATGGAACGAGGACCGGCGGGTTTGTGTGAACCGTCTACGCGTACCAGTACAAGGCTCAGGCAAACAAACAAGGCCAGCCCCCATTCGGGCGGGCCGGCTTACGTGAGCGAGTGCAAAGAAGAGCCAGGTGAGCCATGAACCGTATCAACCGGACCATAGCTTAGCACAAATCGTCGCGCTTGTCAAACCGCGCCTGGCCCGTTTTTCTTTTTTTCGCGCGGCAGTTGACAGTGGGTTCGCGCGGGTATATCATAAGCGCAGTTTCTCGATCCCCTTTTAATCCACGTCGGTCCGGCAGATTCGCATCAGGAAAAGAGTATGACCGAACGGGAGCAGCTCGAACAAATCATCGGCGCCATCGAGGCGCAGCGCAGCGTGCTGGGCGATGCGGCGGTGGACGCCGCGGTCGCCGTCTTGCAGCAGAAGCGGGCTGCGCTCGAGACGATTCAGCCGCCGGCGCAGGCCGCGTCCGAGACGGCCCAGTCTCCCTCCCTGCCGGCGCAGGCCGAGCGTAAGACGGTCACCATCATGTTCGCCGACCTCTCCGGTTTTACAGCCCTGTCGGAACAGATGGACCCCGAAGCGGTCAGCGCGCTCGTCAACAGTTGTTTCCAGACCCTCGTTCCGGTCATCGATCAATATGGCGGGGTCGTGGACAAGTTCATGGGCGATGAGATCATGGCGCTGTTTGGCGCGCCCTATGCCCATGAAAATGATCCGGAGCGCGCGGTGCGCGCCGCGCTCGACATGATGCGTGAGCTTGCGGCCTTTAACGCCGCGCATCACCTGGAACTGGGCCTCCATATCGGCATCAACACGGGCCTCGTCGTCGCCGGCGAGATCGGCGTAGAGCAACATCGGGACTATGATGTGATGGGCGATGCGGTCAACCTCGCCGCCCGGTTCGCACAGTTTGCCGAGCGCGAGAAGATTATCGTCGGCGGCGATACCTATCGCCTGACCTCACCCCTGTTCGATTACGAAGCGCTGGACCCGATTCAACTCAAGGGCAAGGCCAAGCCGGTCCAGGCCTACCGGGTGTCGGGAATAAAAATAGAGCCGGGGTCGCTGCGCGGGCTGGAAAAGCAGGGCCTGAGTTCGCCCCTGGTGGGACGCCAGGCCGAAGTCGCCGCCTTTCAGCAGAGCCTTGCGCGCCTGCGAACTGGGCAGGGTGGCATTCTTTCCCTCACCGGAGAAGCGGGGCTCGGCAAATCGCGGCTGGTCGCCGAAGTCCGCAAAGCCTTCCAGGTGGAGGATTCGGCGGAAGGGGATGCGGTCCTGTGGCTCGAAGGGCGGACCCTCTCCTTTGCCCAGGGCATCAGCTATTGGCCCTTTCAGGAAATCATCCGGCGTTATGCCGGCATTACCGAAGAGGACGGCGAAGGGGTAGCCTGGAACAAGCTGCAGGCGCGTGTGACGGCGCTGTTTCCCGATCAGCCGGCCGAGGTCCTGCCGTACCTCGCGTCCCTGGTCGCGCTGCCCGTGCCGGCGGAATACGAGGCCCGGGTCAAGTACCTGGACGGCGAAGGGATGGGACGTCAGATTTTTCTCACCTCTCGTCGGTTATTCGAGCGCATGGCGCAGGAGCGACCCCTCGTCCTGTTATTTGAAGACCTGCACTGGGTCGATCAGGCTTCGGCGGCGCTGGTGGAACACCTGCTACCCCTGGTCGAGTCTGCTCCGATCCTATTGTGTCTCATTGCGCGCCCCGACCCCGGCATTGCGGCCGCGCGCTTGCGGGGCGTGGCCGCCCACACGTATCCGGACCGGTATACCGAGATCCGGCTCCAGCCCCTTTCGCCGGCCGAAAGCAACCGGCTGGTCCACAACCTGCTCGCGATGGATGCGCTGCCTGCTGCCGCCCAGGCGCTCATCCTGCGCAAGGCCGAAGGCAATCCCTTTTATGTCGAAGAGGTCATCCGCACGCTGATTGCCATGGGCGCCATCGTTCGAGATTCCGCAACCGGGCGCTGGGCGGTGATGGAGGCGATTGACCAGGTGACCATTCCCGATACGCTGCAAGGGATCATTATGGCGCGCATCGACCGGATGGACGAAGAGGTCAAGCAGGTGCTGCGGATGGCTTCGGTGATCGGGCGCAGTTTTCTGTATTCGATCTTGTGCGAGCTCGCCCGGGCCGACCGCGCGCTCGATCAACACTTGACCGACCTGCAGCAGGCCGAATTGATTCGCGAAAAGAGCCGCGTGCCCGAGCTAGAGTATATCTTTAAGCATGCGCTGACCCAGGAAGCGACCTACCAGAGCATCTTGATGCAGCGGCGGCGTGAGCTGCACGCGCAGGTGGGCGCAGGCATCGAAAGGCTGTTTGCGGGACGGCTGGAAGGGTTTTACGGGATCCTCGCCTATCACTATGCGCGGGCCGAGGTCTGGGACAAGGCGCAGGAATATCTCTTTAAAGCGGGCGATCAGGCCGGGCAGTTGGCGGCGGATGCCGAGGCGCTGGCGAACTATCAACAGGCGCTCGAAGCCTACGCCCGCGCCTTTGGCGACCAGTGGGACCCGCAGGCGCGGGCAGTGCTCGATCGCAAGATGGGCGAGGCTTTTTATCATCGGGGCGAGTACACCCGCGCGAGCGAGTATATGGTGCGCGCCCTCGGTTATCTGGGTTATCAGGTCCCCACGAGCCGCTGGGGTGTTCGCGTCAAGATTGCGCGCCAACTGATCTTGCAGGGATTGTTTCGAATGCGCCTGTTCCGTTCGCCGGCGCCGGACAAGGGGCCAGCGAACGCGAACGTGGACGAGGCGATTCACCTCGCAAACATTCTGGCCTGGATCTATGTCAATACCGACCAGGAACAGGTCTTGATGTTGTCGCTGTGGATGCTCAATGTGGCCGAGCGCCTGGGCTCGGTCAAGGGAATCGCGCAGGGCTCTTCCGGGTTTGGCTATATTTGCGATCTGCTGGGATTGCGGAGAATCGCCGGATTCTATCACCAGCGCGCCGCCGCGATGGCAGAAGCGAGCCGGCACCCGGCGGCCATCGGATTGGCCTATGAGACCCTGGCAATCCACGAACATCTGGGCGGTGATTGGGCGAACGCGATCGCGCATTACCAGCGCGCGTCACAGACTTATCGTGAGATGGGTGACCTGTACGCCTGGGCCGTATCTGTTGGGTCACCGGCCAGCCTCTGGCGACTGCGCGGGCAGAGCCAGGAATTTTTGCCGCAACTCCGTGAGGCGGTTTCAGTGTGCCGGGATGCGGGCGATGCGCAGGCGTTGGGTATTGCCTTACAATGCCTGGCGCACATGCTGGTCTATACCGGGCCCCTCGACGAGGCGGTGGCGACCGCCCAGGAAGCGATTGATGTTTACCGGTCAGTTCCGAGCGACAACCCGGCGGAGGATACGACCGGAGAACTGGGCCTGGGCTATATCCGCCAGGGCCGGCTCGACGAGGCGGTCGCGATTCTCGAAAAGAGCAATCATCTGCTGGAGGAACGGGGGGTCCGAGGGATGCCGCTGACCCAGCCGCGTGATGCGCTGGCGGCTGTTTACCTGGCGAAGGCGGAACAGGCGTCGGGCGCCGAAAAGCAGGCCTGGCTGAACAAAGCGCGCCGTGCCTGCCGCGTCGCGGTCAAACAGGGGAAGGTGGATCGCACGGGGTGGCTGCGCGCACTGCGCCTGCACGCGCGCTGTGAGTGGCTGAGCGGAAACGAGCGCGCCGCGCGCCAGGAGTGGCGGTGTGGATTGGCGCAAGCCCAGCGCCTGGAAGCGCCGTACGAGATCGGGATGATGCATCTCGAAATGGGCGAGTACACACGGACTCCGGGCCTCCTGGAGCAGGCCGAGGCTATCCTTTCCAAAACCGGCGCCCATCTCGATTGGGAGCACGCTCGAAAACTCCTGGCCCATTAAAAATCGGGGCGGGTTTATCCCGCCCCGATTTCGCATTCTAGCGATCCGCGCCGGCCAGCGCCGGCAGCAGAATCATCAGATCCCCGTCGTGCAGCGGCGTATCGAGCCCGTTCAGGACGCGAATATCCTCGTTATTCACATACACAATCAAATGGGATTTCACCTGGCCGTGGCTGTCAAACAACCGTTCGCCAATCGCCGGGAACCGGCCGAGTAGATAGGCGAGCGCCTCGCCCACCTGGTTGCCCTCCACCTGGACCTGCGCCGCGCCCTGAGTATGACGTCGCAGGGGAGTGGGTATCTTGACCTGGCATGACATGTTTGCTCCTCCTCCGAAATAATTGACAGCCATCGCCTTTCTTTTTCGGTCTTGTCCGGGAAACAAAAACCTCTCCACAATAGGGAGAGGCGGGCATATCCAGGTACGCAAATGCCTGGACGCACTCTTCATCTTGCGGAATGTTTCCTCTTGCCGGAAAGCATTCCACCGGAGTTGGCACCTAGACTCGACGCTTCTTTGCGCCGACTGGTTGCCGGGCTTCTTCGGGCCGTCTCCCTCCACCTCTCTTGATGAAAAGGCGCGGAACTGTCTATTCAATTGCCGGGGATGGTATCAAAAAAAACGGCGCTTGTCAAACTCCATAGGCCTGGTCCAGTAATTCGACGACATGCATGACACGCGCCTTGAGCCCCTCGCGGCGGACGCCGAGTTGGAGTTGCAGCATGCACCCCGCGTTCGCCGTGACGATGATCTCGGGATTGACGGCGCGCACCGCTTGCATCTTTTCGTCGAGTACCTCCATCGAGATATCGGGATGGGTGATGTTGTAAATGCCCGCGCTCCCACAGCAGCGGTCCGAGTCACGCATCTCGACCAGTTTGAGGCCGGAGATCTGGCTCAACAGGGCGCGCGGCTGGGAGCGAATATTCTGACCATGCGCGAGGTGGCACGGGTCCTGATAGGTGATGCGGGCATTGATTGCTTGCGCCGGTTTTTTGATGCCGGCGGAGACAAGGAATTCGGTAATGTCCTTCATCATGCCGCTAAACCGGCGCGCCTTGTCCGCATAGGCTGGATCGTCTTTGAGCAGGTCGCCGTATTCTTTGAGCGCGACGCCACATCCCGCCGCATTGATAATGATCGCATCCACCGGCTCGGCCAGGAATGCATCGATATTCTGCCGCGCCATCTGCCGGGCGGCCTCGCGCTCGCCCGCATGAATTGCCAGCGCCCCGCAGCAGGTCTGACCCTGGGGAACCACCACCTCGAATCCATTGCGGGCGAGCACGCGCACGGTCGCCCGGTCCGTCTCGGCGTACACCGTCCCCATAATGCACCCGGCGAGCATGGCGACGCGCCCGCGCGGCTCGCCGTGCGCGGGAATGACGCGCCCCGCCTGGAAAAACTCGTCCGGCATCCGCGGCAAGAGCGCCTCCGAATCGCGCAGGGCAGGGGGGATGAGCCGGAGGGTGCGCGCCAGCCACTGCGCCCCCGTCCGTTGATAGAGCCGCATCAGGCTGCCGACCCGGTGCAAGCGCTCGGGATACGGAAAGAGCTGTCGGAACACAAGCCAGCGGAGCGCACGGGCGCGGGGCGTTTGCGGCAGGGTTTGTAGGGCCTGCGCGCGCGCCGCCTCGACCATGGGCCCATAGTTGATGGACGCGGGGCAGGCGGTCGTGCAAGCGCGACAGGCGAGACAGGCGTCCATGTGCCCGGCAAACTCGGGCGTTACCTCGCGCAGCCCCTCGCTCACCCCGCGCATCTGCCGGATGCGCCCGCGCGGCGAATCCATCTCCCATCCCAGCACGCGATAGGTGGGGCACTGGTTCAGGCACAGCCCGCAGTGCGTGCACTTTAATATCTCGTCATAGTCCGGCGGATCGACAACTTTGAAATTGCTCGCCGCCAGATCCAGCAATCGTATTTCTTGAGTCATCAGGTTCCATGATTTACCACGAAGGGCGCAAGAACACAAAGAAGAACAGACAATAATCTTTGTGTACTTTGTGTTCTTGGTGGTGCTACAGTCCGCCGACAAAGCGGCCGGGGTTCAGGATATGATTCGGGTCGAAATCCGCTTTCAAGCGCTGCATGACGGCAAAATCGTTGCCGGTCGGCCCCCAGACGTCCACCCGGCTGCGCACATCCCGCGAAGCCCGTTGCACGACGAGATGGCCTTGACGCGCGGCCGTCGCCTGGCGCAAGGCGGTCATTGCCGGAACAAGCTGTTCCTCCGCCCCATCCAGCGCTGTGAGGAGAACGCCAACCGCATGCGCCTGAAAGGTACAGGTGAGGCCATGCGCTCGCGCGATCTCTTCCGCCGCTGCGCCCATCTCGCGCAATTGCGTGGGGAGCACGCTCAGCTTGCACAGCGTTGCTTGCTCGTACATAACATCGCGCAGCCGCGCCCACAGGTCGGCATCGGCATCCACTGTATCGACCTGGATGGCGCCCTGGGCATGACCCCATTTCTCCGTCTCGCGCAACTGCTGTCCCACCGCGCTCTTGAGGCCACCAAAACGCACGACGCTCGTATAGTGAGCGCCCAGGCCGAGCGTGCTGGCCGCGGCCGGATTGAGCAGCTCGACGCCGGAAGGGAGCAGAGGGGAATGGAGCACCTGTAAGGCGTGGGCGGCGGCGTGGTCGAGGCTTGCGAAAGCGGCGACAACCGTTGCCGTGTGCGCGGGGAGGGGAACGATCTTGAAACTCGCTTCGGTGATAATGCCCAGCGTGCCGAGCGAGCCGGTAAACAGCTTGGGCAGGTCGTACCCCGCGACGTTTTTGACGACATCCCCACCGCCGTGGACGATCTGCCCGTCGGTCAGCGCGACGCGGAGGCCGATGAGCAGGTCGCGGGCCGCGCCAAAGCGGACGCGCAAGGGGCCGCTCGCGTTGGTCGCAATAATGCCGCCGACGGTCGCCCGGTCCGGAAAGGGGGGATCGAGCGGCAGCATCTGCCCCCGCTCGGCCAGCGCGGCGTTCAGCGCCCCGAGCGTGATGCCCGCTTCGGTCTTGACCGTCAGGTTGGCGGGCTGATGGTCGAGCACGCGGTTGAGGCGTGACAGCGAGAGCGCCAACGCGCCCGGCGTCGCGGGCGCGCCGAGGTCGAGCATCGTCCCGCCGCCGAGCGGGACCACGGCGCACTTGTCGTCGGACGCCTGTTTGAGCCGCCGCGCAATGGCGGCGGCATCGGGCGGGCGCTCCACTGATACGGGCATTATGCCGTCGATTGTATTGATAACAGGTTCTGAAAACATAGGCAGCAGCTCGATCTTTAGACTAAATCATCAATGTCCTTGGTTGAGAAGGACAAGCAAGACCAAAAGGACTAGGCCCAGCAAGAGTAAAATGCCGCATGAAAGCCACATGATACGACGCGAGGGTATAGCCGCAGGTCTAGATTTTGATGTGACCGACGGTGATAGTGGTCTAGCCGCAGGTGCAAATGCCGGAGGCCCCCCGGCGGGGCCGAGCATACCTGTCGTAGGAAGTTTTTCGCCGCATATGGCACAGTATTTAGCACCGGGGAGATTTGCGGCACCGCAACGCGGGCATATTCGACTGGATAGTGAAGGCTGTATTGGTTGTGATGACGGATAAGTTGGCGATGGAGGGCTTGGAAAAGGTGGCATCATTGGGACAGCGGGAGGATAAGTTGGCGATGGAGGGCTTGGAAAAGGTGGCATCATTGGGGCAGCGGGAGGATAAGTTACCCGATTCAAAGATGTGCCACATCTAGCGCAGAAACGCGCCGCACTACGATTTGAACTCCCACAATATGGGCAGGTTATGATGAGCGGCGGTGGAACTGGAATGACTTGTGCTGCCGTTTGAACTGGAATTGTATGTGATGACTTTTGGAGGTTTGTCGGCGATGGGGCTATTTTGTTCTGTGCTTGAACATATTGAACGATCGTTGCGATCTGTCCGCCATCCTGTTGCACGGCAAAGATCAAAGGGAGTTGCCCCTCAGTCCGTGCATAGACCACAAAGATGGCCGCTGGTGCATCAACATCTTCATCCACAAATAGGTTGATCTGGGGCGGTGTAATGTCACAGGTCGGTGAACTGAGAGAGACTTGCACTTGACCGCGTCGTAACTTTCTTCCTTCAACCGGCTGGAATTTGACTTCGGCTGCCCCATGGGCTATACCAATTGGCGTGTCCTTCGAAATTCCCAGTGTCTCACGTAGTTGCTCCTCGCCGAGAGATTGGGTTGTCGGGCGCCGGATCCACAGACGAACGAGAAAGGGAAGACCTCCCGATACTATTGCCGGTGTGGCTGTATCGATTTCGCGGGTCTGGAAGGTAGGCTTGCGATCAGTATCCTCCAAGCTTTTTTGCTGTCGTAGATAGAGCACCGGGCTGTACCACGCTTGCCGGGCATTTGCCTGGCGCGCAGTGCTGATTGCGTCCAATACATCTTGCGTTTGAAGCAGCCGTTGATAAAAGGTCCTTGCAAAGTTGTTGGCGTAATCATCTAAAACCGGGTACTGCATACCTACGACCGCTGGTACTCCGGCGAGAATGAGACCGGGCGCAATCCCACTAAAAACCCGATCGCTACCGACTCGGCCGGATTCACAGGCGAGGAGCATCGCTAGGCGGATATGGGCATTGTATAGCACTGCGCCGAATTCCTCAGTTGTGATCCAGTCGACATCCCCTTTCTTTTCAAATGCGAGCACGCCAACCAACTTTGCATCTTGTAAGGAGTGGCTACATTTGCTGCAAGCGGTCCATGTTGGAGAATTAAAGCCATCACACTGGCTACATTTCAGCAACATCCCGCCGTGACCATCGAACTGTAGCCCCCATAGCGGGGGACGCTCAATCAGTAACTTTTGAGACAAGGCGTCAAATGTCGCATTGGGCAAGGTTAGAACTTGTGGCATCGGCAGCGAAATGACATTCAGTTGGGACAGACTATTGGGTTGAGAAACGACCTGGAGAAAGGGGATGTTCTGGATGGCTCCAAACGCCGGGGGCGGTTGTGGATAGCTGATGTATCTCGACAGGTTGACAATTCCATCACGCACAAGGTGTCGTCCCAGGTCGTCCGCGATCATTTCCCAAGGATATTGTGCTAACGAGACTTGGTCCGGATCGAACCGTAGCTCAAGCTGAAGGCATTCCTTCCGCCGCATGGCGTCTTGGAAGATAGCACTACCCAGTTTGGCAACATCGCCTACCATGAGCGCTTGATAAAGAGAATGTCCGACAGATGCCAGAACCGAGTTCGGAATATCGGCCAGGTCGCATTCGGATAGACGATTGATAATCGTCGGCGAAGGAGCTTCGCCCTCGCCCCGCGCCTCGCCGTATATGCTCGTGGCCCGAACTTCAACTCGGTTGCCCCGATTAGTGAGCTGGATGCTCATCTTATGGTCTGTTGGTGTAGATGACATTGGAATAGGTCTAGAACCAGAAATGTTGGTGGTGGAAAAAGTAACAGCCCTGTTGATAATGTCGGCAGCCTGTCCCGCAGGCCCGTTCTGTCGTGGGAATCCAGTGACGGTCTACCTGTTTACTGTTACGGGATGGGCATCCCGCTCATTCCCTCCAACTCGCGCGCCCCGACCTTGAGCGGTTTCTTGTACGCCTTGCGCCGGCGGGCGGAGACCTCGATGCACATCTTGGTGGCGGGGAGGACCTTGCACGGATTGCACAGGTTATCCGGATTGAACACCGCCTTGACCCGTTGCATGACCTGCAGGTCGGTCTCGGTGAATTGGAGCTTCATCAGGTCGCGTTTTTCAATGCCAATGCCGTGCTCGCCGCTGATCGAGCCGCCGCACCGGATGCACTCTTGAATAATCAGATTCCCTGCGGCAACCGCTTTCTGGGTGAGCGCCTCGTCCCGCTCATCGAACAGAATGAGCGGGTGCAGGTTCCCATCCCCGGCGTGGAAAACGTTGGCGATGCGTAAATCAAACTCCTGGGAGATCTCGCCGATTTTGCGCAGCAATTCAGGCACGCGGGTGCGGGGAACCACCCCGTCCTGCACGTAAAAACTCGGCGCCAGGCGGCCCATCGCGCCGAACGCGCCCTTGCGCCCCGACCACAGCTTGTCTCGCTCCTGTGCCGTCTGCGGCACGCGAATCTCGTAGGCGCCCAGCCCGCGGCAGATCTCGGCAATCTGTGCGACCATCTCGTCCAATCCGTCGCGCACCCCCTCCACGTCGATGAGCAGCACGGCGCCGGCCTCGGTCGGATACCCCGCGTGCTTGGCCGCTTCAACTGCGACGATCGCGGTGTTATCCATCATCTCCATGGCGGCGGGGACATTGCCCGCGGCAATCACCGCCGAGACCGCTTCGGATGCCCCCTCGACCGTGGCAAAGACCGCGAGCAGAGTGCGAACCGCTTCTGCCAGCGGCGTGAGCCGGACGATGGCTTTCGTCACAATCCCGAGTGTCCCCTCCGAGCCGACGAGGATTCCGGTCAGGTCATACCCTGGTGCGTCGAGCCGCCCGCCGGTCTGGACGATTTCGCCGTCGGGGAGGACTACTTCCAACCCGAGGGTGTGGTTGGTGGTGACCCCATAGGCGAGGCAGTGCGGCCCGCCCGAGTTTTCCGCGATATTGCCGCCGATAGTGCACGCCTTTTGCGACGAGGGGTCGGGGACGAAATAGAGGCCATAGGGCGCGGCGGCGACCGAGAGGTCGGCGTTGACGACGCCGGGCTCGACCGTGGCGCGGAGGTTGGGGGCGTCGATCTCGATCTTTTTCATGCGCGCCATGGCAATCATGATTCCGCCCTGGTCGGCGACCATGCCGCCGGAGAGGCCGGTGCCTGCGCCGCGCGCCTGAAAGGGAATTTTCTCGCGAACCGCGATTTTCACAATGGCGCTGACCTGCTGCGTGGTCCGCGGCAAGACGACGAGGTCCGGCCGCCCGCGCTCGATCGAGCCATCGTATTCGTACAACGACAACGCTTCGTCGGTATGCAAGACCGAGTGGGGGCCGAGAAGGCGTTCGAATTCGCGAATGAGAGACAGTTTGTCCATATTACCCTTTACAGCCTGATGTACGTCAGCGTGTGATGCGTCAGCAACTTGCCGCTCTTGTTCGCGCACTCGGCCGTGCCATAGACGAGGCGGCTGCCCCATTTGAACACGCGGGCGGTGCAGCGAATGTTCTCTTTGATCGCGGCGCTCAGAAAGGCGGTTTCCATGTTGGTCGTCACGGTGCGCTGGGCGAGGCCGAGGCGGGTCATGATGGCGAGCCACATCGTGACATCGGCGGCGGTCATATAGACGCCGCCGTTGATAATATGGTCGGGCCGTTCCGTGCGCGGGTCAAAGGGGATGTCGAGCACGCATTCGCCGTCTGCCAGGGAGACGACGTGGAGGCCGAGCTCGCGGGTAAAGGGCGTGCGGTCGAGCAGTTCCTGCGCTTGATCGACGGTGATGGCGAGCGACATGCGCCCAGTATAGCACCCGCGAGCGGCCCGTGTCAACGGTGGGGGAATCCGAGAATCCAAATGCAAAACCATTGACACGCACCTCCGCTTTGTGATATAAGGGAAGTGTCGTCGCATCGGCTCTGACGAATGGAACCGATCCAGTTTGCGCTGGGTCGGTTTTTCTTTTGGCCTTGCGGAACCAGTACAACTTCAAGAACCCGCAGGGTGCGGCGAGCGGTTCGGCGGTCTATATCGTCTGGTTGGATGCGCAAAATGCGGAAGAAGCTTCGGTTGGGCGTGGTTGTGATCCTGTCTGTCCTCCTTTTGCTGATTGTATCAGCATGGGTATGGATCGACTTGTTGTTGCCCAGGCTCGCCTGGATCAGCTTTATAGGCGGCGAACGGACCATCCGCACCTCCACGCTGCCCCTCTCACTCAAATGGACCTGGAACTCGGCCGATTCGATTTTCAAACCGCCGCGTGTCAATGGCCAGATCGCTCTTGTGCAAACAGGGGCCGATCTCGTTGCGCTGGATTCCCTCTCTGGGCAAGAGTTATGGCGGGTTCCTACAGGCTGCAGCCTTCCGTTGCTGCTCGCCAGTAAAAAGGATGTGGTTGTCTTTGCGTCCGCTGGTTGTAGTGAATTGATGGCAGTCTCTGCCAAAGAGGGACGAACTCTCTGGCGCTTCACCCCGACCCTATCTGGCGCCAGCCATTTGCGATCGATTTGGATTTCAGGGGATAAACTGATTGTCGCGACCACGCCCTCGCCCACTGAGATCAAGGCCTATCGGTTACTGGACGGCACACCGCTTTGGAAATCAGATGCCACTCTACCCGGGTCAGGGCTTGGGTTGATTATTCCATCAGACAGAGAGTTGGATATCTTTATTGGGGCGGAAATCGATATCCTGGACACCGAGACCGGTACACTCCGAGAGCAATTGAAGCAACCAGCCGGAATTCTTCGCTTATCCGGCGACCGGGGTTTTTTCTCATATGAAGGCGGAGTGCAGGCGGTTGACTGGAGAACCGACCAAGAAATCTGGCGGTTTGACCTTAGCTGTGCGCGTATACAAAGGTCATTTCCCATTTTCAGTCTGAGTGACAGTAGAGCGTATGCAGAAGCCTGCCAGAAACTGTACGCACTGGATCCGGAGACGGGGCAGCTCCTGTGGCAACGCGGCTCGAATAGCAGGCCAGTAGCCGATGTTGTGACCATTGGAGATACGGGTTATGTGATGTCAGGGGACGGTTCTATTATTGCCTTTGAGGTCGATTCGGGCAAGGACGAGGGTATTCTACAGACCACTCCGGCGATTCTTGGTCCCGGTTCAGGTGACAAAGGTCTCAGCACGGATGGGAACCGGCTATTCGCTACCTTTGGGGATAACAAGATTTACGCTTTCGGCAAATAGGTTGCGTTGAGATCATGTTCCCTCTGCGCCAAGCGCACGATTAGAATCTCTGTCCAGAGAGAGAGGGGCGAGTGCAAATTCCTCAAGAGAATTAGGGGGATCAGGTGGAATCGGCGATGCAAGATTTCTACACCAACTACTATGCCGCAGTTGAGCGCAGTCATGCCCACGCAAAGCTGTGCGAATACGCTTATGGCAAGAATCTGGCTCAGCATGGCTTTGTGACGATGGGGCAACTGGACTTTTTGATTCAGGCGACCGGGATGAATGTGGCCAGTCGAGCGATTGACCTGGGCTGTGGTAACGGAATGATTGCAGAATATCTCTCGGATGCAACCGGCGCGCACGTCACCGGCCTTGACCAGATTGCGCCAGCCATTGCGCAAGCTGAGGAACGCACCAGCCCCAAGCGAAATCGCCTGGATTTTGGTGTTGGCGACTTGACCCGGCCGAATATTTTTCCCGCTCCATTCGGTATCCTGCTATCGCTGGACACCATCTACTTTAGCGACAACTATGTCGAGACGATTCGGCGGTGGCGCGCACTCGTGCGACCAGGCGGACAGATGGCGATTTTTTACTCGCACGGCGCAAATCCGGAGACACCCAAAGAAACTTTTCGCCGCGAGACATTGCCGCCGGACAAGACCCCTCTGGCAGATGCGCTCACGGCGTGCGGGCTCGATTTCCAGACCCGAGATTTTACCCGGCAGGACTATGAATTGGCGCAGCGGAAAAAAGAGATTCTCGCCAGGTTGCAAAGGGAATTTGAGGCAGAAGGCGATTTGTTTTTGTACGAAAACCGCATCGGCGAGGCGCTGGGCGTGCTCGATGCCGTCGAGGCCGGGTTGCACGCACGCTATCTGTATCATATTCAGATCGAAAGGTGAAAAGGGAATAGCACGGATGCAAAAAGCACCTGCCCCTTCGTTTCCAGCGCAGGTCTTGCTTATTCTGCCAGCAGTCCCCTCAGCTTTTGCAAGCCAAGACGCAGGCGCGTTTTGACCGTACCGAGTGGGTCTCCGCATCGGGACGCAATTTCGGGATGGCTCAGGCCCTCATAAAAAGAGAGTTCAATCACTGTGCGTTGCTCCCGCGGGATTTTTGCAAGCGCGCTGCTCACACGGGCGCGCTCGCAAATGTTCTCCAAAGTCTCATTGGGATTACCGTCACTTGCTACCCCGAGCCAGGCTTCATCATCGATCGGCTCCAGAATAGGACGGACACGACGGTAGCGTAGCTCGTCGATACATTCATTCTGAGTCATGCGGATCAGCCAGGATGAAAACTTGCCGCGTTCCGGTTGATAGTCGCGTGCATGCCGCCAGAGTTTGCAAAATACTTCTTGCACCGCTTCTTCGGCGCTCGCCCGGTCGTGAAAAATTTGATGGGCGACCGAGAATACGAGACGAGCATAGCGGTCGTAGAGCTTGTTCAGCGCTCCCGCATTCCCTGAGGCCGTCAACGCGATCAGTCGTTCATCGGTCAACTGGTATTCGGGTATGGCGCGCCCCCCGATACCCGGATTTTCCATGCCGGCCAACATCTGTCCTTGCAATAGCATTTGTTTCCCCTCTCATCCAATTCCTATACACAACCGGTTATCGTCACAACTGTCGATGGCTCCTCGGCGGAGCCTGTTCATATCGAAATCAATCTCTCACAAGACAATCTTAGCAGGATCGGCAAGTAAAGGGAATGGACTGTAGCCCGGAATTTTGTGGGACCACGGTTATACTGCGCCACGACCAAGGTCCGATAATGGACGAGACGTTAGTTCTTTCTCGATGGGACCAAGGTCGGATGCGTGAGCCTGCGGACGTGGGTATAATAGGATGGTAATTGCGAGGCAAGAAGATGCGAAATAAAATTGAGAAATTGCTGAGGCGGCTAACCCTGGCACAGCGTTTTATGCTTGCCAGCCTGCTAATCCTTGCCGTCGGAATGGCTGGATTGGGGGCATGGGTCGGACAGCAGATTCAAGAAGGGGTCGTCCATCGCACCGCCGCGACGACGGCGCTATATGTTGACAGCTTTGTCGCGCCCGAATTGCAGGAATTAAAAACGAGCGACACGATTAGCCCGGAACATATTGCCAATCTACGAAACTTGATTAGCGATACCCCTTTCGGCCAACAGATCGCCGCGTTCAAGGTCTGGGACTTGCACGGTAAGGTGATCTATAGCTCGAATCCGGCCGAGATCGGGCAAGACTTTCCAGTGCAAGGACGAGTGGCGAGCGCCGCACAAGGCCAGGTGATGGCGCGCGTGAGCGATCTGAATGATGAAGAGAATGTGCTGGAACGCCCGATTGGCGGGCCGCTACTCGAGATTTATAGTCCCATCCGTGTGAACCGAATGAGCCGGATTGTCGCCGTCGCCGAGTTTTATCAAAAGACGGATGCGTTGCAGGGCGAAATAGCGATGGCGCAAAGCCAGACCTGGTTGATCGTTGGCGCGGCGACGTTGATCATGTATTTGCTACTGGCCGGTTTTGTCCAGAGCGCGAGCAATACGATTGTTCGACAACAGGGTGAATTGAGCGCACAGGTTACACAGCTCCGCTCGCTTTTAGCCCAGAATGAGGAGCTGCACGAGCGCGTACGCCGCGCGGCGGCGCGAACCGCCGCTCTGAACGAGCGTTTTCTCCGGCGGATTAGCGCAGAGCTACATGATGGGCCTGCCCAGGACCTGGGAGTTGGGCTTTTACGGCTTGACCACATCAGCGCTCTTTTCGCCAAAATAGGATTGACGCCCGAACAGGCAGAGCAAAACACGCAAGATGTTGAAATCATAACGGCCTCGATGCGCCATGCGCTGCAAGAGCTCAGGGCGCTCTCGGCCGGGCTGGGTGTCCCGCAACTGAACTCGCTGACATTGGCTGAGACAGTTGATCGCGCGGTCCGGGCGCATAAACGGCGCACGAATACAAGTGTTTCGGTGAACATCGGGAACGTACCCGCTCAGGCCGCATTGCCGGTCAAGATCACGGTCTATCGTGTGATTCAGGAAGCCTTGAATAACGCATTCCGCCATGCCGGGGGCGCCGGTCAAAACGTTCAGTTACAGCCCCAGAATGGCTCATTGGAGCTCGAGGTTGCCGATCGCGGGCCGGGCTTTATCGTCGGAAAAGAAGCGGATTGGGATGAGCATCTCGGCCTGGTGGGAATGCGTGAGCGAGTCGAGAGTTTGGGAGGTATTTTCCAGATTCAGAGCGCGCCGGGGCAAGGTACGCGGGTCCGAGCCCTTTTGCCGCTCGAGAGAAACATACCGGTTGAACAAATATGAGTGACAAAATCCAGATCGTAATCGTCGATGACCATCCTCTCTTTCGAGATGGAGTCGTCAATACACTCAAAGCAGAGCCCGATTTTGAGATCGTGGGGGAAGGGGCGACCGCGGAGGAAGCGGTGCGCCTGACTCTAGAACTTTTGCCCGATCTCCTCTTGCTTGACCTCAGTATCCCGGGTGGGGGGCTGAAAGCGGCGCAGGCCATCACAAGCCGGGCCCCGGTGACCAAGATCATTGTCCTTACTGCTTCAGAATCAGAGGATGATTTGATGGATGCGCTTAAGGTTGGGGCGCGCGCTTATATCCTCAAAGGGGTGGCGGCACGTGAACTCGTTCGTATCGTGCGCGCGACATTTGCGGGCGAAGCCTATGTAACACCGGGCCTGGCGGCAAGCCTGCTTTTCGAATTGACGGGCAAGTCCTCCGCCACGCGTGCTCCGGCGAACCCGCTGGACGAACTGAGCCAGCGTGAACACGAGATCCTGGAGCTCGTCGCGGCCGGCAAGAGCAACAAGGAGATCGGATATCAATTACACCTGGCCGAAAAGACCGTCAAGCATCATATGACCAATATTCTGCAAAAACTTCAAGTGCGCAACCGCGTCGAAGCCGCATTACTTGCCGTCCGGGGCGAGCGGGTAGACCGTTGAGGTGATGAATCTATCCATGTGGGAATGTGCGTAATCTTGAGTGCAGAGGGAAAATCAACCTCATGCGAGCAATCCTGCTCGCAAACACAAGAGACGCACAGGAGGATTCTGATGAAACGCCCCAATTTACTAGCATTAGTCCCTATATTGATCATTAGCGTGATCATGCTGGCGGCATGTACCGGCCCTGCGACTTCGGTCCCCCTGACCGCCGTGCCCGCACCGACGAATGTGCCCGCAGTCGCTCCGACTACGGCGCCCACCACCGCTCCGACCACCTCTTCTACGAACATGGGTAAAGCGGTGACGCTTCAAGTTCTCCAGAATGACAAGCTAGGTGGGTTCCTGGCAGATGGCGACGGGCGCACGCTCTATCTCTTGACCAAGGATACCAAAAACACCAGCAACTGCTACGACAAGTGCGAGGTAAGCTGGCCGCCGCTGCTCACTTCCGGCCAGCCAACACTCCAAGCCGGAGTCAACACGACGCTCATCGGCGCCGCGACGCGGAAGGATGGCAGTACCCAGGTTACCTATAATGGATGGCCTCTCTATTACTATGGAGCTGACAAGAATCCGGGCGATGTGACCGGCCAGGCCGTGGGTAAAGTCTGGTGGGTTGTTTCACCCGAGGGGAATATCGTCAAGCCTTCCGGCCTCCAGGTGGCCCAGAATGACAAGCTCGGCAAATTCGTCGCAGATGAGAATGGGCGTTCGCTCTATATCTATACCAACGATACCAAGGATACGAGCAACTGCTACGACAAGTGCGAGGTGACCTGGCCCCCCTTGTTGACCACGGGGCAGCCGGTTCTTCAGGCAGGCGTCGATAGCAAGCTGATGGGCACGACCAAGCGCAAGGATGGCTCGGTGCAGGTGACCTACAACGGGATGCCGCTCTATTACTGGTTCAAAGATGTGGCGCCCGGCGATGTGACCGGTCAAGGTGTGGGCAAGGTGTGGTATGTAGTGACACCGGACGGAAACGTTACCAAATAAGCAGATTATTTTTAAGAATGGCCCTGGCGATCTCTGTCGCCAGGGCCATTCTTGTGCTGCGCAACTTGCAGTGTTAATCTGCGACTAGAACATGACCATGCCGCCGTCCACGTTGATGGCCTGGCCCGTGATGCCGCGTGCATTCTCGTCGACGAGCATGACGGCGATGTGCGCAACCTCGGCGACGTCAATCAACCGGTTCTGTGGGCTGAACCCTTCCACCGTCTTGCGCGCTTGCGCATACGGCATCCGGGTCTTGTCTACGATATTGGTAATGGTATGGTCCGTCATCGGCGTGTCGACATAGCCGGGACAGATGGCATTCACCGTGATGTGATAGGGGAGGAGCTCGACCGCCAGGGCGCGCGTGAGGCCCAGGACGCCGTGCTTGGAGGCGGTATAGGCGGCCATATACTTGCTGCCGACTTTGCTGGCAATCGAGCCCAGGTTGATGATGCGCCCCCATTTTGCCTCGATCATCATCGGGACGACCGCCTTGCTAACGTAATAGACAGAGTTCAGGTTGATGTCGATCAGGTGGCGCCAGAGGGCGTCGTCGTGCCCCTGGAATTTGTGGGAGCCGCCCTGCCCGGCGTTGTTCACGAGCACGGTGAGCGGGCCTAATTCCGTTTGCGCTCGCGTAACCGCGGCCGCGACCGAATCCGGGTTGGTCACGTCGCACGGGACGGCAATCGCCGTGCCCCCGGCTGCGCCGATGGACGCGGCCACGCGCTGCACATCGGCTTCGGTGCGCGCCGCGAGCGCCACCCGAATTCCCCGCGCAGCATAGGCGCGGGCGATTGCCTCTCCAATCCCTTTTCCTGCTCCAGTAATGAATGCGTTTGGCATGAAAGAACCTCGTAATCAGGTCACATCCCCGCGCGCTTGCGGATATTTCTCGTACAGCCGGTCTGCGATGACGCGCCGCAGGCGCATCATTCCCTCGTGAATATCGGCAAAGGAGGTGTAGAGCGGGGCGATGCCCAGCCGGATGTTGTCAGGGTATCGAAAGTCGGGGATGACGCGCATCTCTTTTATCAGCGCGTGGTCGATGCGCAGGCCCTCGGGATGGCCGAGCGAGACATGCGAGCCCCGGCGGCGCCAATCGCGCGGCGAATTCAGGGTCACCCCCAGCGGTTCGAGCAGTTCCTGCCAGAGACCAATGAGGTATTCCGTCTGCTGCACGGATTTCGCCCGCAGTCGTTCCATCCCGGCTGTGAGGAGGAGCTCGACGCCGGTCTCGATCGGGGCGAGCGAGAGCATGGGCGGGGTGCCGGCGAGAAACCGCGCCATTCCGGGGGCGGGCGTATAGTCCAGCGCCATCTCGAACTGGTTCTTTTGGCTGAACCAGCCCCAGATGGGACTGCACAGTTGCTCTTGCAAGTCGCGCCGGACGTACATAAAGGCCGGCGCGCCCGGGCCGCCGTTCAGGTATTTGTAGGTGCAGCCTACGGCGAGGTCCACCTCCGCCCGGTTCAATTCCAGCGGCATCGCCCCGGCCGAGTGGCTCAGGTCCCACAGCATGAGCGCGCCGGCCCGGTGCGTCATTGCGGTCACGCCCGCCAGGTCATACGTCCAGCCGCTCTTGAAAGCGGTGTGGGTAAGCGTCACCAGCGCGGTCTCGCCGGTGATCACCTGCGCCAGCGCCGCGTCGCTCACGGTCATTCCATCCGCCGAATGCAGGCGGACTGGTTCATGCTGCCGTCCTAGGAGGTCGAGCACGCCCTGCAAGAGGTAGAGGTCCGATGGAAAGTTGAGGTCGTCCGTCACGACGCGGCGCCGGTCGGGACGGGCATTGAGCGCGGCGATCACCAGCTTGAAGAAATTGACCGAGGTCGAATCGCCGATAATGACCTCATCCGGCTGCGCGCCGATCAACTGCGCAATCTTGCCCCCGACGCGCTGCGACGCATTGAACCACCCTTCGCCCCAGCCGCGAATCAGCCGCCCGCCCCATTCCTGCTCCAGCACCTCGCGGGCGCGCGCCGCGCTCTTTTTGGGTAGGCGCCCCAGTGAGTTCCCATCCAGGTAAATAAGATCGGGGTCGTCGATGATAAACTCGTCGCGCCAGCCGGCCAGTTCATCCTGCGCGTCCAGCGCGAGGGCATAGTCTTTGTCCGTTCTCATAGCGACCCCACCTTTTGCGTGTCTACTTGTTTCCCTGTTTACTTGCCCGCCTGTTTCCCGCCCTTGAATTCCTCAAAATCCTCTTCCCAGTATTCATGCTCGCCGCGGGTCTGGGCTTGCTGGTGCTCGTTCTCGTACCCGCGCAACTGGACGCGCCGAATCTTGCCCGAGATCGTCTTGGGGAGCTCGCCAAATTCCAACCGGCGCAGGCGCTTGAACGGGGCGAGCCGCTCGCGCGAAAAGCGAAAGATGGAGAACGCCGTCTCACGGGTGGGCGCGTATCCCGGCTTGAGCGTGATGTACGCTTTGGGGACGCTCAGGCGCATGGGGTCGGGGCTGGGGACGACTGCCGCTTCGGCGACCGCTTCGTGCTCGATGAGCGCGCTCTCGAGCTCAAAGGGGCTGATGCGATAGTCCGAGCTCTTGAATACGTCGTCGGCTCGGCCTACGTACCAGAAATAGCCCTCCTCGTCGCGGTGCGCGACGTCGGAGGTGTGGTAATGGTCGCCCGCCATTGCCGCCGAGGTGCGCTCGGCGCTGTCGATATAGCCAACCATCAGCCCCAGCGGGCGCGGTTTGAGGTTCAGGCAGATCTCACCTTCGTCCGTCTCTTTGCCCATGGCGTCAAGCAGGGTGATGCGATAGCCGGGGAGTGGGCGGCCCATCGAGCCGAGCTTGACCTTTTGTCCCGGTGTATTCCCGACCTGCGCGGTGGTCTCGGTCTGGCCGTACCCATCGCGGATGGTGATGTTCCACGCCTGTTGAACCCGTTCGATCACCTCCGGGTTGAGCGGCTCGCCAGCGCTGATGAGCTCGCGAACCTTGACGGGGTAGGCTTGCAGGTTTTCGAGGATGAGCATGCGCCAGACGGTGGGCGGGGCGCAGAGGGTCGTGACGCCATAGGTGACGAGCGCGTTGAGCGTCTTTTTGGCGTCAAAGCGCGGCAGGTTGTACACAAAGATGGTCGCGCCGGCATTCCACGGGGCGAAAAAGCTGCTCCACGCATGCTTGGCCCAACCGGGCGAGGAGACATTATAGTGAACGTCCCCTTCCTTGAGCCCGATCCAGTACATCGTCGAAAGATGCCCGACGGGATAACTGGTCATGGTGTGGAGGACCATCTTGGGTTTGGCGGTTGTGCCGGATGTAAAATAGAGGAGAAGGGGATCGGTCCCGTGGGTCGCGCCATCGGGTTCAAAATCGGCCGGCGCATTGTCAGCCGCACTGTAGGGATGCCACCCGGCGACATCACCGCCGACGACAACCCGCGTATAAGTCCCCGGCACATCGTCGAATTTCGGCGCGCCCGTCGCGTCGGTGATCACATGGCGCATTTCGCCGCGCTCGATGCGGTCGATCAGGTCGTCGCGGTTTAGCAGCGTCGTCGCGGGGCTCACGACCGCGCCCAGCTTGATGGCGGCGAGGGTGATTTCCCATAACGGGACGATATTACCGAGCATGATGAGGATGCGGTCGCCGCGCCGGTACCCCAGGCTGCGAAAATAGTTGGCGACGCGGTTCGACCGTTCGCTCAATTTGGCATAGCTGAGTTTGTACTCGGCGCTGCCCTCGTTGACGACCCAGAGCGCCGGGCGGTGGTTGTCCCTCGCGTAAGGATCAAAATAGTCCAACGCCCAATTGAATGGGTCGAGCTGGGGCCAGGCGAAACGGCTGTACGCCGCCTCGTAATTCTCGCGGTTCGCGATGAGGAAATCGCGCGCTTGCAAAAAAGCCTGCGCTGAACTCATGAATGACCTCCTTGTCAAATCGAGTGGGTGAAACGGAATAGAGGATGGGTATGATTATAATCGGGTCGTCCTGTTGCGGCAAGAGGAGCATTTCGTGAATCGGGCCAATCCGTCTATAATATTTGCCATATCTTTATTTGAGGAGAAGTATGCCGAGTCAAAAAGCCAAACGAAAAACCGCCCAACCCCGGCGGGACAATCTGCCGTTGTTGATTGGGGGTGGTGTGGTTGCCATCCTGGTTGTCGCCTTGCTCGTATGGGCGAATTTTCTCCAATCTTCCGCTCCCCCGGCCTCGGTCGCTCTTTCGACGGGGCGAATCTGGGGCAAAGCGGACGCGCCGGTAACGATTGAAGAATATGCCGATTTCCAGTGCCCCATCTGCGGTCAGGAAGAAAAGCAGTTGCTGCAAGTGGCGCCGAAATACTTTGATACCGGTAAGGCCAAGCTCGTCTTTCACAACTTTGCGTTTATCGGCCAGGAGTCGGTCTGGGCGGCCGAAGCGGCGACCTGTGCCCAGGACCAGAACAAGTTCTTTGACTATGCCGCGCTCGTCTATGCAAACCAGGCGGGCGAGAACAAAGGCGCTTTTAGCAAAGACAACCTCAAGGGGTTTGCCCAGCAGCTCAAACTGGATATGACCACCTTTAATAGCTGTCTTGACACCGACAAGTACTTGGCCCAGGTTCAGCAGGAGAGCGCCGAAGCGACCACGCGGGGCATTAACTCGACGCCAACCCTCTTTATCAACGGCCAGCAATATACGGGCGCCTTATCGGCCGACCAACTCGGCCAGTACATTGATTCGGTCAAGAAATAGTTCACCGCCATCATGCGATGACGAGTGATGAACTCGCTAATCCATTTTTCGGAGGTGACTCGGGCGTCCGTTCGCTGAATCGCGCTCGGATTGTTGCCCTTCCCGGCGTGCAGGTTGCGGATGATATCCTGGGCCAAAATGGCTATCAGCTCTTGTCGTCCGAGACCTTGCGCCGGGAGATTGTCGCCGTGGCTGATGCGCTCCACCTCGACCCGGCGGCGCCGGATCTCATTCGCTCCTTCGATGGCTGTTTTGATGATCCGCCCACCCGGCCAGCGGCGCTGCGGATCGCCGGTTCGTATGGCCGTCGCTTGGGGTATCTTTTGTTAATGCTCCACCATGGCGATGCAGAGAACCGCGCCGGTCGGCCGGAATGGTCTGGTGCGCACTGGAAGTTCTGGGCTGACGTTGAGCATATCTATGTGGGGGGTGGAATGCTGGCGGGGCGGTTGGGGCAGCACGCGGTTGCGGTGGCCCGTGAGGTTCTCGCCGCATACGGCGCTGCGCTCGATCTGCAACTCTCTCTGTATGGTGTCCATCTTCCTCTCGTCGGCCTGGCCCGTTCAGCCCCCGCCGGCCTTGGACACATGCTGCTGCTTGATTTTGGGCAGACCTCGGTCAAGCACGGAGAGGCTACCTATATCGACGATGCGGTGGCGCGGTTGGATGTATGGCAAAACGCCCCAACCGTTTGCTCCGACCTTTTTGAGACAGAGTATACCGTGGCGCAAGTACGCGAGCGTTGGGCGCAGATGCGGGCGATCATTCAAGAGAGTTGGAGTCGGATACCCGCGGCCGATCAAGCGACGACCGGGGTGGGAATGAGCCTGAGCCTGCTATCTCCTGGATGGGCATCCCTCGCCGCGTGACCGGGGATGTTACGGCTGCTTGCAGTTATTGGCCCCGCATCTCGAGACTTTTATTCAGCAGGAGCTCGCATTACATCTCAGGCCCGGTCTGCCCCTTGTGATGTTGCATGATGGGACGGCTGCCGCCGCAGTATATGCAGGGGCTCGTCGAACAGTCGTATTGACGCTGGGGACTGCAATTGGCAATGGGTTTCCACCGCCAGTCGGTGTTGCACGTGACTACCACCCGCAGTTTTCATTCAATCTTCTCCAGTCGGTGGATGATACAAGATACGCTGGTGGACGCGCGCTCGTCGTCAGCCGCCAACTCCTCTGGTCCGGTAAAGGTGGTTAGCTCGCAGTCTCTTTCACGTCGATAATCGCCTCGACCTCTGAATCGTCCAGCCCGCGCTTGATTCGGAATCCCAATTTTTTCGACACGGCGATCATCGAGTCATTCTCGCCCGAGATAAACCCGATGACGTGGTCGAGTTTTTCATCGCGCCCAATATCGACCAGCTTGCGTAACAGCTCGGTCCCCAGTCCGTGCCCCTGAAAGTGATCGCTCACCAGGACCGCAAATTCCCCATCGTTGCGGCGGTGCAGCTTGCTCAGGCGTCCAATCCCCACGATCTCGCTCTGGCCGGTCTCGGGGTTGGGCCGCTCCGCCACCAGCGCCATCTCGCGATCATAATCGATGAAACAGACGCGCGCCAGCCGGTCGTGCGCCACGCGTTGATCGAGCAGGATCGGGCGCAGGTAGCGCAGATAGACCGAGCGCTCGGAGAGGGTCGAATGAAATGAGACCATCAGCGGCTCGTCTTCGGGACGAATCGGACGGATGAGCAGGTGCGCCTCTTTTTTGGTCGTCCACTCATAGATGTACTGGGAAGGATAGGGACGAATGGCGGGACGCGGCAGTTGCTCGGCGCGGACCTCTACCCCATAGAGGATCATGCGCGCATCGAGCGCCAGTAAGGAACTGCTCTCCTGTCCTTTTTCCGGTGTGGGCGGGGGAGCGAGATTCACAAGCAGGGGGTTGATGTCGATCTCGCGAATCCACGGCTGTTCCAGCACGAGCTGACTGAAACGGACGAGGAACTGCTCGACCGCCGCGATATCCCCGGCGGGCGCGCCCCGTACCCCTTGCAGGGCCTGATCGATGCGCGTCTGTTCCATCATCCGCCGCGCCAGCGTGGTGTTGAGCGGCGGCAGCGCTAGCGCATAGTCGGCGGTCCCTTCTGCCTGGAGCCCGCCCGCGCCAAAGAGCAGGACAGGACCGAACTGGGGATCGACCGTGCTGCCGACAATCAATTCATGCCCGCGCATTGGCGAATGAACGTGTCCGCCGATCATCCGCTGGACCATCACACCGAGAAAATCTTGACCGGCGCGCGCCTGAATCGTCTGATAGGCGCGGCGCACCGACGCGGCGTTGGGGAGGTCGAGTTGGACGCCGCCCACCTCTGTCTTGTGCGTGATGGTGTACGAGTGGACTTTGAGTACGACCGGATAGCCAAGCTGCTCGGCGATCTGCACGGCCTTGTCCTCGCCGGTTGCCAGGTGGGTTTCGACGACCGGGAGGCCATAGGCGGCGAGCACCTGTTTGCTCTCGTATTCGGAGAGCAGCGTGCGTCCCGCGGCGCGCGCCGCCTGAATGAGCTCCCCGGCCCGGGAGCGATCGGTCGCGTGCGTCTCGTCGATGGGGAGACTGGGGGTTTCGTAAATGCCGCGCAGGTTATAGGTCAGCCGCCACATATAGGCAAATACACGCGCCGCGGTGTCGGGATAGGAAAAGGTGGGGATGTTGGCGCGGTTCAATACCTGGATTCCCGCTTCCGCCTCTACGCCCCCCATCCAGCTCGCCAGGATCGGCTTGCCCGCTTTCGCCATGTAGGGTTTCAGCGCCTGCGCGGTCTTGCTGGAATCGGTCAACGCCTGGGGCGTGAGGATAATCAGCAACCCATTGCTGTTCGGGTCCTGTACGGCAATCTCGACCGCGCGGGCGTAGCGTTCGGGATCGGCTTCGTCGAGAATGTCGATCGGGTTGCCATGATTCCAATGCGCCGGGAGAAACTGATCGAGCGCCTGAAGTGTGGCGGGCGCGAGCTCTGACAGTTCGCCGCCGTGCGCGATCAACTCGTCGACCGCCATGAGGGCGGGGCCGCCAGCATTGGTGAGGATCGTGAGGCGCGGGCCGCGGGGGCGCGGCTGGCGGTCCAGCGTTTCCGCCATGTAAAAGAGCTCGCCGAGCGTATTGACACGGAGGACACCCGTGCGCCGAAAGGCGGCGTCGAGCACCTGCAGGCTCCCGGTCATGGCGCCGGTATGTGAGATGGCGGCCCGTTGTCCCTCTTCGGTCTGTCCGGCTTTGAGGACGATGATCGGCTTTTGAAGCGACACCTCGCGGGCCGCCGAGACGAGCGCGCGAGCATCGCCGATGCTCTCCATATAGATGAGAATACACCGCGTGTGCGGGTCATCGCCAAAATAATAGATCAGGTCGCCCCAGCTCACGTCGAGCATCGAGCCGACTGAGACAAAGGCGCTGAGGCCCACCTGTTCGCGCTGGCTCCAGTCGAGGACCGACGCACCGAGCGCGCCGCTCTGACTCAGAAACGCCACGTGCCCCCGTCGCGCCATGGTCCGCGCATAAGTCGCATTGAGCCCGCTCGGCGGGTACATGATGCCGAGCGAGTTCGGGCCGATGATTCGAATCTGCCCGCGATGCGCCTGTTCGAATACCTGGCGCTCGAGCTCGGCGCCGGCTGCGCCCGTTTCACGGAACCCGGGCGAGAGAATGATTGCGCCGTGCACCCCGGCCTCCATACACTCGCCGATGATTTTCGGCGCCTGGCGGGCGGGCGTCGCAATCACCGCGAGATCGATCTTTTCGGGCAGGGCAGCGAGATTCGGGTATGCCTTGATGCCCAGCACGCTGGAGGCCTGCGCATTAATCGGATAGACCGTCCCGCCGAACGGATGATTGACCAGGTTCGAGAGGACCTGCCGTCCTTCGGGATTCCCTTTTTCGGTTGCGCCGATGACGGCGATGGTTTTAGGGCTAAACAGTGTATCCAGCGTCCGCAGCTCGTATGGCGCAGAAGCCATAATGGGCAGGGGCTTGTTAATATTCATTCTGTCCATATATCTGCATTGTAACCCCGCCGTCAAGGCGACGCAAATAGCCGGGCTTTGTCTCGCCGCAGTAGGTCCACCCCCGGTATGAGGCGTGTGGTGGTAAAATAGTGAGAAATCGAGAGTAATTGGATGCAACTTTGCTTCACTCGATTATTCCAGGAGGCTCCATGTCTGGACCAAGAACCGTCCGCGCTCCGCGCGGCGCCGAGCTTTCGTGCAAAGGGTGGCTGCAAGAGGCCGCGCTGCGCATGTTGATGAACAACCTTGATCCGGAGGTCGCGGAAAAGCCGGATGAGCTCATTGTCTATGGCGGCCGCGGCCGCGCCGCGCGCAGTTGGGATGCGTTTGACGCGATCGTCAAGGCGCTGCGCGCGCTGGAGGATGACGAGACACTGCTCGTTCAATCGGGCAAGCCGGTCGGTATTTTCAAGACGCACCCCGACGCGCCCCGCGTGCTCATCGCCAATTCCAATATCGTTCCCGCCTGGGCGACGCAGGCGAACTTTGACCGCTGGGAGCGTGAAGGGCTCATCATGTACGGCCAGATGACCGCGGGGAGCTGGATTTATATCGGGACACAGGGAATTCTCCAGGGGACGTACGAGACCCTCGGCTCACTGGCGCAAAAGCATTTCGGCGGCACGCTCAGGGGCCGGTTTGTTCTCACCGCCGGCCTGGGCGGTATGGGCGGTGCACAACCTTTGGCGGTCACGATGAACGAAGGGGTGGGGCTAGTTGTCGAGGTGGACCCCGCGCGTGCGCAGCGGCGACTTGAAACGAAATACGTGGATGAGGTGACGGATAACCTGGAAGACGCCATGACGCGCGTCGAAGATTATCTGAAACGCAAGGAACCCCGTTCCATTGCGCTCATCGGGAATGCGGCCGATGTCTTTTCCGAACTGGTACTGCGCGGCGTGGTCCCGGACGTGGTGACCGACCAGACCCCGGCGCACGATCCGCTCATGTATGTGCCCGAGATGCCGCTGGCGCAAGCCGAATCCCTCCGGCGCGAGGACCCGACTGCTTATCAGGCGGCTTCCATGCAGGCGATGGGGCGCCACGTTGAGGCGATGCTGGCCTTTCAGAAAAAGGGCGCGGTGGTGTTCGATTATGGCAATAACCTGCGCCAGCGGGCGTACGACGCGGGCGTCCTGAATGCCTTTGACTATCCGGGTTTTGTGCCTGCGTATATCCGTCCGCTTTTTTGCGAGGGCAAAGGGCCATTCCGCTGGGTGGTGCTGTCAGGTGATCCCAAGGATCTCTACCGGACGGACGAAGCGATTCTGGAGCTCTTTCCAGAGAACAAGCCTCTGGCGCGCTGGATTCGCATGGCACAAGCGCAGGTCCAGTTCCAGGGGCTGCCGGCGCGCATCTGCTGGCTGGGGTATGGGGAACGGGACCGGGCGGGGCTGGCTTTTAACGACCTGGTCGCCAGGGGCGAGGTTTCCGCGCCGATTGTCATTGGCCGTGACCATCTCGACGCCGGTTCGGTCGCCTCGCCGCGTCGCGAGACGGAGGGAATGAAGGACGGGAGCGATGCAATCGCCGATTGGCCGCTCCTCAATGCGCTGGTCAACGCGGTGGGCGGGGCGACGTGGGTCTCGATTCACCATGGGGGCGGCGTTGGCATCGGCTATTCGCTCCACGCGGGGCAGGTGATCGTGGCAGACGGGACACCGGAAGCGGCCAGGCGACTCAAGCGCGTGCTGACCACCGACCCCGGCATGGGCGTGATTCGTCATGTCGATGCCGGGTACGAGGAAGCGATCGAGTTCGCACAAGAGAACAGCATCAAGATCCCGATGCGCGATTGAATCGGCAAGGAGACGGATCATGCTGCTTACAGATCAACTCCCTTCACCGGACGGGCGCTACAAAGTCGTGTTTACCTCTCTTGAGTTGCGAATGAGTCTCTGGAGCGAGACGCCCAACGTGCTGGACACGGCCACTGGCAAGCTGGTGTTGTGTTTGCAGGATGCGATATGGGATACCTCTCGCGTCGAGTGGAGTCCTGACAGCCGGATGGTGGCATTACCTGGCAGGCGTAGCAGGTCAAGACAAACGGCAATCTCAAATTACTCTGGTTTTTCAGCGCGCAGGATGGCATCGCATTTGGCAATTCTGCCCCCAATCAGCCGCCGACCCGCTTTGAAACGCATGATGGAGGCGCGATGTGGGGTGGTGGGGCAGTTGACGAATCAACGGGCGGCGTTTACTTTGTCGACTCGCAGACCGGCTATGCGATTGGCTTTCAATGAGTTATCCTGCGCACCACAGATGGCGGCAGGACATGGACGCGCGCAACTATGCACTGATCCCTCCCAGTATCTCTAGCATCCTGTCCCTTGCTGCGGGCAGGCTGCGGAGCCAGCGGTGGAGCGGGGCGGGATGGACGCCGGCATCGGAGGTTTCTGCCAGACGTGAGAGGTGGCGGCTGAGATCGACGTCGAGGGTGTGTTCCTGGACCAAAGGATAGCACCGAGAGGGCGCGTTCGGAATAGTGCTCGCGCTGCCGGTTGTCACCATGAGGTCGCCAAAGCTCTTGACATGATCCAACAGAGTCCGGTCGAATAGCTGAAAGCGAACATGAGCTTGGATATCGCCAATGATGTTGTGGTACGCGATGTGCTGCGGCATGGCGCCCGGCGCGTTGATCTCTTCCAGAAAAGGACTGTGCGGATGCAGCTCTTTGAACGCGGGAATTTCCTCTGGCTCTTCGGAAGCCGCCTTGTCTCCAGCCAGTGCCTGTTTGGTTTGATGGTGCGACTCGTGAAACCGGTGGCGCAAGGACTGCGCCTGTTCGTGGTACTCGGGGGGAAGGAGATAGTGCAGCCGGACCATGAGCTGATAGATCAGCAGGTTGGTTGGCAGGGGATCGAGGATGTCTTCGACGTCGACCCCCTGGTGTGGGGTCCCAAGAAAGATGACCCGGCCTACGTTGCTCCGATATTGGGTCCCCATGGCATCCGGCTGCTGGCGCGTCAGGTAATAGCGAGCGATGAGGCCGCCGCTTGAATGCGCAATGATCGTGACCTTGTTCGGGCCACCCCGCGCCACGCTATCCTCGCACAGCCGGTCCACGGATTCTTGTCGCTCGTCAGGGTCTGCGCTGCCCGCCAGGTCGAGCCTGTGCGCAATCTGGCGAACATCGCCAAGGTTGTTATAGATTCGCTTGCCCTTGTAGTTGTCATAGCCATAGCTGAACACGCGAATGAGGGCGGGGTCATAACCATGTTGGGCCAGAAACTCGGGAAAGCGGTCCTCGGGCCCCGTCCAATTGCCTGGCGAGCCATTGAAACCGTGAATCAGTAAAATCGGTTGTTCGATCATAAGGAGAACCCCGTACCCTTCAAGAAAACGGGGCTACTCGTATTCTGCAAAGCAAGGTACTCCCTATTTCTCATAATCGCGGATGCGCTCAAAGAATTGATCGCGGGTATCCTTTTCCTCAAACCGGCCGAGCATGGCCTGCGTGACCATCCGGGCGTTGACCTTGCGAACGCCGCGCATCATCGAGCAAAAATGCTGGCCGGTGACGAGCACGGCGACCCCCTGCGGGTGGAGCAGTTCGTTGAGAAAGTTGGCGATCTCCTGCGTCATGCGCTCCTGAAGCTGTAAGCGGCGCGAGAACATTTCGACCACGCGCGGAATCTTACTCAGGCCCAGCACCTTGCCGTTGGGAATATAGGCAATGTCCACGCGTCCGAAAAAGGGGAGCATGTGGTGTTCGCATAAACTCGCATAGTCAATATCCTTGACTACCACCATCTCGTTATAGTCGGCGTCAAAGCAGGCGTTGTTAATCATAGCGGCCGGCTCGACCGAGTAGCCGGCCAGCAGTTCGTCGTACATCCGCGCCACGCGCTCGGGCGTCTTGAGCAGCCCTTCGCGATGGGGGTCCTCGCCGACGGCCAGCAAGATTTGGCCTACCGCGTCCTCGATCATGCGGTGCGCCGCTTGTTTGTCCGGGATCGGTTCGCTCGGATCGGCTGCCTCTACCAGTTTTGCTTTATCCTGCATGCGTCATTTCTCCAGTAGTCAGGGGGGCAAAAACATGCGCCTGGTGGTCCTTGATCTGTTTGTGATTATACACTACGCGAACCAGATCGATATAAAAAACGGGGCAGGTCAAATCCCTGTCCCGTTTCTCTTTAGGCTGTTTCGCGCTCTGCCTCGCGCGCCTTGGCGGCGGATTTCAGCATCTTGCCGCGCTGGTCGTTATTCAGAACCCTTTTGCGCAGGCGAATGTTTTTGGGCGTCACCTCGACTAGCTCGTCCTCGGTGATAAACTCGATCGCATCGTCCAGGCTCATGACGTGCGGCGGCGTGAGCTGGATGGTGATTTCCGAGTTCGACGAGCGGACGTTGGTCAGGTGCTTTTTCTTGCAGACGTTGACCGGGATGTCCCCCTCGCGCGCCTGTTCGCCGACGATCATCCCCTCGTAGACCTCCACGCCGGGGCCGACGAACAACATGCCGCGCTCTTGCGCGTTGGTCAGCCCATAGTGGGTCGCCACACCGGTTTCGTGGGCGACGAGCGAGCCATGCTCGCGCGATTGGATTTCGCCCAACAGCGGCTCGTACCCATGAAAGAGCGTGTGCATGACCCCCATGCCGCGGGTCGCCGTGAGGAACTTGCTGCGAAAGCCGAGCAGCCCGCGCGTCGGGACGCGGTACCGCAGGTGAACAGTCCCATCGTCGCGTGTGTGCATCTCGTGCACCAACCCGCGGCGGGTGCCAAGCATCTCCATCGTCACGCCGAGCGCCTCCTGCGCGACTTCAATATACACATCCTCGATCGGCTCGAGCGTTTCCCCTTTCGGCCCGGTCTTGTAGATGACTTCGGGCTTGGCGACCTGGAACTCGTATCCTTCGCGCCGCATGGTTTCGATGAGGATAGCCAGGTGCAATTCCCCGCGGCCGCTGACGACAAAGGTATCAGCGCTCTCGGTCTCGTCAACGCGGAGCGAGACATTGTGCTCCAACTCCTTGAACAGCCGCTCCCGCAACTTGCGCGACGTGGACCAGGTCCCCTCGCGTCCGGTGAAGGGCGAGGTGTTGACGCCAAAGGTCATCCGCACGGTCGGCGCTTCGACGCGAATGGTTGGCAGCGCGCGGGGAGTGACGGCATCGGCGACGGTCTCGCCGATAAAAATTTCCGGCAGCCCGGTGAGCGCTACGATCTCGCCCGCCTCGGCCTGCGGCACTTCGATCCGTTCCAGACCCTGGTGCACAAAGAGCTGCGCGATCTTGCCTGGTTCCATCGTCCCATCGACCCTGATGCGCATCACCGGTTGGGCAGCCTGAACGCGGCCGGAAAAGATGCGGCCGATGGCGATGCGTCCTTTGTAATCGTCGTAGGCTAGCGAGGTGACGAGTATCTGGAGCGGTTCGTCCGGCTCAATCTGCGGCGCCGGGATATAGTTGAGAATCGTATCAAAGAGCGGCTGCAGATCGGCGGGGGTCCGGGGACCCTCGTCATTTGCCCAGACGCGCTGGCCGACGAATGGGTCGAGCGTGGCGCGGCCGGTAAGCGCGTCCGTATAGACAATGGGGAACTCGGCCTGCTCGTCGGTCGCGCCCAGGTCGATAAAGAGGTCAAAGGTGGCATTGGCGACGTGGTTC
The DNA here is from genome assembly GCA_049694275.1 of Anaerolineae bacterium. GTDB lineage: Bacteria > Chloroflexota > Anaerolineae > UBA4142 > SHND01 > JBAVQS01. Next base: position 9,115 of record JBAVQS010000117.1, on the reverse strand, counting down.
AACCGCGCGTTGGGCCGGTCCACCTTGTTGATAACGACGATGGCCTTGTGGCCCAGTTCGAGCGCCTTGCGCAACACAAAGCGGGTCTGCGGCATCGGGCCATCCACAGCGTCGACGAGCAGGAGCACGCCGTCCGCCATATTCAGGACGCGCTCCACCTCGCCGCCAAAGTCGGCGTGGCCGGGCGTGTCGATGATATTGATCTTGACGCCGCGGTAGGTGATGGCGGTGTTCTTGGCGAGAATGGTAATGCCGCGCTCGCGCTCCAGGTCGTTCGAATCCATCACGCGCTCAACCATGGTCTGGTTCTCGCGAAAGATATGAGACTGTCTCAACATGGCGTCCACGAGCGTTGTCTTGCCGTGGTCCACGTGCGCAATAATTGCAATGTTACGAATGTCGTTTCGGGTAGCCATAAGGTAGGTGAATCAACAGGTAAACAGGTAGACGGGTAAATAGGTAGCCAAGTAGACAGGTGTTTACTTGTTTACCTGTTTCCTTGTGTACTTGTCTACTTGTTACCGGTACACAAAGAAAAACCTCGGCAAGAGTGGCCGAGGCACAGGATTGCTTTTCGGTACGCTGACAGTATACGCCATTTTCCTGTTCTTGGCAAGAACGATTTCAGGCAGGCCGTACATTACGGAATTACATTTTTCAGTTAGATATGGCATAATCGATGTATGACATCAGCACTGCATCTTGAGCTCGAATGCCCGCCATGGGCGGATTATGAGCTGCTCGACAGCGGAGCGGGCTATAAACTGGAACGTTTTGGGAGCTACCGGCTTGTGCGGCCCGAACCGCAGGCGATGTGGCGGCGTGCGCTGGCGGAGAAGGAATGGCAAGCGGCAAATGCCGTGTTTGCCGGCAAGGAAGAGCAAGAGCCTGGGACATCCCGAGGGTCTGTTCCACCTCGGGGCCCGGCCGAAGTAAGGGGGGAGGAGGGGAGTGGGCGCTGGGAGATGCGCGGCGCGATGCCCGACCGCTGGCAGATGCGCTACAAGGGTCTGGCGTTCTGGGCGCAGTTGACTTCCTTTCGGCATGTGGGCGTCTTTCCGGAGCAGGCGAGTCAATGGGAATGGGCGCAGGACCTCATCAAAAATGCCGGGCGACCGGTTCGTATCCTCGATCTCTTTGGATATACAGGATTAGCTTCCTTGACTGCGGCAGAGGCCGGCGCGAGTGTGACCTATGTCGATGCCTCGAAAAAGGTGATGGCGTGGGCCCGCGAGAACCAGGCGCTGGCGGGGCTGGGTGACCGACCGATCCGGTGGCTTGTGGACGATGCGCTCAAATTTGTCCGGCGCGAGGCGCGGCGCGGGAGCAAATACGATGCCATTATCCTGGACCCACCCAAGTTCGGGCGCGGCCCCCAGGGTGAAGTATGGAAGCTGGATGAGATGCTACCGGCTCTGTTGGCCGACTGTCGCGCGATCCTGTCGGAGCGTCCGCTCTTTGTCCTGCTAACCGCGTATGCGATTCGCGCCTCGGCGTTGAGTCTCTATTATACGCTGGGGGATGTACTGGCGGACCTCAAGGGGACGACCACCGCGGGGGAGTTGGTCCTTTCTGAAAAGAGCGCGGGCCGTAAGCTCGCTACGGCGATTTTTGCGAGCTGGGTGAGTTAGCTTTCATTCGCAGTCCTACCACATAGTGCTCGTTGCTCTCTTCGCGCGAGGCTTCGGGCCGCATAATCTTGACCGTTTCAAAATGGGCGCGGACCGAGTTGACGAATGCGGGAAAATCCTCGCCCTGGAATACCTTGACGACAAAAGAGCCGCCGGGGTGGAGAAACCGCAGGGCGGCTGCCAGTGAAGCGCTCGCCAGCTCGATTGAGCGGGCATGGTCGCTCAGCTTGATTCCAGAGATTTTGGGCGAGACATCCGAGAGCACGACATCTGCGCCATTGGGCAACAGGCTCGCGATCACCTGGATGGTTTCAGTCTTGAAAATGTCGCCCTGAATCGCCGTCACGCCGGGTAAGGGATCGATCGGAGAGAGGTCCACGGCGATCACGCGGCCCCCCATGCCGGCTAACTGGGTTGCCAACTGGCTCCAACTCCCCGGGGCCGCGCCCAGGTCGAGGATAATCGACCCTCGGCGGATGAGGTGCAGACGCTCGTTGATCTCTTGCAGCTTGTAGACCGACCGCGCTCGGTAGCCCTCTTGTTTGGCCTTTTTGAAGTAGGTGTCCTGCCCCTGCTGTTTGCGCCAGTCCTTTGGCATGCTCGATGCCTCCTCAATCTCCTGGTTGGATAACCGGGGTCGGCGTCGGCTTGCCTTTGCCGGGGGTTGGTGTTACCGCCTTGACGTTAAAGTATTTCTCAATCACCTTGCGAAAGAGCGGCGCGGAGGCCTGGCTTCCCTCGCCGCCGTTCTCGACCATGACGACGCAGGCGATCTGTGGCGCATCCGCTGGCGCATAGCCGGCGAACCAGGCGTGCGGGGCGGCCGCGCCGGGCACCTGAGCGGTGCCGGTCTTGCCCGCGCAGATGATCGGCAGTCCATCAAACACAAACTTGGCAGTGCCATCCTTGTCCGTCGTCACCCCCTTGAGTGCATCGCGGATGATTTGGAGGTTGCCGCCGCTGACGGGCAGCGTCCCCCGTTTTTCGGAGGGCATCTGCTGCTCGGTCCCATTGGCCAGATCCTGCACCTTGGAGATGAGGCGCGGCTTCCAGAGCGTGCCGCCGTTGGCGACGGCGGCGACGAAATCGACGATCTGGAGCGGCGAGGTGAGGAAGGTGTCCTGCCCGATGGCGGTGTCGGCCGCGTCATTGAGAATCCAGGGCTGCTGATCTTGAGGGTCAGGCACATGCCCGGCATTCTCTTCGATCTCTATTCCGGTAGCCGAGCCGAGGCCGAAAGCGAGCGCAAAAGTGGACATGAGCCGCTGGTTGATCTTGTCGAGCCGGACCCCGACCTGGTAAAACGTAATATCACATGAAGCCGTCAGAGCGTGCGCGAGGCCGATGGCGCCATGCGTGCGCCCATACGCGGCGATCCAGCAAGCCTTGGGGATGCCGGTTCCGTTCCATGTCCCATTGCAGACAAAGGGGGTGTACTGGCCGAGACCGCCGCGCTCGAATGCCGCCGCGATGGTGATGATCTTTTCAACCGAACCCTGCGGATAGGCGCCCTGACTGGCGCGGTTGAGTAACAGCTTGGCCGGGCTGGTAAGAACGTTCTGACGCTCTTTTTGGCGCGTATTGTCGACGAACGCATTCGGATCATAGGCGGGGTGGCTTACCATCGCCAGGACCTCACCGGTCTTGACGTTCATCACAATGATGCTGCCACGCCTTTGGCCGAGAATCGTATCCACTGCCGTTTGCAGGTTGAGATCGATGGTCGAATAAATACTAGAGCTCTGTTGGGCCTCCTGTTCCTTGAGGGTCCCCAGTTCCTCGCCCTTGGCGCCGACGATGATAAGCCGTCCGCCGCGCACCCCTGTGAGATACTTGTCGCCTGCCTTTTCCAGGCCGGTGCGGCCCAGCATATCTCCTTCCCGATAGCCTTGGGCGTAGAACTGCCCCAGTTCGTCGCCGGTGATCTGCCCGACATAACCCACAATATGCGCGGCGACTGCGCCGGCAGAATAGGCGCGCGCATCCTGTTGTTCCAGCACGATTCCGGGCAAGGAGAGGGCGTCCGCGTTTGCCTGCGCAGTATCCTTCGAGATCGTGGCGATCGCCACTTTCCACTCGGGGTTGGCGTTGCCATAGCGGCGCTGGATCTCGTATTGACTGAGGTTGAGCACAGGCGCGAGCGCAGCCAGCACCTTGGCCTCTGCCTGGTTGCGCCGCATCTCGGCCGGCCAGAGACTGACCAGGATGGCCTGCTGCCCGATGGCAATTGGCTGCCCGTTGCGGTCGTAAATATTGCCGCGCGTCGATTTTTGCGTGAGGAGTCTCAGGCTGTTGTTGGCGCCAAGGTCCTTGAGAATGACCGCCGGCGACCAGACAATACCCCAGCGATTTCCCTCGCGCACCATCGAAAAGGCATTGTCCTCGTCAATCGGGCCAAAGAGCGCGGTGTTCAGGTGGGTTTTGAATTGGACGGTTGCAGTGCTGCCATCCTCATTCACAGAGACCAGTTGCGGTTGGTTGGTCGTGACGGTCGCTTCGGCGGCGATGGATTGGTAGCGCTTGACGAAATCGTCCTGCGAGATGGCTGTCTGTGCGCTTGAAGAGAGCATCCCGTACATCGACGCGTAATCGCCCTTGCCCCAGGCATCGATAAACGCGCGGGCTGTGCCATTGGCCGGCATCGGGGTTGGAGATAGAGTCGGGGGAATTGTTGGCGTGGCTGCCGATGTCGTCGTCGGAGAAGAGGGAGGAGGACTACAGGCTTGCAGGATAACGGCCAACGTGCTCAATCCGAACAGCTTGAGAAAAGCCCGACGGCTTGTAGGTTCATTCAAATCAAACATGGTACATAAACGATTCTACTCCAGTCGGGGCAGATTGCAACTACTCCGCGGTCGCCCCAACGGGTCCTTGTTTTTCCACCTTGCGCCCTGTCGCTGTCGCTAGGTCCGCGTTGAGCAGGGAGGCGGAATACAGCACCAGCATAATCCATACCAAGTCGGCGAGCAGCAGGTGTACAAGCTGCATCCAGATGGGGGCGAGTAGAATGACGTTGATTGCCCCGGCCGCAACTTGAATGACCACGAGCGCGCGAACGAGCCACTCGAAACGACCGGCTCTGGCCGCGATGGCGCGTTCGTTCAACCACCCGAGAAGCAGGAGCAGATAGCTGGCGACGATCACGGCAATCACCGGATGAATCACGCGTAATCGAATCAAAAAGCTGGCCGTGGGTGAACTGTCCTGTTGCAGTCCTTCGATCAAGGACCCGGATGGAAAAAGCGTATCGCCCAGCGCGGTAATGGCGCCGGTCATGCCGATGATTCCGACCCCAAGCAGGGCAATGGCGAGCGCCCACCTGTACGCGCCCTGCCCGCGAACCCGAACCGGCGCGCCGCCCGATGCCCACCAGGCGGTGAGGGTCATCATGCTCAAAAGGAGAAAGGTGTTGACGAGGTGGACCGAGATCGAGACGACGCGATATACTGATTGATCCTGGTTGACCCAACCAAACAAAACCAACCCCGCGCCGACGAGCGCCTCGGTGATGATAAAGATGCCCGATCCGGTTGCCCCAAAACGGACTGGATGTCCTTTGGGATACCGGCGGAATGCCCAGATGACGAGCAGAGCCACCAGCACCAGGCTTATACCCGAAGTCGTGCGGTGCGCAAACTCGATGATCGTCGCCAGTTGCGGCGCGACCGGAACGATCTCCCCATTGCACAACGGCCAGTGTTCCCCACAGCCGGCCCCGGAGGAGGTGGCGCGAACGAATGTCCCCCAGAGGATGACGACCAGGTTATAGAGCAGGACAATCCAGGCATACAGCGCAAAGCGGTCCAGCTTGAATGTGCGTGCAGACATTATGCTTCACTCCGAATCGGTATCAATGCCATATCTTGATTATACCCAATCTCCCGACAAACAAAGAGGCATGGGCTAGTGTGCGCGCGACTCGAACTGCACTTCGGGATAGTCGCGCGACGGTCCATTCAAAAGGGATGACGGTTGGTTTTTGAGATACTTGTCAAAGAACGCGATCAGATAAGCATCCACAATATGTACGGTGCGTTCGCCGTTCAGCGCGCCGCGTTCGGGCAGCAGCGCGCCGAGCGGCGTCAAAAGTGGATAATCGCCAAAGTCATCGTGGAGGACGCCCGCGAGCTTGAGATGAAACGCGGGCCCGCCGGCGCCTTGATACAGCGTGTCGAGACGCGCGAGATTGTCCATCTTCCACATGGTTGTCTCGCTTTGCATGAACATGAACGGCTGGCGTAAGGGCGCCGAGACCATGGCCGCGGGCAGTGGCTCATACCAGCCATCCTGGACAAGACCGGCTTTGCAGCGCGCGTCGAGCTGACAGGCCCAGACCATCGCCCCGCCGCCGAGCGAGACGCCTGTCAAACCGATTCGCTGCAGGTCGAGTTTTCCGGCCCAGCGCGCATCCAGTTGTCCCGCGTTCAAGCGCTGCAATTGATCCATCACGAAACGCTCATCGGCGACCACCGTCGCTTGCAACTTTTCGCGCATTGCTTGATCGCCAGGTTGATTCCGTCCCGTCGGAGGCAATATCGCGGGATCATTCAACACGGCGTGCCCGTTCGAGAAAACCGTGAACGCTGAGGCGTAGGGGTGGTCAATGGCGACCACAATATAACCCGAGCTTGCCAGCGCTTCCATCTCATTAAAGCTGGCGTTACGGTAGCCGGTATAGCCGTGCGAATAAATGACTATGGGGTACGGCGTTCCGTCGTTCCGAATCGGCGCGTCGCCGTACGTATGCGTACGCACCAGGCGCAAATGATCCAGCGCAAAGGGAGGCATCTTGAGGAAATTGGCGAACGCGGGCAAGGCCACATCGAAATTGTCCAGCAATGGAATGGTCCTGGCATCTGATGGCGGTTGTGCGGGATACCAGATTTGAACCATCAACTCGCGCCTGGCATTGGGATCGGACGAATAGGTTTCGGGGCGCGTGGCGTCCGTCCAATCGTACAGGACGGAACCAATTGCATACGGACCGGGCGGCGTTGGCAAAACGGGCACCGGCAACACGATGGGCAAAGCGACCGCGACGAGCCACCACAGGAACCCAACCCCGCCGGCGACCGCCGCGAGTGCTCCGCGCACCGGGAGATTGTCAGTGCCTTGCAACAGACCGGGCAGGGCGAGCAGGAACAGCGCGGCGGTCAGCACGTACGAGGGGACCATCTGCCAGCGATACTGTTCCACGATTAAATGCACGAGTGTGATCACGACGATCACGGCAGGTAAAAATCGCAACCAGTGAAGTGAGGGAGGAAGCAGGAAGAACACCGTCGACAAGGCGACCAGATTCAACAGCAGAATTACTATTTCGAGTAGACGCATCAGAATCCTTTATGGATGGACTTGTGATTGGGCTCGTATTATCGCGCCGCCGTCCTGGACTGTCTAGACCCGCTTCGCAGATCTCGCGGCCGTGGCGGATGAGGTTGATGGAAGAAGGAATATATTCGTGAAGTGCGAGCGCTGTCATGCTGCTGTGACAGCGCTCGCACTAACAAAGCTCCAATGGTTCTTGAACGTTTTTAATAGCCAGCTAACCTACGCCTCTCCTTATACCTTACTCTGCTTCTGCCGAGCTTTGGTCTCTACGTTGGGAAGTTCAATTCCTGCTTCACTACAAAGCCAGATAAACAGCCAGGAGCGTCGCTGTGCTCCCTGCTCTGGTTTTCCAAAGAAGCTCAATAGGCGATCTCGAGTAATCATATCGGCCGTGAAAGTATCAAACAATTCCGAGTACGCTTTCTTCACCAAACGCTTCATCGTACCTTGGTAATCGGTTTTCAAGGAATCAAACTCGGGCGTTGGCTCCCCCTTTTCGTCAATGATCCCCAGAAAACGCAGCGCACTCGTTACCTTCGCTTCGTTGTTTTGAGCAATGCCCATCTTCTTGAGTAAAGCCAAGTTGATTGTGCGTTGCCAGGTCGGATGACGGGCAAATTCCATTGTCTCGGCCATGCTCTCGGGTGCTGCGAACGGATATTTACGCGACTTTGAATTTTCGGTCACGGTGCTTGCTCCTTCAATGTTCTGATACAAGAAATTATGTATTAGCACTAACACACCCCTAACTTTTCTTCACAGGTAATTTCTTATCGACCAAATCGTACCCTGATCCAGTGAGCTTGTATTGGCCATCACTCAAGTACTCAAAGAGGCCAGAATCCTCAGCATGTGGCAAAATATCTTTGACACTCTTTGGTAGGTCAAAATCCGCCTTCTTGAAGTGCGTTCTGATGTCGTCGATAGTTATCGTCTGCTTTCGTTGGTCCTCTAGCGCGACCTCCATGAGATAATAGGCAACTACCGCCGCCATCTGTGTCGCTGATTTCGGTTGTTTTTCCCTTTTCAACTCAGCAATTGTCTTCTGGAACTTGGGCTTGAGATATGACCTCGGTGTCGCGATTGATCGATTGTCCTCCAAAACAGCCCTTATCCCGAGATGCTGACAAACAGCAGACAATACCTTCTCACGGATAGAAGTCGAATATGGTTTGAGCATGGAGACGATGCTTTGGACCGTTTCGGTCTCCTCGTGTGACGATTGGTCCTGAGATTGTTTGGTCATTACGGCAACTCCTTTTATGATGTTCTTTCGTTTCCGCTTGGACGATTTTCACTAATGCGGTTTACCTACTCCTCCTGGACTACCGACTTCAAATCGTTGTGGGCCCTATTCAAATTCGCTGATGGAATCATATAAGCGTCCCCTTTTTTAACTGCGATGTGGTCATCGAGAAGTTTGGCAAGCGTGGGCCGGACAGTCCCGCCAGGAAGATGCAAGCCGTTCTCGATTTCCTTGGGCGTAGCAAGTGCCGAAAATGTGGTCTCAGGAATTGTCGACAAGGCAAGCCTTGACAACAGAAACACGATGATTTTGTGTCTTGCGGTTAGGGTATCAGCTTTTGCCTTGAATCGTATCTCGCCTGTGTCGGGGATTCCGCTAGCAAACGGTATTATCATCCTTGCAAGGAGTGCCCGATCCTCCCCTTCAACTTGTTCGGTCTTAACCCAAAACTGGGTGAGTGGGTCTTCCATTCTATGCCTCCATCTATGTAGTATCACCTTCTCGTTTGGAACGTTATAACCGTTACTAACGATTACAACGTTATTATACTCATTTAGATCTGTCCTGTCAAGGTCAAAGCACGATTGAAGAAGACACTCTGAAAACTGCTTCAAAATAAGCAAAAAAGGAGCCAATGTTGGCTCCTTTTCCTGTTCTTACTTACCTACCACCATAACGCGCGCGCTCAAAGTAATCTCATATCTCCTTCATTAAGCAACTCTCGCCGCAGGACATAAGACTCTAAGTGTCCTGAGATCATTAGCCTTTGCTATTTGATTCATTACTCACCTTACGCAGTTTTCCCTGAAAACAGGTGTAAACTGCAAGGATGAAAAACGACTTACTCGACCTCTACAGCGATTACTTGATTAGCTCCTTGGGACCAACTACCGCAACGGGACTATCG
>JBAVQS010000116.1:0-2907 GCA_049694275.1 Anaerolineae bacterium | reverse complement strand
CTCAACTCGGGCGCCGATGTATTCATGGCGGATTTTGAGGATGCGAACTCGCCCACCTGGGATAATATGGTCGGCGGCCATATCAACCTGCGGGATGCGATCGCTGGCACGGTCAGCTTTCAGAACCCGGACGGCAAGGAATACAAGCTCAACCCCACGACCGCGCTCTTGCTCGTGCGCCCGCGCGGCTGGCACCTCGACGAAAAGCACGTGCTCGTCGACGGCCAGCCCATGTCCGGCTCGCTCTTTGACTTTGGCCTCTATTTCTTTCACCAGACCAAGAACCTCATTCAGAAGGGGACCGGCCCTTATTTCTATCTAGCCAAGCTGGAGAACCACCTCGAAGCGCGGCTCTGGAATGATGTCTTTAACCTCGCCCAGGATGCGCTCGGCATCCCGCGCGGCGTGATCAAGGCGACGGTGCTGATCGAGACCATCCTCGCGGTGTACGAGATGGACGAGATCCTGTACGAGCTGCGCCAGCACATGGCGGGGCTGAACGCCGGGCGCTGGGATTATATGTTCAGCATTATCAAGAAATTCCGCAACCGGCGCGATTTCACCTTCCCCGACCGCGCCCAGGTGACGATGACCGTCCCCTTTATGCGCGCCTACAGCGAGCTGCTGGTCAAGACCTGCCACCGGCGCGGCGCCCACGCGATGGGTGGGATGGCCGCCTTTATCCCGAGCCGCAAGGACGCGCAGGTGAACGAGATTGCCATCCGCAAGGTGAACGAGGACAAGGAGCGCGAGGTGCGCGATGGCTTTGACGGCACCTGGGTGGCGCACCCCGACCTCGTCCCGGTCGCCCGCGAGGTATTCGACAAGGCGCTGGGGGCCAGGCCGCACCAGAAGGAACGGATGCGCGAGGATGTGCAGACGACCGCCGCGCAACTCCGCGATTTCCGCGTGCCGGGCGGGCAGATCACCGAGGCGGGGCTGCGGACGAACATCAACGTCGGCATCCTCTATCTCGAATCGTGGCTGCGGGGGAACGGCGCGGCCGGGATCTATAACCTGATGGAGGACGTGGCGACCGCCGAGATTTCGCGGGCGCAGGTCTGGCAGTGGCTGCATCATCCCACGGCGGCGTTGAACGACGGGCGCAAGGTGGATGCGGCGCTCTTGCGCCGGCTGATGGACGAAGAGATTGGCAAGATCAAACAACTGGTCGGAGAGGAAGCCTTCCATGCGGGAAAATTCCCTCTCGCCGTGCAGATTTTTGACAAGCTGTCGGTCGAGAACAAGTTCACTGATTTCCTGACGTTGGAGGCCTATCCGTATCTGGATTGAAGGAGACCCAAAATGATCGATCAAGCACAGGTTATCGAACTGCAGAACGATTGGAAGACCAACCCGCGCTGGGAAGGGATCACCCGCAAGTATTCGGCGTCAGACGTCGTCCGGCTGCGCGGCTCGATCCAGTTCTGCTATACGCTGGCCGAGATGGGCGCGACGCGGCTGTGGCACCTGCTGCACACCGACCCGTTCATCCGCGCGCTCGGCGCCGTGACCGGCAATCAGGCGGTCGAGCAGGTGGCGGCCGGGCTCAAGGCGATCTATTTGAGCGGCTGGCAGGTCGCGGGCGACGGGAACGAGGCGCTGCAGATGTATCCGGACCAGAGCCTCTATCCGGTCACCAGCGTCCCGAACATGATCAAGCGCCTCAACAATGCGCTCATCCGGGCCGACCAGATTTCGCACAGCCAGAACAAGCATGACATCTACTGGTTCGCGCCGATCGTGGCGGACGCCGAGGCCGGCTTTGGCGGGCCGCTCAACACCTTTGAGCTCATCAAATCGATGATCGAAGCGGGCGCGGGCGCGGTTCACCTTGAAGATCAACTCTCGTCGCTCAAAAAATGCGGGCACATGGGCGGCAAGGTGCTGGTCGCCGTGCACGAGTTCGTGCCCAAGCTGGTGGCGGCGCGGCTCGCGGCCGACGTGATGGGGCCCCCGACGCTCATCGTCGCGCGCACCGACTCGCTGGGCGCGCACCTGATCCGCAGCATCAACGACCCGGTGGACGAAAAGTTCGCAACGGGCGAGCAGACGGTCGAAGGGTACTGGAATGTGCGCGGCGGAATCGAATATGCCATCGCCAAGGCGCGGGCGTATGCGCCGTACGCCGACATCCTGTGGTGCGAGACGAGCAAGCCGGACGTGGGCGAGGCGCGCGAGTTTGCGCAGGGCGTGCACGAGAAATTCCCGGGCAAGATGCTCGCCTATAATTGCTCGCCGTCGTTCAACTGGAAGCGGCACCTGAGCGAGACAGAGATGGGGACCTTCCAGGAAAACCTGGCCGCGATGGGCTATCGCTTCCAGTTCGTCACGCTGGCCGGCTTTCATGCGATCAATGCGAGCATGTTCGAGCTGGCGCACGCGTACAAGGACCAGGGGATGCTGGCCTACTCCAAACTGCAAGAACACGAGTTCGAGATGGAAAAGCAGTTCGGCTATGCGGCGGTCAAGCATCAGAGCTTTGTCGGCGCGGGATATTTCGACGAAGTCCAGATGGCGGTCACGGGCGAGGGAATCTCGACCATGGCGCTCAAGGGCTCGACCGAAGAGGAGCAGTTCAACGAGCTGGTGACGCCCAACGGCGGCGACGGCAAGAGCGAGGGCAAGGCCTGAACACACCGGCGACTGCGCCGGTTCCAACGGAAATTCGGAAGGGGTAATCGAGTGGGAGGGATGGGCGAACCCGTCCCTCCTACTTGCTTATGACGGCGAGAGACCCGATTGGGAACACCATGCTGATGAAAACTAAAATCGTTCGCTTAATACTACTTTGTCATTTCAACCGTGAGCAGAACTGATCGATGAGATTCTTGGCAACCAACTCGCGAATGGCAGCTGCTTGCAGCCAATCAGCCAATCGGCGATGGAGCTGCGGCAAGGTGATGC
>JBAVQS010000115.1:0-1961 GCA_049694275.1 Anaerolineae bacterium | reverse complement strand
GAATTGGGGTTTTATCCCTAGCTTTTTGTTACAGATTTCACGAATTTACTAGCCGGACAGCGGTTCGGCGACTCTACTAGAGTGATAAACTATGGATGAGCGTTCCGACAAGCCGTCGAACGAAGAGTTAGAGCTCTTGGCCCAGTTACGCCCGATTTGGGAGGAAGCGAAGCAGTTAGAAACGCCTCCACCCGCTGTCATGGCGCGCGCACGGACGCTCTACCGGCAAAATGCCCAATCTATTTCGACTCGCCCAGGAGCGCGAGAAACGCAGCGGTCGAATCGATTGGCGTTCCGCCCCGTTCTACTTTATGCTACGACGTCGTTGGGCGTCCTCGTCCTCCTTTTCCTCTGCCTGGGCATGTGGGGCGCGGTGGCGGTAGAGGCGCAAGACGCGCTGCCAGGTCAGGCGGTATATCCTGTCAAAACCGTGGTCGAGCAGACCCGGCTGACGACCACCTGGAGTGAGGCGGGCAAGGCAGAATTGAGCATGGCCTTTGCCCAGAACCGCGTCGGCGAGGTACGCGACCTGGCCGTGCGCGGAACGCTGGACCAGATTCCGCCCACCCTGGCGGCTTATCAAGAACTCATCCAGCAGGCGAGCGCGCATCTTTTGGCGGCCGCGGCAAGCGAGCCCGCCGCCGTCAAGACCCTGGGCCCCAGAATGGATCAATTCCTGCAGGATTCGGCAGCCTCGCTCGCCGCAGTCGGCTCACTGGCCCCGGGGATGCAAGTCCAATTCGCGCGCGCGATGACGGCTTCCCAGCAGGCACGCGGGACAATCGGGCAGGCCTTGACGCGCGCATCCCTGAGCCCCGCCGCGCCCACGACCGGCCCCACTCAAACTGAGACCGCCACAGGTACGGTGAATGCAGACGCTACGCCCACCTTTATGTCAACCGATCGACCGGCACCTACGGACCTGCCTACGCCCACGCCGGTGCTCCGACCCTTCAGCACACCCGTCCCGGGCGCTTCGCCTGCGCCAACGCTCAACCCGACGAATATGCCGCAGCCAAGCGACACGGCACAGCCGACCAATACCCCGCAGCCGACCAACACGCCGCAGCCCACCAATCCGCCACCAACCAATACACCGCAGCCAACCAACACACCGCAACCGACCAATACGCCGCTGCCGAGCGATACACCCAAGCCAACCCATACACCAAAGCCAACCCATACGCCGCAGCCGACTAATACGCCTAAGCCTACTAATACACCTAAACCGACCAATACTCACTGACCCCCATGCCCTCAGGGCCAAATAATACCTGTGGCCCTGAGGACGCCCTTCCAAAAAATTCGCCGGGCGGTTACTATCCCAAGAAGGCTTTTACCTCCTCTACTTGATAAGACCGAAAAAGGATACGATTCATAGGGGACATTTTCCGACCTCCCTATCGAGCCAGCCGATTCTTGACCAAGCGCGAACGGACAATTTTATGGGCACACAATCCTCGTACCAATCCTATTTTGATTTAGGCAGCCGCGTGCGGTTGGCCAATCCCCGGTGGGATCAGCGGATTGCGATTGTCTCTTTTATTTTTCCAAGCTCGGAGGAAGTATCCGTAAGTCCCCCGCTGGAGAATCAGTCGATCTGGCAAGCCTCCAAATTGATCCGGGCCGATCAAGGCAGGTAACCCCGCCGATCGATCCAGGGCTCTACCCCTCCGGCATTTTGCATTCCGTCTCGTTGGTGCTATAGTCGCACCGATGTGGCAGAACCTCGATTCAAAAATCCGGCGTTATGCAGACTGGTTGATCGGGATCGCGCTCTTTCTCACCACCTATACAATTTACCTGCGCACGCTGGCCCCCAGCGTCGTCGAAATGTTCGACGACAGCCTCGAATTCCAATTGATCGCCTCGCGGATGGCGATTGCGCATCCGACCGGCTATCCGCTCTTTTCCATTGTCCTCAAGCTCTTGACCTTTCTCCCGTTCGGCGATGTGGGCTA
>JBAVQS010000114.1:0-30738 GCA_049694275.1 Anaerolineae bacterium | reverse complement strand
ATCTGGGATGGCCTGCACGACAGGCTCGCGCCGGCGGATCTGGCGGTGGTGCTCGGGAACAAGGTCGAGCAGAATGGACAGCCATCGTGGGGACTCCAGACCCGTTTGGACAAGGCGCTGCAACTCTACCAGAATCAGACGGTCAAAAAGATTCTGGTCAGCGGGGGCATGGGACATGAGGGGTTCGACGAAGCCGAGGTCATGCGCCTCTATTTACAGGCGCGGGGCGTCCCGGCGGCGAGCATTATAGCGGATCATCAGGGGGACGATACCTACCTGACGGCGCAGCATACACGGGATCTGATGCGGCAAGAGGGGCTTGACTCGATTGTCATTGTCACGCATTATTACCACATCGCACGAACGCGCCTGGCGATGGAACGGTTCGGCATACAAAAGATCTATACCGCCCATGCGGATGCGTTCTTTGAGTTGAGCAATCTCTTGAACATCGGGCGCGAGTTTTTGGCTTTTTATTATTATTGGATCAGAGGATACCCACAGGTATAACATTGGTCGCTAATGTAGGGGCAATCCCTCGTGGTTGCCCTGCCAGGGCAGGCACAAGGCGCTGCCCCTACATTGATACACCCACAGGACTAACATGCCAGAGCAATTGGAAACAGAGGAATTGGACGGCCAGACCCCGGCGGAAACGACGCCGGCCGCCGGCCCGGACGAGACGCACCACCGGGCCGGATTTGTCTCGGTCATCGGCAAACCCAATGTCGGCAAGTCGACGCTGATCAATCTTTACGTCGGCCACAAGGTCGCCATCACCTCGGACAAGCCGCAGACCACGCGCCGGACGCTGCGCGGCATTCTGACGCGCCCCGACGCGCAGATCATTTTTGTCGATACGCCGGGCATTCACCGCCCCGTGCATGCGCTGGGCAAGTTCATGGTGCGGTCGGCGGTCGAGACATTGGACCAGGTGGACGTGGTCCTGTTCATGGTGGATGGCGCGCGGATGCCGTCGAGCGAGGATGAAGAGATCGCCGAAATCCTGCGCGACCGCGTCAAGGCGCCGATCCTGCTCGTCATGAACAAGATGGACCAGCTCAAGCGCGAGCACGTGCAAGAGGTGACCGAAGCGTACTGGGCGCTCGTCAATTATGCGGATTGGATGCGCATTTCGGCGACGCATGACGAGAACACCGACAAACTGCTGAATATGATTATCGAGCGGCTGCCGCTCGGGCCGCGATTGTTCCCCGAAGACGAGATCACGGATCAGCCGATGCAGACGCTCGCCGGAGAATTGGTCCGCGAGCAGATTCTGATCAACACCCGACAAGAGATTCCACACTCGGCGGCGGTGAGCATTGACGAGTGGGAGGACCGGTCCGACAGGCTAACCTATATCGCTTCGTCGATCTGGGTGGAAAAGGCCTCGCAAAAGGGCATCGTGATTGGCGAGGGAGGTGCGATGCTCAAAAAGATCGGGCAGGCCGCCCGCAAGCAGATCGAAGAATGGCTCGGCCACCAGGTCTATCTGGAGCTGCACGTCAAGGTTCGTGAAAAGTGGCGCCGGGATGAGCGGCTGTTGAGCGAATTGGGATACATCCCAGAAGGCTGACGGACATCAAGCCTTTCGCAACCGGCCAGGGCTAGTTGAGCAAGCCATGTCGTCTCAGGAATGCCTCAAGCGCCGGCGCGCCGGCCTCGGTGAGCATCGTGCCCCGATCCACATTCCGAGGAGACTGCCCCGGTTTGAGCGGGAGCGGCGGCTCGCAGGGCTCGAGCGAATCACCGTCCGTGATGACAAGCGTGGGAAAGCTCAGATACCCGGTCCAGCCCACGACCCGCTCACGGGCCGCCGGGTCCTCGTTCGCGTCGATGAGGCGGTGTGGAATCGAATGTTTTTCCAGGAATTCGCGCGTGCGCCGCACATCCGGACAATAATTCCCACGAATATAGACGACGAGCTCTTTCATAGCAACAATCCTCCATTCGCCAGCGCGATCACATCGGCGCGCGCGATGCACTCGCCGGTCAAAAGGCGCGGCAGGATCAGGTCTACGACGTTCGTGTCTCGTGATTTAATGCACCCCGGCGCGCCAATAATGGGAATCGTCCCGTGATAGGCCAGGAGTAAAAGATTCCCCGGCTCGACCGGCGCGCCGTACAGCTCGACCACCCCGCCGGCCGCCTCAATGCCGCGCGGGGTTATATCGTCCCGGTCCATGATCGAGGTCTCGCCGGCCAGAATGATACACTGCGCCCCACTTTGCGTGGCTTGAGTGATGGCGCCGGCGATTGCCGCCGGTTCTTCGGGAACATAGTGCAAGCTTATCACTCGCCCGCCCAACTCTTCGACCCGCGACTGGATCGGATGCGTAAACGTCTCATGGACGCGCTTTTGCGCTTCGCCGCTGCCGGTTAAAATCACCACCACCTGCATCGCACGCAACGGACGCACCGTGAGAATCGGGCCTGACTCGCGCCCGAGCGCCTCAAGCTCCTGCAGCGAGGACTCGAGTAGCGCCAGGCCAATGGTTTTGTACGTTGCGACCATTTTTTTCGCCTCGACGACCCGGTGCGCCGGGATTGTTGCCAGGGTTATTCCCGCTATCCCGTTGACCCGGTTGAGCATCTCGGCGTTGACCTGAAACACGCCCCGCACCGTAGCCAGCGCATTCATCCGCCCGGTATTGGGAGGCGAAAAGCTCACGTTCTCGCCCCCCAGCGCCCGCGCGATCCGCTGCACCGCCTCATTCTCGCGCACCTCGCCCGGTGCAAGCCGGGCGACATACAGCTCATGCCTGACCCCGCGCAGCTTTTCGATATCTTCGGCGCTGAGCGCATGCCCTTTGGCAAACAGTTTGTGCCCTTGCGCATCGGCAATATTGTGCACAAGAATCGCGCCGACCGCCTCATCGAGCGGGACATTTTCCATCTGCATAGTCTATCCCTTGATTACGGTAATCGGTTCCAGCCGGGCCACCTTTTTTCCAATTCCGGCATGATCGACGACATCGACCACGCGCGAGACGTCTTTGTAGGCTTCTGGCGCTTCCTCAGCCAGACCGCTCATCGAACCTGCTCGGATGATAATACCCCGTTCTGACAGTTCAGCGCGCAGCTTGTCACCCCGGATCGTCTTTTTGGCCCTGGAACGGCTCATCACCCGTCCCGCGCCATGGCAGGATGACCCAAAGGTCTGCGCCATCGAACCGGATGTCCCGACGAGGATAAACGACATGGTCCCCATCGAGCCGGGAATGAGAACCGGCTGGCCAATCTCGCGCAGGTCGTCAGGCAGCACCTTTGCGCCGGGGCCAAAGGCGCGTGTGGCACCCTTGCGATGCACCAGCACGGGCGTTGACCTGTCATTCACCACATGGTCTTCAACCTTGGCCATGTTGTGCGCAATGTCATAGATCGGGTGCAGGTGGAAATCCCGCACCTTGTGCGCGAGCGCCTCCTGGAACGAGCGGCGGATGTGATAGGCCAGCACCTGCCGGTTGGCGAACGCAAAATTGGCCGCCGCGGCCATGGCCTGCGCGTACTGCTGCCCCTCAGGGGACGAGTAGGGAGCGGCGGCCAGCTCGCGGTCGGGCAGCACGATGCCATACCGGTGGACCACGCTCTGAAAGCGATCGACGTAATCCTGACAGACCTGATGCCCGAGCCCGCGCGAGCCGCAGTGAATTTGCGCGACGACCTGGTCGGCGTACAGGCCGAGCCGGGATGCGACCGCTTCATCATATACCGCCGCCACGCGGTCCACTTCGATAAAGTGATTCCCCGCGCCGAGCGTTCCCAACTGGTCCTGCCCGCGCTCTTTGGCCCGGTGCGAAACGGCGGAAGCATCTGCGCGGTCCAGGCGGCCAAATTCCTCGGTGCGCTTTAAATCCTCCCGCTCTGCATACCCGCGCGCAAGCGCCCACTGCGCCCCTTCGTTCAGCACCTTGTCCAGCTCGCCGCTTTCCAGCTTGACGCTGCCCGTCGAGCCGACGCCGCTCGGGCAGTTGCGATACAACGCCGTCGCCAGGTCGTCGACATACGGCGCGATCTCCTGAGCAGTCACATGCGAGGCGAGCACGCGGACACCGCAGTTCGAGACAACAAAGCCATTGGCAACAAAATTATGGTCTGGATGCTGGACGGTAAAATCATAGACAAAGTCGTCATGCGCTACCGGCTCGATCTCTACGATTCTTTCCCAAACCATACCGGTACCATGCAGGCTCTCAGTCGCGTAGGCTGCATATTCGTCAAGTTTCGGGAAATCCTGGTGAATCCGAGGCGCAGTGGACCGACCCTCGTACAAGGACCGCTCAATAAAACGTTTGTTGACGTGCGTGGAGACGAGGGCGTCAAAAATGGCGGAGGGCGAGATGCCAGCCTCTTGCATAGCCTGAGCTTTTTCACTTACCGCAATCCTCGCTGTGGTAATGCGCTGCTTATGTTTCAAGTACTGCACTGCGATGTTTGCTAATTGCTGGCGCTTGTGGTTATACTCAAATCCGACTCTGCTCCACAGGCTAATTAGACTTTCAGGTTTGGAAGAAATGATCAGGCGTAAACGATGCGATAACTCTTTCTTGGCGTTGACACATTCGATCCGCTCACTAATTGTGTTGACCTCGACGCCGAATTCTTCTAACAGCTGTTCCAATCCTGCCAGAAATGCCCTGCCGCTCGCCACGTGCTCTGCCCGTTTGTTCATGCTGAGGATAGGCGTATAGAAATTCGCGTTGCGATCATCGAATGCCTTGGGTGCAGTCAACTCCGCTCCAAATAGGGCGGCGAGAAAGAGGCGCTTCTGCCAGCGTGGAGCTCCCTTGATCCATCCGGGCAGCTCGTAACTCTGCTTCGCCTTATTGCCCACCGGGGCTCCCAGCGCAAATAGCAGCAGTGCAAATCCACTGCCGGCGACTCTTACCGAGTATTCGCTTCCTTTTATATCCTTCTCGCCGTAGTCTGTTGTAATAGAACTCTCTCTGTGTCGCTCATATACACCGCTAGGCGTAAAGCCGCACGCGAGAATATCTTCACAGATCGACTCTAAATCCTCTCGCGTTCCATAGAACCCCGTGACGCCTTTTCCGCTTTCGCTTTCAAAATAGACTGTGCCATCACCTATCACGTAACCAAGCAGTTTAAGGAGATGTGGCAACTGCGGTGAATCGTAGCGCAAAGGCAAGAGACGACAACGGCGCAGGTAGTTCAGTATTTGTGTGGAAGCGTTACCCCTCTCATTCTTGCCCCATAGGTCAAAGCTCGCGCGAAGCTGCTCTTCGGTCAAAATGACGTCTGTTGGCGGCTTTTCATAAGGCACTCCTTCAAAAGGATAGAGAGCAATTGTCTCACCCCTTTGAAACTCTCGGGCTGGAACCATCCCCTGCGGCGTCCAAAAAGGATGATCTCCTGTCGCAATAATCTCATCTCCACCTTCGGTTTTCAGGCGAAAAACCCGAGTGCGGGGCTTTTGCTTCAGATAGTTAAGGATCGCCGTCCGCGATGGCCTTTCGTGAGTCATGTCTTGGCAAGAGATATTATCTTGCTGCCATGTTGATTCCATCTCCGATATTGTTTGTGTATAACCAAACTGATGGAGAATTCTTGTCGAGCCATCAAGACAATTGATATCAAAACCGACGCCGCCTGGGGAGATGACACCATCCGGCAGTTCGGTAGCCACGACACCGCCAATGGGAAAGCCGTACCCCTGGTGGATATCCGGCATGGCGATGGCATATTTGACGATGCCGGGAAGGGTGGCCGTATTGACCAACTGCTCGACCGATTCGTCCTTGAGCGCGTCCTCCAGCAACGCGGCGTCGGCATAGATGCGCGCCGGCGCCCGCATATCCCACCGGTAATCCTGCGGGATCTCCCATACGTATTCGCCGACCTGACGCAGATTTTCTTTGGATACCATGATTGCCTCATCCAGGGCGAGCCGGCGGTTCGCCGGTGTGCTAGACGTCCACGACCACGGTTGCGGCCCAGCCCTCCGCCGTCTGCTCAATCCTGAGATTGTGGTAGGTGATCGCTTTAACGAATTTGTTCAGAGGTCCCAAGGGCGCGCCTTGAATGTGCGCCGTAAGTGCGGTGAGGGTAATTCGCTCGACCGCAAAATGATGGTAGGTTTCGCCGCGCGTCTCTTGCAGGTATAACAACTCGCTCAGCCAATTCACCAGGAGCGACTCGTAATCGATTCCCTCCACCTGCACCTCGCGCGTGACCGTCGTGGCTTGCTCGGTTACCCCCTCCAGGCTGGACAGAGCCAGCGCCGCATTCCCGAACAGTTCCTTCAAGTCGCGCCCAAAGGCGCGAAAGGCCCAATCCGCGGTATGCTCAATCTCTTCGAACGGTTTCATTTGGCGTTTCTTCGAGCGCCGCTTTTAGCGGCGGCACATGGAGGCTGGTGAGAATCGCGCGGGCCTGGGCGACATCGCGGCCCATCTGATCGACCAACGCCTGAACGCTCTCGAATTTCATTTCGTCGCGCAGCCGCTCGACGAAATGCACCTCCATCTCCTGCCCGTAAATATCACGGTCAAAATCGAGGATATACACCTCGACCCGGCGCGGCCCGCCGCCGAATTGGGGGCGAATGCCGATATTAGCCGCGCCGTTGAGCCATTGATTGCCCAGCCGCACGCGGACGGCATAGATTCCGTTCGCCGGCACGATCTTTTTATCCGGAACATTGAGGTTGGCGGTGGGATAGCCCAGCGTCCGCCCACGGTGATCGCCATGGACCACCAGACTGCGCAGAGTCGGGTAGCGTCCCAGAAGCGCCGTCGCAGTCTGGATGTCCCCTTGCGAGACGAGGTTGCGCAGGCGTGTGCTCGAGATGATCCCTTCGTCAAACTGGCGCGGCTCGACGATCGTCACGGCAAAACCCATCTCCGCGCCCAGCCGGCGCAAATAGGGAATATTTCCTTCACGCTTGTACCCCAGCGCAAAATTGGGCCCACACTGGAGCTCGGCCATGTGCAGGTGGTCTACCAGCAGTTGAGCGAACTCGCGGGCCGGAATCTGCGAATGTTCGAGTGTGAATGGAAAGACAACCACGTAATCCAGCCCGAGCTGAGCAAGCAGGTTCAAGCGCTCGTCCAGCGTACTGATGAGCGACAGCGGAACATCGGGGCGCAGGACATGCCGGGGATGCGGGCTCAGCGAGACGGCGATGCTCGCCGCGCCCTGCGCCCGGGCGCTGGCCATAACAGAGTTGAGCAGATGCTGATGTCCGCGATGGACGCCGTCAAACGAGCCCAAAGTGAGCACGCTCGGGCGGTTCAAATATGTGGCGTAAATATCCGTGATGATTTCGGTCATTTCAACTCAATGCGTGGGGTCTGTTTCAGATTCATCGTCGCGGGGTGTACCAGCGTCGAATATCTTTTTAGGCTTGAGACGATCCCCTTCGCGCTCTAGCAACCCAATCAGATTGCCATGCTCATCATACGCGCGCACGAGGGTTGTCGTCAAATCCGGGATGGCGCCGATAGTCTGCCCGTTGCGCACGCCCCAGGCGTGCGCTGCATCCAGATGAACCGCGGAAAATTGTGTGAGGGCCAGGTCGGTCGGCAAAAGATGGCGCGCCAGTTCACCTTGCGCCGTCACCTGTTTGAGGTCCTCGAGCGTCAGGCTCTGTTCAAGGGTAAAGGGGCCGCTTGCCAGGCGCGTGAGCGCATTCAGGTGCGCGCCGGTTCCCAGTCTCTCGCCGAGGTCGTGCGCCAGAGAGCGAATATAGGTCCCCTTGCTGCTGTGTACGTCGAACTCGACTTCGGGAAGCTCGATGGCGCGTACGGTAATCGAGTAGATCTCGACGGCGCGCGGCGCCATCTCGACCGCGACGCCGCGCCGCGCGAGCTGGTATGCGCGCACACCGTCACGCTGCACAGCGGAATGGGCCGGGGGTTTCTGAGCGATCTTGCCTACGAACGCGTAGAGCGCCGTAGTAACTGCATCCGGCGTGACCTGCACGGCGCGGGTGGCGACAACCTCGCCGGTCGCATCATAGGTGTCGGTCTCGACGCCCAACCGGACCCGCGCGCGATAGGTTTTGTCATGGTCGATCAGGTATTCGGAGACGCGCACGGCGTGGCCGAGGCAGAGGACAAGGACGCCGGTCGCCATCGGATCCAGCGTGCCCGAATGGCCGACACGTTTTTCCCCCGTAATCTTACGCACCACAGAGACGACGCCATGCGAGCTCATGCCGGAGGGCTTGTTGACGACGAGGAGACCGTTCATGGGAGTGATAAATGGCGAATGGTAAATGCAGAAGGACGGATGGTCTTTTTATCCTTCTGCATTCATCATTCATCATTGATCCAGTTCTTTGTGAATTTCGTCGAGGACGCGCCGCGCCGCGGTGGCGAGGGGGCCGGGAATCGTGGCGCCGGAAGCTTGCTTGTGACCACCGCCGCCCAACCGGAAGGCGACGCCCGAAACATCGCCGCCGGAGCGGGCGCGCAGGCCCACCTCGACCTGCCCATTCTCCTTTTCCACCAGGAAAAAGGCGATGCGCGCCTCGGCCACCGAGAGGAGCGTATTGACGACGCCGCCAGTGCTGTTGCCATTGAGCCCGAACTGCCGGAGGGTCTCGCGGCTAACCTGACTCCAGATAGTGGACCCGTCGATTTGCGAGTGATCGATGGTATAACCGAGCAGGCGGAGCGAATTGAGCGAACGCCGGTTATAGACCCGCTCGACAATTTCGGGAATGTTGCCGCCGCAGCGAACCAGTTCGGTCGCCTTGTCGAGCGTCTCGGCCGTCGTCGCGGTGGTGCGAAACCCCAGCGTGTCCGTGACAATGCCGGTGAGCAGCGCCTGGGCGATGCCCGGCGTAAAGGCCACGCCTAGCTCCTGGATCACTTCATAGATGATCTCGGCGGTCGAAGCGGCGCTCGTGTCGACCAGATTGATATCGGCGAACCCGTCATTCGTCACATGGTGATCGATATTGATCGTCAATCGCTGACCGATGCGCTCTTTATCATAGGAACGCCCATAGCGCGCCCGGTCGCTCCCGTCGACATAGACAAAGAGCTGCTCGGCGCCCGGCAGGCGCGGCTTACACTCTTCAAGCCCGGGGAGATAATCAAAGGTATCGGTGACCTTGTCGTCCAGCGCCAGGGTGACCGTCTTGCCCATTTCACGCAGGGCCCAGCCCAGCGCCAGCAGCGAACCGATACAATCGCCGTCCGGCATGATATGCGCGGCGGCAAAGAAGGTATCGGCCTGGCGCAAATGCTCGACCACCCGCGCGAGCATTTCCGGTTGTGTCTGCTTTGTTGCCATTTACAAAAACTGTTTTCTCTAGCTCACACGCTCTTTGCGATAAAACTCGATCACGTCGCCCTCTTTAAAGGCGTTGAAATTGTCCAGCGCAATGCCGCACTCGTAACCCTGGGCGACCTCTTTGGCGTCTTCCGTGTGGCGCTTGAGCGAGGCGATGCCGCCGCTAAAGAGCTCGACGCTATCCCGCTTGACGTGGGCAATCGTGCCGCGCTCGGCCCGGCCCTCGATCACGCGACCGCCGGCCACCGTGACCTTGCGCACGTGAAAGAGCTGCATGACCTGGAACCGGCCGATGAGCACATCTTTATAGACCGGCTCGAGCATCCCCTTGAGCGCTTTGTCAACATCCTCGATAAGCTTGTAGATGATGTTATAGCTGCGAATATCGACCTTTTCCTGGTTCGCCAGCGACTCGGCGGCCGATTCGACGCCGACGTTAAACGCGATGACGACGCCGCGCGATGCAACGGCCAGCATGATATCGGAGGTCGTCGCCGCGCCGATTGCCTGGTGAATGATTTTCACCTTGAGCTTTTCATCCCCCAGTTTCTCGAGCGACGAGACAATCGGCTCCAGCGAACCGGCCACATCGGCCTTGACCACCAGGTTGAGCTCTTGAATATTGCCTTCCTGGAACCGCGCATACAGGTCGTTGAGCGTGACCGCCGGCGCCGGCCCAGTCGCCGCACGGCGCGCCTGAATGCGCTCGCTAACCCGAGCACGTGCAATCTGCTCGGCGGCGACGACGGTAAACCGGTCGCCCGCCGGCGGCACATCCGACAGCCCGGTTACCACGACCGGCATGGCGGGGGTCGCCTGATCGACGATCTCGCCGCGTTCGTTGAATAGGGCGCGGACCTTGCCAAACGCTTCGCCCACCAGCACCACATCGCCCACTTTGAGCGTGCCCTCCTGGACCAGCAGCGTTGCCATCGGCCCTTGCTGCTTGTCGAGCTTGCTCTCGATGACGACGCCGGTCGGGCTGGCCTCCGGGTTGGCGCGCAGGTCGGCCAATTCGGCGACGAGCTGGATGTTCTCCAACAGGTCGTCGATGCCCTGTCGCTGCTTGGCCGAAACCGGCACGACAGTTACTTCATCCTTACCGCCATAGACCTGCAACCCGATATCCATCAATTGTTGTTTGACCCGTTCGGGATTGGCGCTGGGGCGGTCGATTTTGTTGAGGGCAATCAGGATCGGGACCTGGGCTGCGCGGGCGTGATCGATGGCCTCGCGCGTTTGCGGCATGACCCCATCATCAGCGGCCACCACGATAATCGCCAGGTCCGTCGCCTTGGCGCCGCGAGCGCGCATGGCGGTAAACGCCTCGTGGCCCGGGGTGTCCAGGAAAGTAATCTTGCGGCCGTTATATTCGACCTGGTACGCGCCAATGTGCTGGGTGATGCCGCCAAACTCGCCAGCAACCACATTTGTCTTGCGGATGGCGTCCAGAAGCGAAGTTTTGCCATGATCGACATGGCCCATGACGGTGACGACGGGTGGGCGTGATTCGAGATGCTTCAGTTCCGCTTCCGTATATTCACGCTTTTTGGGCATGCTCGACAAGATCGTGGCCGGCAATTCTTCGACCATCGGCTTTTCTTCATGCACCTCAAAACCCAATTCACCCGCAATGAGCGAGGCCGTATCAAAATCGATCGGCTGATTGATATTCGCCATGACGCCGTTCGCCATCAGTTTCTTGATGATATCAATCGGTGTAATCTTTAATTTTTGCGCCAGGTCGCGGACGGTAATGGTCTCGGGCAGATCAACCGGCTGCGGCGGTGCAACCGGCTTGACGGGCGCGGCGGTTGTCGGCCGCATTCCAGGACGCGCCGGAACGCCGGGGCGAGACGCTCCGCCAGGGCCTGGGCGATGGATTGTCCCGGTCGGGGCAGGACGGCCGCCGGTACTGCCGGTAGGCGCGGGGTGACTCTGCGTGCTTCGAGTCCCCGTTGTTGGGCGTGGGCTACCGCCCTGGCGCGGGCCATTCGCGGGGCGCGGGGCATTGGTGGGCCGCTGGCCCCCGCCGGATTGAGCCCCCGGGCCAGGGCGCGGGGCATTCCCCCCGCTGCTCCCTTGTGGGCGTGGCCCACTCGCCGGCCGCGGGCCGCCGCCGGATTGGGGCCCCTGACTGGTACGTGGCGCATTCCCGCTACCACTCTGAGAACCCTGGCCGGTACGCGGCGCATTGCCGCTGCCACTCTGAGGACCTTGGCCGGTGCGCGGTGCATTGCTACTACCCTGAGGGCGCGGTCCGGCTGCAGGCCGCGGGCCGCCACCTGATTGCGATGCCGAACCGGGACGCGGAGCGTTATTCGGCCGCGGTCCGCTGCTCGATTGTGGGCGTGGCGCATTACCCCCGCTGCCGGCCGGCCGCGGTCCATTCACCGGGCGCGGCCCAGTCGACTGAGCCGGCCTGCTCTTGTCCACTGGCCGTGGACCTTTGGGTGAAGCGGGAGGGGTATCCCCAGGCGCCTGCTCCCCACTTACGGGGTTCAAATTCTTTTCGGCCATTGAGTCCTCTCTTCCAGGACCGTCGAGAACAAGAGTTGAAACGGGTGATTGACTCACCGGTCCCATTTGTTCGGGTCGATCCATCCGCGTGTGTCTGAAGCAACGCGACAACCACGCGCGGTCGATTCGAAATATTCCTGCTATAAAAACAAGCGGTCGCGGGACACGCGCGGGCGCATATCCAGCCGCTAGAGATCACAGACCTTGCCCAATTCAGTTAGACCAACACCGGGACAAACGAAAGAGCGCTAGCCCGGCGCGCACGGGAGGAATTCCGCGCGGCGTCGAGCCGAGAGGGGACGAAGAAAAGTTGTCTTTAGCTTGTCATCGCATCCCCTCGGGCTTGTCCCGGATGGTTGCATTCGCAACCACCATCATTTTGCTTTCCGTGCCGATTCGATCCATCACTTGGTCGCAGGCGCTATCCGAGTTTCGGTTGCACGCGCAACGGCACGCGGCGGAAAAAGGGCGCCCAATTGTTCCAGGGCGACACGGTCATCAGCCACCAACGGCGTTTCCATATTCAATGCGTGTTCCAGGCGGCCGCGCGCGCCGAGGGTTGCATCCCAGCACTCTCGCTCTTTGTGCAGGTAGGCGCCCCGGCCGGCCTGTTTTCCAGTCGGATCGGCGACGACATGCCCATCCGGTTTGCGCACAATGCGCATCATTTCACGCTTGGCTTCCACTTCCCTACAACCAATGCAAGTACGCTGCGGTACGTGCTTTTTCATACGGCAAGGTCTATCACTTGTTTTAGAGAACGATCCAGAAACAGGTCCTGAAACAACTAAGCTTCCGCTTCCTCGTCTTCGCTCCAGTCCTGATCACCACGGCCCTTGTGCTTGGCTTTGGCGATGACCTTGCCCAGTTTTTCATCATAGACCAACTGGCGACGCTTGGCGCGGTCCTCTTTGCGTTTTTTGGACCGCTCATCCGACTCGCCTTCCGTTTCCGCTTCGAACTGCGCCAGCGCTTGCTCAAAAGTCGGTTCCGGCTCGCTTGGCGCGGGCACGGCCGGCGCGGCGGTGGGCGCAGTCGCCACGGGCAGGCTCGACGCCGCCGCCTCTGGCGCAGGTACGGCCAACGCCTCAGCCGCGGGGGTCACAGGCGCTTCGGACGATGTCTCGATAACCGTCGCCGTCGGTTCGGGTGCGGCGACGGGCAGCTCGGACGCGGCTAGCATGGGCTCGGCAGGTGTGAGCTCGGCCGGCGCTTCAGGCGCAAGGGGCTGAACGGCAACCGCCGGCGCAACCCGTTGTATAATCTCTTCCCGGGTCTGGGTCTCGTTCTTGATATCAATGCGCCAACCGGTCAGCTTGGCGGCGAGGCGCGCGTTCTGCCCCTCCTTGCCAATCGCCAGCGAAAGCTGCTTGTCCTCGACGACGACCGTTGCCACTTTATCACCATTGGCATCTTCGCTGAGCTTGACGCTCTTGACCTTGGCCGGGCTGAGTGAATTGGCGATAAATGTCGCCGAGTTCGGGCTCCACTCGACCACGTCAATCTTTTCGCCGCTCAGTTCGTTCACGACGTTCTGAATCCGCACGCCGCGCTGGCCGACACAGGCCCCCACCGGGTCAATGCCATCCTGTTTGGCGCACACCGCGACCTTGGAACGTTGCCCCGCCTCACGGGCAATGGACTTGATCTCGACCAGCCCGTTAAAAATCTCAGGCACTTCGAGCTCGAGCAGCCGCCGCAGCATATTGCGATGGGTACGGGAAAGGACGACCTGCGGCCCGCGCGAAGACTTGTTGACTTCGGTAATCAGGGCGCGAATCTTTTGATTGGGCCGGTACCGCTCGATCGAAATCTGCTCGGACTTGGGCAATATCCCTTCGAGCCGCCCCAGGTTCACGGTAATATTACCCTGCTCGACCGAATGGACAGTGCCGTGAACGATCTCCCCTTCGCGTTCCTGGAACGTAGAAAAGAGCGAATCGCGCTCGGCCTCACGGATGCGCTGCAGGACCACCTGCTTGGCCGTCTGCGCGGCAATACGCCCGAAATCGTCCGGCGTCGCCTCAATCTGGAGCGACGAGCCGATGTCCGCCATCGGGTCATACTGGCGCGCCTCGTCCAGAGTCATCTCGGTGCGCTTGTCATGCACCTGGTCCACCACGGTCTTGGCCGCAAAGATGCGGGCTTTGCCCGTGCCGGGATCGATCTTGGCCGTAATATTCTGCGCGCCTCCGAAATTCCGCTTGTAGGCAGAAATGAGGGCCTGTTCCACAGCTTGCAGAACCACATCGCGCGATAGGTTACGCTCGCTGCAAACCTGTGTAATGGCGACGAGAAAATCGTTTTTCGTTGCCGTACCCATCTAACAACATCCTCCGAAGAACCTCGCTCCTGTCAGGCCGCAAATCCCGCCTGCCCGGCGGGTGCTCGCGGACCATAACTCTATATAATAAAGAAAAGTGGGGAGCGCCCACTTTTCATAAAGGCCGTACGAGGTTAATGCCAAACTTATATCACATTTTCCCAAATTTCGCAAATCCGTTCGCCGAAAGCCGAGCGATTGAGCGCCAGCAAGGTCTGACCAGGCTCAAAATGAAAGCGCTTTCGTGACCTGTTGAAATTCGCCGTCAGGATTTTGAATGCTGTCACCCTTGTTACAAGGTATCAAGAGTAGCAGATCCGGCCGGCTGGGCAGGCGGTCGGAGTTTATGGCAATACTGTCGTCATGAACCGGCGGCAGATGATTATAACAGGAGGCTGACGATGGCTTTTGAATTACCCCTACTTCCGTATGCGTATAACGCGCTGGAGCCCTATATCGACGAGCACACGATGCATCTCCATCATGACAAGCATCATGCGGCATACGTTAACAATCTCAATGGCGCCCTGGACAAGCACCCCGAGCTGAAAAGCTGGAGCCTTGAGGATTTGATGCAAAAGATCAGCCAGGTTCCGGATGATATTCGCACGGCGGTCCGGAACAATGGCGGCGGTCACATCAACCACACGATGTTCTGGGAGATCATGGGCCCCAATGCCAGCGGCGAGCCGACCGGCGCGCTGGCGGATGCGATCAAGCAGGCATTCGGAGATTTCGGCGCCTTCAAACAGCAGCTCACCCAGGCGGGAATGACCCGGTTTGGGAGCGGCTGGGCCTGGCTGGTGGTCGATCAGGGCAAACTGGCAGTTTACAGCACGGCGAACCAGGACAGTCCGTTGATGGAGAACAAGCGCCCGGTGATGGGCGTGGATGTCTGGGAGCATGCGTACTATCTCAAGTACGAGAACCGCCGGGCGGATTACCTGGCGGCGTGGTGGAGTGTCGTCAACTGGGCAGAAGTTACCAAGCGATATGACATGATGCGGTAAGACCGCGTCCGGAACCCATTCGTGCTAATCGCCTGCCCCATCGCCAAGCGCACGGCTTGGCGATGGGGCAGGCGCGCATCAACCATCACTGACACGTGCCATTGTCTCTCTCCTTTATAAGGAAATGCAGCGGGCTGGGAAATTACAAAAAGAGGTGAGCTGAGATGGTATATGAGCTAATGGAGAGCTTGGCCGAGATTAAAGCGCCCGCCTCAATGAGACGGGCGTTATTTGACCCCTAGCAGAGAGCGAGCAAAACTGCGAACACTTTTTGCAATCTTGATTGCTTCACGCGCATCGTCGGCGGTTGGGCTAACTCCCGGATAGCGTGTAGTGACCGCAAAACCCGATAACGTGTCCAATAGAAACGTAAAATCATCTTCCGCTTTGGCAGTCCATGACAAGGAACTATCCGCCGCGCTCATAGAGCACTCTCCCCCGAGAGATTATTTCCTCCATAAAAAGGTTGCTCTCACCGATTGCTGCTTTGATCTCAAGTGGAGTACGCACAAGGATGTCGACCGGAAATTGGCGCGGGCGCAAGAGACGCGCAACAGCAAGGTATCGCTCTTTTATCGGAGCGTCCGTATCCATTACGACGAGCAAATCCACATCACTATCGGGGGAAGGTTTGCCATACGCATACGAGCCAAACAGAATGATCTTTTCAGGGTCCAATTCTTGCACAATCCGGCGAATCGCGGGGGGGAGCGTCCGGCTTACCGGGGCGTCAAGCCCGCGCGGAGTGATCGCGGGGATGCGCAGGACCCGTCGGTGCATGACCGTGCTTCGCCGTGTAGCATGAGAAGAGTGGGATTGGACCGTCTTTCGCATGGTATTTGCGTCTATTTTACCACGAGATTATTGCACCGATTGTAACACGGAAGCAGGGAAAGACCAATCGGGATTGTAGATTCGCTCTAAAAAGATCGGTTGACGTTGCGTGGCCCCAGTGTTAGAATCCGCTTACTCCCATCACATGAATCCTCAGGAAATGTTATTGGCTCGTCTGGATGAAATCGGGCGCTCGCTGGCGGGGTCGGGCCATGCGCTAGCACTGATCGGCCTCGGGTCCGTGGGGGTCGAGCGGGAACGGCTCGACGCCTATTCCGATCTCGATTTTTTCGCCATCGTGGAGGCGGGCTACAAGCTCCGTTACATCGAGAATATCGACTGGTTGCGCCGCGTCTGTCCCATCGCCTATGAATTCCGTAATACGCAGGATGGATACAAACTGCTGTTCGCGGATGGCATTTTCTGCGAGATGGCCGTTTTCGAACCGGCGGAGCTCGCAACCGTCGCGGTTACGCGAGGGCGGATCATCTGGAAAGGGGACAGGGTCGACGAGGCGCTCGCCGTACCGGCGGTCACGCAGGCAGGGCAAGAACAGCGAACACGCGAATGGCTATTGGGCGAGGCCCTGACCAACCTGTACGTGGGGCTATGCCGGGTACGGCGAGGGGAGGCGCTCTCGGGGACACGCTTCATCCAGCAGTACGCGGTCGATCGTGCGCTGGAGCTCGCCCGATTTGTCGAGCAAGAGACAACTGCCGCGCCGGACCCGTTTGCCAATGAGCGCCGATTCGAGCAGCGGTTTCCCCGAACGGCGCGAGAATTGCCGGGTTGGTGCCAGGGGTATGCACACAATTTCGAGTCAGCCCTCGCCCTCCTCGCGTTTCTCGAACGGCATTGGGAACTCAACGCCGCAATGACTCTCGCCATCCGCGAATTATGCAATGCCGGGCATTCCGACTGATGCGGCTCGCCGTTCGAGTTTCTCCCGCGCGGCCGTTGGACCTCCCGTTATTCCGGCGCAGGGGCGCGCGCGGCGAGCGCCTTTTCAATGCGACGGTCGGGAATCAGCCAGAGAATAGCTACCACGACATAGAGCGCGCATCCGAGCCAGGAATTGACAAAGGCCAGGGGAACGGCGACGACATAAAAGACAAGTGATATTTTGCCTTTGAAATCATTCCCCACGGCAATTGCCAGAGCCGAATCCTTACCGTGAAGCCTCAAAAAGACGCGAACCAGGATATAGTAGGCGCACGCCGCGCCAAGCAGCACGATACCGTAGAGCACAACCGGCCAGAGTGCGAACTGGTTCTCGCCCAACCAGCCGGCGGCAAACGGGATGAGCGACAGCCAAAAGAGGAGATGCAGATTGGCCCAGAGGACCGGCCCGTTGACGTACTGGACTGCCTGGAACAGATGGTGATGGTTGTTCCAGTAGATGCCGACAAAAACATAACTGAGCAGATAGCTGAGAAAGACGGGAATGAGCGGACGCAGCGCGGCCAGGTCGGCGCTTTGCGGCACCTTGAGCTCGAGCACCATGATGGTGATGATGATGGCAATCACGCCGTCGCTAAACGCTTCCAACCGTCCCTTTTCCATGCACCCCTTTTGCCTGTGTGAAATGTGGAAAGCATTTTATCACAAGGGGCTGGATGATTCCACCGTTCTGTCCTTTATGCGCCAGACCCCTTGACGCGCGTTATCGCCCCTTGTATACTTACCTCATCAGGTGTTAAACTCGGCGCCGGGAGGTTCTTGACAGTCCTCCATCCCCGCGACGTGTGTTCCTCCAATCCATCCACCATTCTTTTAAAAGGAGCCTGTGATGACAGAGGATTCCAAACAACAGGACGGTATTCATGTTGCCCGTTCGTCCACGGCCGAGATGCTGGCCACGTCTCAATTGTACAGCGCATTTGAGCTCGGCTGGACCCTGGTCGAGCTGCGCAGCCGCGTGCATGTTCAATTGAACGATCCCGCTAACGCGCCCAAAAGCCCGGGCCACGCGACCGACCCAAGCCCGGCCACGCCAGTGGATAACAAGACCAGCCAGGACGAATCTCAACTACTCGAGATTCTGCCGGGCGCCGCGCTGCAACGGGGTGGACTGTGGGGGGCGCTGCTCAATCGCATCGCGCTCTTGCACGATCTCTATTATCCCGACAGCACCACCGCCAAGACCCTGTATGATATCTACCCTGCCGGTAAGGCCCGGCCCTGGGCGCTTTATCCCACCCTCCGACCGGGACAAGAGAATGAGCCGGATTATGCAGAGCTTGCGATTCCGCCTGTGCTTCGGGACACGCCGGGGGCGGACGCCAAGCCGGTGCTGCCCAAATTCGATCTGTATGACGCCGCGCGCCGGGCGCTCAATTGCCTCATTCTGCTCTACCTGACGCCCGACGACAGCCTCATCTGGGATATTATCGAGGAATACCAGCGCCGTCTGCTCGACAACCTCAACGCAGATGCGGCCGGCAAGTCCCAGAGTCAGGACACCCCGGCCCCGGCGTCTGCGCCGCCTGTGCCAGGCGCCCTCGTCCCCACTGAGCCGGCTACCCCTGCGACAACGGCCGCCACCTCCAGTCCGAATACGGTCGTCGCCGACAGCCAGGGCGGGAACCAGCTAGCCAATCTCGAAGGTCCGCCGCACGACGGTCTGCACCCCCATCAGCACCTGCTCAAAAACGCCCAATCGGAATTGACGATTCTGGTCGTGCGTTTATTGGAAGCCTGGGAAACCTATCTCCGCGGCGTGTACAATCGCAGCGGACTTCAGACAGGCACCGAGAGTCGGCTGGTGGCGCTTGAGGCCGGACGGAATATGGCCTCTATCTCCTGGTCTATGTCGACAGATATGATCGGCAGCAGCGCCTCGGGCCAAGACCTGTGGGTGAAATGGCGCAAGCGTTTTGACCCGGAAAGTATCATTCGCCTGCAGCGCCAGATTGCCGCGCTGGGCAATACGCTCAACGAGCTCTATTATGCGGACCCCAATCACCCGCGGCCGGGCCAGGCTGGGGCAAACCCACAGCAGACGGCCGAAGAGGACGATCTGCGGGCGCCCGATCCGGACGCGCCGGGGACAGCCGCCGATGCAATCAATCACAGCCTCGATTATTGGCAGCGCGCGATCGAGTGGCTTCAAACGCCGGGGACCAGCCAGATGGTCCGGCTGCCCTCTTTTGAAACAGCCGATCCATCCCTCGCCGAACAGCGATCTGCCGCCGAAGCCTCTACCGCGGGCGAACGCCTGTCGAACAAGCAGTACAACTCGATGCGTGCGGCGCTGATCGAACAGTCCAACATCTGGCACCTCTTGCTCACGGGTCAACAACGGCTGGATGCTTATACGGTCGAGACCCTCCGGTTCCACCTGCAAGCGCAGGTCATCGACGTGCTGGAAGGGGCCTCGACAGATCAGTTGATCGAGAGCACAGCGCAGGTATTCAATCAGATGCAAATACTTGCCCAGCAGGCAGAGGCCGCAGTGGAGGGCATTGCCTCCACTGCGAAGGAAGGACTGGAATCGCTGTTTCGCAATCTCTCTCCCTACCTGATCACAGCAGCGGTTGTGGGCCTCATCGGCGTCATTGTCCTCATCATTTCATTGTTTTTGCCCGGAATAATGAACGGGCAAGGGGGCATGGTATCCAGCCTGATGACGATTGTTGCCGGCGTGGCGGGAGGCGCCGGCCTGTTCAGCGGCTCGTCGAACAAGAACAATCAACAGTCGCAGGTGGAGGATAAAAAGACCGCGAGCGCGCAGCAGGCTGCCAATGTGACGCAGCCACTGGCCTCCGTGGCCGGGGCGGCAGAGGCAAACCCGGCGGGGTTCATCTCTCAGCTTTCATCAGGACTCAGCTCGGCGGCAGTCACGGCGCGCAAAGAAATCGAAGATGCGCTCACGCGCGGGCTCAGGCAGGTTCGCATCGAGACCCAGCGGCTCGATTTCAGCATCGGGGTCTCGACGCCGCTGGTCGAGTTCTTTTTGCTCAACTTTAATCTGCAGGGGGATTACAACGTCCTGACCGAGGTGCTGTGGAGTCAGGCGGAACGGGATGAAGAGCTCAAAAATATCGAGCGCGCGGCGTTCGGCTCGCTCAGCATGTTGCTTGGGACGCGGGGTGGATCGAGCCCGCTCTCGGCGATGATCCTCTCCGTGAATCGCGTCCCCGGAACCAATCAGTGGGCAATGAACGGCACGGTGCGCGGCAAGGAATTGACCTCGTGGCGCGTGTATGTGGAAGATCCGTCCCCAACCGGCCCCGAGGGACGGCGCGATGTGACCCCCGCGTCGAATTCAAATCAGCCGGTCATGTTCGGGCGGCTGGGGACCTTTGACGCCCAAAAGCTTGAGCTCAAGCCGGGCAAGTATACGGTCACGCTCCAGGCGTACGGCAAGTCCGGCGACGGGAAAGCGGGACACGAACAGACGGCGCAAAGCACACGCTGGATCGATATTCCCGATCTGAGCACCGATAACAAAAAGAAGGGGGCGACAACCAATCCACAAACCTGATCACCGCAAATCCCGCAGGAATCTGCGGGATTTGCGGTTCAGCCAGGTCCGCAAGTCTAACAAACCGTTAAAGCGGTTCTCACTCTGTTCTAATAATCCGATGCGATAATCATCATCAGAGTGTAGCGAACCGAATATTCTCCTTCGCGGTTGAAGGGGTACTCTGTGGGTTCACCTCCTTTTCCCACTGCGAGTACCCCTTCGCTTTTCCTTCGGTTCCTCTAGCCATTTCATATCATTAACTTGTGGAGGTTCTGTGTCACGTTCTCTGATTAGTATTCTGTTTATCCTGGCGGCATTGGGGCTGACCCTCGCCGCGTGTAACGCGCCGGCCGCGCCCGCGGCGCCGCCGGCGGTAACCCTCGCACCGACTGCGCCCACGGGCACACCAGCGACCAGCATCGGGCCGGCGCCGACCGGCACACCCGCCGGCAGCTCGCCGGCCAGCAGCGCGGGCGGGTCAAGCGCTACGGCCAAAATTGTGCTCGTGCCCGACAAGAGCACGGCGAACTATCGCGTGCGCGAGCAGCTCGCCGGCGTCGATTTACCGAGCGACGCCGTCGGCAAAACCAGCGCAATCTCCGGGCAGATCGTCGGCAAGACCGACGGCACGATCGATGCTTCACAGAGCAGCTTTACGGTGGACCTGCGAACGCTCAAGAGCGATCAGTCTATGCGGGACGGCTATATTCAGGGCGCGGTCCTGCAGACCCGTCAATATCCCAATGCCGTGTTCGTTCTCAAATCGACCGACGGGCTGACCATGCCGCTCCCAGCTTCGGGCACGGTATCGTTCAAGCTCCTCGGCGACCTGACGGTTCGGGATACAACCAAGCCGGTCACCTGGGATGTGACATGCCAGGTGACTGGCGATTCGGGCACGTGCAGCGGCAAGACGACCTTCACATTCGCTTATTTCAACCTGACCAAGCCGAGTGTCGGACGCGTGCTGAGCATTGAGGACAATATTGCCCTCGAGTTCAATTTCGCATTCCAGCGCGCGCAGTAGTCATCGCTTTGAATCGCGTGCGGCGGCAGAGGGCGTTGCCTTTTGCCGCCGCACGCCTTGTATAAAAGACTTGCGTTCATGCGGGTTTTAACGAAATTCTCATTATTCATTCACATGACATTTAAGCGGGGGCGTTATAGTTCCCCCATACAAGTCGAATAAGGAGCAAACATGTATAAACACCCATCCCAGCCTTCCACCAAGCTCATCCGAACCGTCGAAAAGGTTGCCCTCTCCTCCTTTGTGGTGTGCTCGTTTGCGGCCTATGCGCTCCACGAGCGCCTGAATAGCACGAATGCAGCCGGCCTGGACCCCTCGGCGTCTCAGTCGCCTGTCGCCTCGCCACAGGTCGCGCCGGCCGCATCCGGGTTTGCCCTGGCGCCAACGGATATTCCCGCGCAGCCCGTGACAAGCAACAATCGTCCCGCGCAACCTGCGCCCCGGTCCACCGCAGTGCCCACGCCGGTTCCAGCCCAGGCCCGCGGGCAATACAAGGATGGGCAGTATACCGGCCCATCGGTGAATGCCTTCTACGGACAGGTGCAGGTCAGAGCCGTGATCCAGAACGGCAAACTTGCCGACGTCCAGCTTCTGCAATATCCGAGCGATCGCCGCACCTCGGTCCGCATCAACACCTTTGCAGTCCCGGTCCTGCAGCAGGAGGCGGTGCAGGCGCAGAACGCCAATGTTGATTTTGTTTCGGGCGCGACGTTGACCAGCGAGGCTTTTGCCCGGTCCTTGCAAGCGGCGCTCAACAGCGCGCGGTCGTGAGCGTGCGGGAGGCGCGCTTGATGATGGGGATGCCGATCACCGTCGAGGTGGTCGATGCAGGCGCCGGTCCCGATGTCATCGAGATGGCATTCGCCTATTTTCAGTACGTGGACGAGAAATTCAGCACCTACAAGGACACGAGCGAAATCTCACGCATCAATCGCCGTGAGCTCCCGCTCGACGCCTACAGCCAGGACATGCAGACCATCTTTGTGCTGGCCGAACAGACCCGGCAGGAGACCGACGGTTACTTTGATATCGTGCAGGACGGCCGGTATGACCCTTCCGGCATTGTCAAGGGCTGGGCGATTTTTAACGCGGCGCAGCTCTTGCGACAGAACGGTTGCGAGAATTTCTATGTGGATGCCGGTGGAGATATCCAAGTGGCCGGCAAGAATGGGCAAGGGCAGGCTTGGCGGGTCGGCATTCGCAGCCCGTTTAATCCAACCGAGATCGTCAAGGTGCTCAGGGTGAGCGATTGCGGGGTTGCGACCTCAGGAACCTATATCCGGGGACAGCACATCTATAACCCCAAACAGCGGGGACAACTCATTGCGGACATCGTGAGCCTGACCGTGGTCGGCCCGGATATTTATGAAGCGGACCGTTTTGCGACGGGGGCATTTGCGATGGGCCGAAAAGGAATCGAGTTTATCGCGCGGTTGGAGGGGTTTGAAGGATACATGATCGACGCGCAAGGACAGGCGACTTACACGAGCGGTTTTGAGAGGTATGTGAGCCATGATTGAATGGATCGACGCCCAGTTAAACCGGATCACCATGTACCGGTTGGTGCTCTATTATTTGATTTTCCTGCTGGCCGTTGCCACGCTCTTGTCGATCGCCGGCATTCTGAAATATGATCCGTTCGCGCTGCTCTTTAGCGTCGGGTTCCTGATCGCCGCCTGCTGGCTTGCCAACACTCTCTTTTCAAAAGCGTTTGGCGTTGCCACCAACGCCGAGTCCAGCTATATCTCGGCGCTGATCCTCGCGCTCATTATTACGCCGATTAGCGGATACGGCGACCTCTGGTTCCTGGCCTGGGCCGCGATCTGGGCGATGGCGTCGAAATATCTCATCGCCGTGAACGGCAAGCATATTTTCAACCCGGTTGCATTCGCCGTGGCCCTGACGTACCTGACGGTGAACCAGTCGGCGAGCTGGTGGATCGGCGACGGGGCGATGCTCCCGTTCGTCCTCGCCGGCGGCTGGCTCATCATTCGCCGGATCAGGCGGTTCGACCTGGTGTATAGCTTTCTGGGCGCGGTGCTGGCGACGGTCTTTGTGTTCTCGCTATTCGGCGGCGACCTGTTCGCGTCGATTGGACAGGTGATCTCGTATTCGCCGCTCTTTTTCTTTGCCGGCGTCATTCTCACCGAGCCGCTGACCACGCCGCCGACGCGAACCTGGCGCATCGTCTATGGCGCACTCGTCGGATTTCTGTTCACGCCCCAGTTTCATATCGGCGGGTTTTACGCTACCCCCGAGCTGGCGCTGCTGATGGGCAATGTCCTGTCCTATATCGTCAGCCCCAAGAGCAAACTGGCGCTCCGTCTCAAAAAGCGAATCCAGTTATCGCCGGACATTTTTGATTTCATATTTGTGCCCAAGGGCAAGCTGGCGTTTGCGCCCGGTCAGTATATGGAATGGACACTGGGAATGCAGGACCCGGACAGCCGGGGCAATCGCCGGTACTTTACGCTCGCCTCGTCGCCGACGGAGAACGAGATCCGGGTCGGGATCAAGTTTTATCCGAAATCAAGCGCATTCAAACAGGCCCTGCTTGCGATGCCGACGAACGCCGAGATCACCGCGACGCAGTTGGCCGGCGATTTCACCTTGCCCGGCAATCCACACCAGAAACTGGTATTTGTCGCCGGTGGGATCGGGATTACGCCGTTCCGGAGCATGCTCCACTATCTGCTGGACACGCGCCAGACTCGACCCATCACTGTACTCTATACCAACAAGACGGTCAACGACATTGTCTATGTCGATGTGCTGGAACGCGCCCAGCGTGAGCTCGGCATCCGGACCGTGTATACGGTCACGGACGCGGCGCAGCTCCCTTCCTCATGGCGGGGCAAGGTCGGGCGCATTACACCGCAGATGATCAAAGCCGAGGTCCCGGATTATCGCCAGTGCATCTTTTACGTCTCGGGGCCTCAGAGCATGGTGGATTCGGTCAAGGCGATTCTGGAACAGCTCCACGTCCCGGAGGGTCAGATCAAGACCGATTACTTTGCGGGATTAGCCTGAGCCCGGCAATCATTCAAGGAGAGTTATGACGGAGACCAAACCGAGTGTGGATCAACCCAAGCGTAAGACCAACTGGCTCTTGCTCCTGGTTGGCCTGCTGATTGGGGGCGCGGGCGCGCTCCTCCTGACCGTCTTTGTGGGGATGCCGTTGGCGCTCGGCCATCGCAACGATTTGCCGTTGGAAAAGCTCTACGGCGATATCGCAGTCGGGCTGGCCGTCAAAACCCAGGCCGGTTCGGCGCAAAATCCGTTGGCGGCCAATCCGCGCGCGAACGAATCCGGGCGGCTGGCCTATACCGGCTCGTGCTCAATGTGTCACGGGGCGAACGGGGATGGCAAGGGAATATTCGGCCAGGCGATCTATCCGCCGGCGACCGACCTGCGCGCAAGCGACACACAGGGCAAGAGCGACGCCGAACTGTTCTGGATCATCAAGAACGGGCTCAGCTTTGCCGGGATGCCGGGCTTTGGCAATCAGTACAGTGACCAGATGATCTGGAGCCTGGTCTCGTATACGCGCTCTTTCAAGGACAACCCAAGCGGGACCGCGCCCACTTCGTTCCGGGGCGGCCCGCTGGACATCCCCACGCCGACGACTGAGCAACTGGCGATGGCGGACCCGAACGGCGATGCCATCCATCGCGGCGCGGCAGTCTATTTTGCCGCGGGCTGTCAGAACTGCCACGGGCCGGCCGGAAACGCGGGCAGTGAGCTCGGATTGCGTGGCGGCAGAGGCGAGGGGTCCGACACGGTGCGGCGCGGGCGGCCCGGCATGCCCGCCTACAGCCCGGACCAGATTACCGACGCCCAGTTGTCCGACCTGAACGCATTTCTCGGCACGTTAGGCGGCAGATAATAGAGCCGCAAAAGAGTAAACTCGCACTCGCGCCAAACGGGACTGACCTTTTACAGGCCGGTCCCGTTTTTGATTCTCGCCCAAGTGCGGCTAGATCACGACCTTCGGATAGAGCCAGGAGCCAATCGCCACCAGAATGGCGAGCGCCACGACGAGGACGCCGAGGTCGAGGCCGATGCCAAAGGTGCTGACGCCGCCCGCGAGCATCAGGTCGCGCAGGGCGTCCACCTCATACGTGAGCGGGTTGATGTGCGAGATGAACTGGAGCCAGGGGGGCATGATCGAGATCGGATAGATGGCGTTGCTCGCGAAAAAGAGCGGCATGGTGAGCACCTGGCCGATCCCCATAAAGCGCTCGCGCGTCTTGACGACACAGGCGATGATGAGCGAAAAGGTCGCAAAGAGTCCCGCGCCGAGAAAGACGACGAACAAGACCCCGAGTAGCGCCAATGGATTCCAGTCCACCTGCACGCCGAGCACCAGCGCCAGCACATAGATAATCACCGCCTGCGACAGGGCTCGAACGCCGGCCGAGATCGCTTTGCCGAGGACCAGCGCAGGGCGCGGCGTCGGGCTGGCGAGAAACTTGTGCAGAATCCCCAGGTCCCGTTCCCAGATGATGGCGATCCCATAAAAAATGGCGATAAAGAGGACGCTCTGCGCCAGGATACCGGGCGCCATAAAGTCGATATACCGCAGTGAGCCGGTCGGGATCGCACGAAACTGGGTGAACACCTGTCCAAAGACCAGCAACCACAACGCGGGTTGAATCGCGCGGGTCACGAGATCGGTCGCGTCATGACGCAGCTTGCGAATCTCCAGTTCGGTAATGACGAGCGTCTTGCGGATAAAACTGATGAGCGCAGTCAGAATGTTGTCGGCTGGCAGAATGCTCGGGCTAGCCAAGCCGCTGCGCAGTACGTCTTGTTCTAAAGGTCTCACGGAAAGTTCCTCCTGATTCCAGCTCTTCGCCTGTATAATGTGCAAATACATCGTCGAGCGTCTTGCCGTTCCCGCCAATGGCAGTTTTCAATTCCTCCGGCGTTCCGACCGCCGCAATCTTCCCGCGGTGCATGATTGCCACGCGCTTGCAGAGGCTATCGGCCTCCTCCATATAATGGGTGGTCAGCAGGATCGTCGTGCCGTACTCGCGGCGCAGTTCGTCGATGCGTTCCCACACCGCGCGGCGCGCTAACGGGTCCAGCCCGACCGTCGGTTCGTCCAAAAAGAGGAGATGGGGCTCATGGAGCATGGACTGCGCAATTTCGAGACGGCGAATCATGCCGCCGGAATATTCCCGCACCAGCTTGTTGGCGGAATCGGCCAGCCCCATAAAGGCCAGGGCATCGCGCACGCGCTCGTCACGCCCCTTGCGCGGCAGGTCATACAGTTTGGCAAAGATCAGCAAGTTTTCGTAACCGGTCAGCGTGCCGTCGGCTGAAACCATCTGCGGCACATAGCCGATGAGCCGGCGCACCCGCGTCGCCTGGTGGACGACGTCCAATCCCCCGATGCGCGCCTGGCCGGATGTCGGCGGGAGCAAAGTCGTCAACATCTTGATGGTCGTCGTCTTGCCCGCGCCGTTCGGACCCAGCAGGCCAAACACCTCGCCCGGTTCCACCGAAAACGAGACATCGTTGACCGCAATAAAATCCCCAAAGCGCCGTACGAGATGCGTCAGTTCCAAAATGGGCATGTTAGCTCCTCTCTCCTTCAACCACCGCGGATGCAAAGAGCGGCCGCAGCAGGCGGAGCGCCTCGCGGATGGTTTCGCGTTCGTCATTCGACAAGTTCGCAAGGCGCTCCGCCAGCATCGCCTGCGCCCCCTGGCGCGCCGTCTCGCGCATCGAGCGCCCGAGATCGGTCAGCGCCAACGTCACTTTGCGCCGGTCGACCGCATCCGGTTCGCGGCTCACAAGCCCGCGCGCCACGAGCCCATCTACCATGACCGAGGTCGAGGGGAGGGTAATGCCAATATGCTCGGCAACATCCGACAGGGATGCACCAGGACGCCGGTTCAAAAAATTCAACGTGCGAAACTGGGGCACCGTCAAATCGGCAGTCAGTTGGGCCCGCATCTCCGCCCGGATAATGTTCATGATTCCGGGAACCGTTTCGAGCAGGTCGAGGCTGGTCTCATTTGCTGAAGCACTCATAATTAGCCCGCCTAATAGTTAGTTAGACTAATTATATACCGGGGCTGGCATTTCGTCAACGGGAGTTTTTTGTTTCCCCGCCCAGTGCTATAATTTGAGGGGGTTGATGATGAATCTATCGCCGATATCGCGAACCGCAATTCTTTTATTGATCTGTCGCGCCGTTCAAGCAGAGAAGGATCAATCGGCATTTGATGACCCCATGGCGGTTCTCTGTTTGGAAAGACTGATCTCTATCGCGCCAGAACAAGACAAGCGTTGGATCATCAGCAAAAAGCGCATGTATAAAGGGATTCAAGCACGAGATGCCAGAGCGGGCGCACAGAGAGGGAAGGCTTTCGACAATGCGGCCAATCGTTTCATCGCGGACAATCCAAACTGCACGGTCATCAACCTCGCCTGTGGATTGGATACAAGATTCTGGCGCATTGAAAATGCAAAGTGCAAGTACATTGAGCTGGACCTTCCCGGCGTCATCGAACTGAAAAAAGAGCTCCTGAAGGAATATCTCGGATACGAGGCAATCGGATGCTCGGTTTTGGATACGACATGGATCGATCAGGTCACTAGCCATGGGAACGCGAATTTCCTCCTGCTTGCCGAAGGACTATTCATGTGGTTCTCTCCACAAGATGCGATAGGGCTTTTTAGGGAAATCGGAGAAAGGTTTGATCGCTCGCAACTGGTCCTGGATATGGTCCCTGAGCAATACACAAAGGGAATCTGGAAAACTCTTTTTCGCCTGCACTCCCGAATGGAGTGGGGTCTGGATGTGGCCTGGACTTTTGGCGTCCAGAGTCCGCAGGATCTTGAAGCGTATGGAAAGGGGCTCAAGGTGATTGGTCAAGAAAAAGGATCAGCAGGTCCCATTATTATCGTTTCAATCAATGCCCCCTGATCGGATACATTCTGAAACTCCCGAACGGAACGGGAGTTTTTTGTTTCCCCGTCCGGTGCTATAATCGAGCCATCCGGTTCGCGCGAGCGTGCTTGAGCACGCTTTCATTTTTCAGCCGATGGTTTCAACCGGCGGCTGGATGCGGCGCCGAGCCGCGCCTCCAGCGGAAACCGCTTGCGCGGCACTCGGCGCACGCTCGCTACCGCGCAACTTGGGTCGAAGGGAGAGTTTGTACTATGACCATCGCCGATTGGTTTATTACTATTTTTTCAGCAATTACATTGATTGTTACCATTCGTAGTTGGTATGTGACTGCTGCCAAGCAGACAGAACTCGCAGCTCGTCAGGGAGAAATTGAGAAAATAGTTCACGAACATGACACACGTTTTTCGTATGTCTACCAAAAACAAGGCGAGGTAATCGACCGCCTCTTTAGGCATGTAGCAACAATACTGGACATTTTCAGCGTGGCTCTCGCCAGTTACAAGGTGGGTAATTCGCCGCCTCAAGAGACAGAGCTCGTGCGCGGATTTAATGCAGTTGCTGATTTCATCGATTATTACAATCAAACCAAATTGTATTTGGACAAAGGTCTGTGCCAATTAATAGACAAGTTTATTGAAAGGCTGAACGAAGCGTATGCCAACTTCACAACAATGCAGTCTTTTAAACAATATTTGGCTGGTCACGACCCTGCTGTCATGAACCAGTACACGCAACTTAACAAAGACTTGCGCGAGGTAGTATATAAAGACCTGCCACCCATCCAACGCGAGATCGCCAAGAAAATGCAAACAATTATAGGATTGAAGGAAGGTTGTTTTGACGAAACCTTTGTGGAATAAAACTGAATAGAAACCAACCTGTACTCTGGAATGCTTGAACCCAACGACTCATACCCATTTAGATTTCACTGGGCAGAATGTGACGGGTGAAAACTGACTCTGGATCAGTTGATCGTACTGGCTCTTCCAGGGAGTTCCCGCCAGCAATCCCGTCGCCAGCTATTAGCCCATTTCTTCCGAGAATATGTCAATGGAACATCTAGACAATGATTTTGAGAGAGCACAGTATTTGCAGAATTTGCTGATTAGTCTTGCGACAAATGGTGAGGCTGAAAATGCAGAATATCAGGAATTACGCCAATATTTTCTTGATAACACTGCAACCAAATCTATAATACCGTCATGGGTAAAACTTAATCGAGATTTATCGCAGTTTTGGCAATTCATAAAAGATAAATTCTCAACTTATGCAGAAAGACGGACTTTTATTTGGAATGAATTTACTCCATTGCTGGAATTTTTGGAAACCGGCTCAAAAACGCCAAGTGATCAAGCGGTATCAGAAATTTTGAAACGCATTAATGCCGAAAGTGTGCAAATAGTTTGGGCAAAGGCTTTAGACAGACGACAATCAGACCCCGAAGGAGCGATTACTGCCGCCCGCACTTTACTGGAAACAGTTTGTAAGCACATTCTGGATGAAAAAAGCATTGAATATAACAACAAAACCGATTTGCCCCAACTTTATCATTTGGTATCTGTTGAATTAAACCTTTCGCCAGGCCAACATACGGAAGACGTATTCAAACAAATATTGGGCGGTTGTTCTGCAATCGTAAATGGGCTGGGTACGCTTCGTAACAGATTAGGAGACGCCCACGGACAAGGTAAAAAACCTGTTCGTCCTGCGGCTCGACATGCCGAACTTGCGGTAAATTTGGCTGGTTCTGTAGCATTGTTTTTGGTTGAAACATGGGAGTTTCGCAATTCAAAAGTGGGCTAACACCGCGTGCACCGGACAAGTGCGGGGCTTTGCCCGCACTTTCGCTGGTGGCTTTTTCCGCGAAGTCCCGCCCTTGCCAGCAACGCCGGCCGTTAGACTGGCCCAACACCTCATGCTCGTTAGGTCGTTTTGTTATAGCGTGCTCATACTCAAAAGGGCTACCCGGCTCGCACCAGGTGGCCCTTTTGCTTTTTTACCCTGTCCTGACAACGAAACGCCCGGCTGCGAGTAAACGCAGTCGGGCGTTTCAGTAGGGTCGAGCGGAACAGGTTTATTTTTCCAGCAGGTAAGGGACGAGCACGACGGCGACGTTAGGGTGCAATTCGAACGCCTTGCGCAGAACATTGGCCGTGCGGTTGTGCAAGAACCCCTCCCACCAGTGCGCGGGGATGAACTCGGGCACCACGATGCTCACAAACGCATTCGGTTTCTGGCTGTGGAGCGCATCAATGTAAGAGAGGAGCGGGCGCACAAAGGCGCGATAGGGCGAATCGACGACGACAAAACGGACGCCGGGCGCGTATTTCGCCGCCTTTTCCCTGATTTTGTCCGCACGTTCGT